>NZ_VMMD01000026.1:30603-202587 GCF_013277015.1 Streptococcus sp. 1032 | reverse complement strand
TTAGTTTGGGAATTTACCCTTTTGCCAATCATTTTGAGTATTTTGTTGGTAATAGGTTTGAAAATGCTTATAATAGCTGGTCAAATCTTGTTCAATTTGGCAAAAATCACCTACTAGTGGTCGAATTTGTGGATACCATTCTTTCAGCCCATAATTCAGGACATTTTCTCCCTTTTGATAGGCTTCTGCTTGTTCTTTCATCCAAATAGGATTTTGATAATACAGTTGTTGCCGGATATAACGACAGATGTCCTTATCCTGAGAAACACTAAAACTAGATATTTTTTGTTTCTTATAGGGAAGACGTAATATCTCCAGTAGACTAGCTTGACCATAGGAAAATTCCTTGATTTGATAATGGAGTTTACCGCGGAGGTCTTGGTGGATGAGATATTTGAGTCTTAAAGTCTGTTTTTCCTCATCCAATTCCCAAACATAAAAGCCCATATTTTGACTGAAATAAAGAAACCCTTCTTGCAGACGAGTCAAACGCTCCTTGAGCCAAAGTTTTTCCCCCAGCAACCACAGTACTTGGTAACCCTGACTACGATAACCCTCACTACGCTCTTTAAGAACTTTTTGAGGCAAGGGACTACATTGAACCTCTAAAGCTAGATTGCCATTTACAAATACATCCGCAATCTGTTTAAGTTCTGGAAACGGGTATTCTAATTGTACCTCTGCCTCTTTTTTCAACCAGTGATAGAGGGATTCCTTATTGGACAGGTGTTCTGGGCTTTCATTTTCAGAGGAATAATCACAGTCTTTTAGGGATTTATGGGCAAAATGGGTCCGGACACTTGGTCCTTGCCGCAAACGGAGCTTACCTCCACAAGCTGGGCAGGTGTATTCTTGCTTCTCAAGCTTATCCTCTAACACATTTACCAATTTACCCCTAGCATCTCTCGCAACAAACATGATTTCCCTCCTTTTCTATATTATTCGTAAAAAATAAAAAAGATCAGGAAATTCCTAATCTTCATCACTCTATAATTTTAGAGTTGCAAGCGACTTTCAAGAGCTTGTGTCAAAACTTCAGAATAGTTCACTTTCTCACGATCTGCAAGTCTGACTAGCCACTCTGGAACCGTAACATTTTTTCGAATCGCTTTATTATTCTTTACGAAAGGCAAGGGATTGACCTGAATCAAAGTCACAAATCCATCAGGAGCTTTCAACTCAGCAATGTCACTAGGAGTAGGCAGAGCCAGTCCTTCATCAATATAAGAAGCTAAAACACTCTCAAGCATTTCCCGTGCATTTTTCATTGCAAGTTCAATCGTTGTTCCTTCAGTCCCGCCTCCAAATTCAGGAAATTCAACCCAGTATCCAGTGCCTTCTCTATGAAAAATAGCAGGATAAGATTTTAGCATAGTACACCTCCACAATTTTCAAATCAACTACAATCCCAAATCTTTTAATATTTTTCTCTCTAAACCTTTTCCTAAATCCTCATTACCGTGAACTGGAATAGTGACAAGATAGGAGACCCCTTCTTTCTTAAAATGATGATGACTTCCTCTCTTACGTACTTCAATCCATCCATTTGCAAGAGCTAATACTCTTCGAAAATCAAATTCAAACCACGTCAGCTTATCCTTGCCGTACTCAAGTACAGCCTGCGGCCAGCTTCCTAGTTTGCTCTTTGATTTTCATTGAGTATAATTTTACCATTTCCTTACCTGTGATTGTCATTTATGGTCACCTTTCTATCTAAAATTATACTTATAATGCGTATTTTTGTCAATTCTTCTATCTTATCTATTCGTAAAAAAAGAAAAAAAGATCAGAAAAATTCCTAATCTTCATGTATGTTTACTTGATTTTCTTAGCTAGCATGGTCGCAAAGCGTAGTTGAATGCGATTGCCATTTTCGTCACGACGGTGCAAATGACCAGGATTTTCATTGTACTTAACCAATTCCCAGTCCTTGTAATAATCTGCCAGTTCCCCTTCTTTAAAAGTGAATGGGAAGTTAACCGAGCAAGGGTAATCCTCCGTGTCCATGGCACAAACAATAAGATTATAGCCACCGACCGTGGTATGCTCCTGCATATTTTTGATAATTGCAGGAATGCGGTCTGCTTGCAAAAACATCAAAACAACTGTCGATACGATGAAATCATAAGCTTGCCCAATGCTAGCTGAATTGATATCGTAAAAACCAACAGGCATATCCAAATCTTCCTGCTCCACAATGCTTTGCAAGATTTCAAGGGACAGTTCATTTTGATCCACAGCTGTCACATCAAAACCTTGCTGGGCTAGAAAGAGGGAATTACGCCCCTGACCACAGCCCAAATCCAAGGCTTTCCCTGGTTTTACTGTCTGCATAGCCTCTAGGACCTCTGAATGAACAGGATTGGTATTGTATTTCTTAGGGAAATAATCCTCAGGTTTACAATAAAATTCCAAGTACCATTCTACATCGTCTGTTACAGCCTCCACTCGGTGCCAGGCTTGTGGTTGTGCCATTGGATTGTCAGCCCCCGCTTCAAAGAGATGCTCAGCTAGAACCTCACCATCCTCTGTCAATTCAATAAACTTGAGAGTTCCTTTTAAAACAGTAATCTTGCCCCAAGTCCCAACCTTGGTATTGTGTTTCTGCTGAACAGCCTCTGGCATGGTTTCTTTAGTCCACAAGGGCATACGTTTATAGGCAATTAGTTTTTCCATTTTCATTCCTCTTTTTATCGCTGATTAACAGCTTTCATCACGCGCGCAATGTCGCGATTTTGCTCACGTCGTTTGATTGACTCCCGCTTATCATAGTCATGCTTCCCTTTAGCTAAACCTAAAAGGAGCTTGGCATAACCATCTTTGATATAGACTTTAAGAGGAACCAGCGTCATTCCTGTCCCTTTGGTCTCTTGTTCCAACTTTTGGATTTGCTTTTTATGGAGCAGGAGTTTACGACGACGTTCTGGTTCTTGGTTCCAGATATTGCCCTCTTCGTAAGGCGCGATATGAACATTGCTCAACCAGACTTCTCCATTTTTTACTTGGGCAAAGCCATCCTTTAGATTGATTCGAGCTGCTCTCACACTCTTGATTTCAGTTCCAGTCAGGACCATCCCTGCCTCTAGCGTATCTACGATAGTATAGTCGTGGCGCGCCTTTTTATTTTGTGCGACGACCTTTCCCTCGCCCTTTGCCATGTTTGGCTCCTTTCTTAGCTACTTCCTTATAAAAAGGGTTCTTTCCTTTTTTCTTCTTGTCTTTTTGTGAATGCTTGCGCTTATCATTTGAGCGTCCTGATTTTATCTTGTCTTCTTTCTTATCTGAACGACGACTTGAACCACGCCCTCTATCATTGCGACTAGACTGTTTCAAGCCTTTTTCGATCACATCAAACTCACTTGGAATATAAGAGAAGTCAATTTCACCCGTCATCTTATCAGCTCTTTCAACGCGAATGCGAATCTGCTGACCTACACGGAAGGTTGTCCCCGATTTTTCCCCACGAAGAGTCAAATCCCGCTCATTGAAATGATAAAATTCAGGTAGATTAGTGATGTGAATCAAGCCTTCAACTGTGTTTGGCAATTCAACAAAGAGACCGAATTTAACGATGCTAGACACAACCGCATCGTACTCTTCGCCCACGTATTCTTCCATGTACTCAGCCTTTTTCATGGCTTCGACTTCACGCTCAGCCTCAATAGCACGACGCTCACGGTTGGAAGACTGGGTCGCAATCTCTGGAATTACTTGTTCAAAATGCTCGGCTATTTCCTTAGAACGGCCGTAGTCCCGAATCATACGGTGAACAAGGAGGTCCGGATAACGACGAATCGGACTAGTAAAGTGAGTATAATAATCAGCCGCTAATCCATAGTGACCGTGATTGTGCTCTGAATAGCGAGCCTGCTGCATGGATCGAAGAAGCATCATGGACAAGACATCTGCATAAGGTTCTCCCTCAACAGCACGCATGATGTCTTGGAGAGCCTCCTGGCTAATCTCACTGGCAGTCCCATAAATGCGCAAGCCAAAACTCGAAGCATAATCAATAAACTTCTGAACCTTTTCAGCCTTAGGCTCCTCGTGAATCCGATAGATAAAAGGCAAATCCAACTTGCTGAAATGCTCGGCAACTGTTTCGTTGGCCATCAACATAAAAGACTCAATCATCCGCTCGGCAACACCACGCTGACGAAGAACGATATCAACAGGCTTACCTTGTTTATCCACTAAAATCTTGGCTTCATTGGTATCGAAATTGAGGGCTCCACGTTTCACACGCATGTTTTCTAAAGTTTCATGAAGTTTGGCCATGAGTTCGATACTAAGAACAATTTTCTGATATTCTTGTCGCTTTTCCTCGTCGCCAGCTAGGATATCATTGACATCGCTATAAGTCATACGGAAACTGGTCTTGATAACTGTTTGTGTAATGGTATAGTTGACCACACGACCATGTTTATCAATCTCCATAATGGCAGACTGGGTCAGGCGGTCAACTTGAGGATTGAGGGAGCAGATACCATTTGACAGTCGTTCTGGAAGCATTGGGACCACACGGTCTGTCACATAGACAGAAGTCGCGCGATTAAGGGCTTCCTTATCAAGAGCCGAACCCTCAGTCACATAGTAGGAAACATCTGCTATGTGAACTCCAAGCTCCAGATTTCCATTTTTCAATGCTTTGATATGCACGGCATCGTCCAAATCCTTGGCATCCGCACCGTCAATGGTAAAGGTAATCTCATCTCTCAAATCCAGACGGCCTTCCATATCCTTTTGAGACGGAGCATCAGGCACACTTTCTGCTTCCTTGATAACAGCTTCTGGAAACTCGGATACAATGTCCATAGACTCCAAAACCTCAAGAACATCAATTCCGACATCCGTTGAATACCCCACCACATCTAGAACACTCGCGACAAAGAAATCGTGTTTCTTGCTTGGGTATTTATCGATAAAGACCTTGAGAACTTCGGTTCCCTCGAGTTTAAGGGCTGGTTTCTTAACATAGATGGGTTGGCTGATTTTCTGGTTTTTCGAACGGATGTAGCCAGCATACTTAGGCTTTTCCTGATCCAGAACGATTTGACCGACTACGGTTGTCAGACTGTGTTCTAAGATATCGATAATTTTTGCTTCCGCTGCTGTTCCCTTATTGCGGTCAGCGACTTTCTTGATGACGACCTCAACGGTATCACCATCAATAGCATAGTTGACATCGTTTTTTCCTACAAAAAGGTCGTCCTCCTCGCCTTCCAGACTAACAAAGCCAAAGCCATTTTTATGAGCATGAAAAATCCCCTTGAGAGTAATCTCATGTTTTTTCTTGACTTCCAAGGTCAGACTTCCATCTTCTTCAAAGCGTATCTGGTGCTTTCTTTCCATTAAGGACAAGGTTTTAATCAACTCACGAAAATCCTTGGAACCGTCTTTTCCCAAAGCCTGAGCCAAGTCATTGACAGTTACCTTTCCCTTATCTTGTAAATATTCTTTTATTCTGTCTTTCATATTTTCTTTCTAGATTTTTTAATTTTCTTTTACTGTAAAACCTTCTCAAATATCATTTAGAAATAAAAATAGGCAAAGACCTAGTCCTGCCCATTATTTTCTTATCTACTTGATAATACCGTCAATGCTAAGGCAATGGCTAGCCAGAAAAAGACTAAAATCCCTGTCAAACGCTGCATTACAGCTTCAAAACCGCGTGCTTTACTGCGTTCAAACAAATCACCTGAGCTGGCATCAAATACATTGCTGGATTGGTTTTTGGTTGGTTGCATGAAAATCGCAATCACAATCACAACAGATAATACTAATAAAATGGTTAATAATAGGTTATACATATCAAACTCCTTAAAATCCCTATTATTTTACCATAAAATCTACTTAGATTCAAGATGTAGGGTTACTTTTCTTTCCTTGGGACAATACTTTAAAACCTCAATCTTGTCTGGATGGGTTTTTGAATTTTTACTGGTTAGGTAATTGATACTGCCACAAGAGGAGCATTTGAGATTGATTTTTACTCGCACTAGATTTCCTTTACTTTTAATAATGTTCGAAATTGAAGCAGGTTAAAGAGACAACTAAAGGCAACACAAAGGCTTGTCGCATAAAAGACAGCATGGTAGCCAAATTGACCTGCTACTGCAGAACCTGCCATAGGCCCAACGACACCTCCCAGATAAAAGAATACCTGATTGAAGGCAAAGACCCTTGAAATACCGGCTTTGGGAGTCATCTTGCTGAGAAGGGCATTGACTCCGGGAATCAAGGCACCGGTTCCCAATCCAAAGAGGAAACGATAAAGTCCTAGTTGAAGAGGGCTAGAGGCATTGGCACAGAGGAGATAGATGATGACTGAATAAAACTGGGCGACAACTAAGAGGCGATGGTTGCCCACCTTGTCACCTAGCTTGCCCATGACTCCTGCACTCATCATACTGGAAAAGCCCATACTGGATACAATCAAACCAGAGACAAAAAGAAGATTCTCTGTCTGCCCTAAGTCGCGTACATAAAGAGCCAAAATAGGGCCAATCGATTGAGCTGAAAATTGGATGACAAAACTGGTCAGAAAGAGGTTGACCAAAAGATAGGGATATTTAACTGATGTAAATAATTCCTTGGTTGGGATGACCTTTTCCTTGGCTACTGGTTGAAAATCTTCCTTGATAAAGCAAATAGTCAAAACAGCAGCTAAAAATAGAAAGCTACCAACCAGTAAAAAGACAGTACGAATGCCAAATAATTCTGCAATAAAGCCACCGATAAAGGGACCCGTTAGAGTACCTGCAACTACGCCTGTAGACAAAGTACCTAAGGCAGAGCCTGATTTCTCCTTGGGAACCTGACTGGCTATCAGGGCTGTTGCATTGGGAACAAAACCCGCAAATACACCATTCAGTAAACGAAGAAAGATTAACCAATAGATATTTGGTACAAAGGCTAAGCCTCCCATAGTAATGGTCATGGCAAGCCCAGCTCGAATCATCATGGGCTTTCGACCGTATTTGTCAGCAAGGATGCCCCAGATAGGAGAGAAAAGTGCTGCAGAAATGGCAGAGACAGAAATAGCTAAACCTGCGTAAAAAGCAGCTTGATCACTCCCTACACCTAAATTTTCCACAAAGATGGGCATAAAGGGCACTACCAAAGAAATACTGGCTCCTGTCAGAAAATTACCAAACCAAGCAATGCGCAGATTATCTTTCCAGTTAATCTCTGTCATCTTGGCTACCTCCCTCAAGAAGGATATACACTTGATTAAGAAGCTGGTCCTGATTCCCATTATTGTCAAGAATATGGCTGGCTAAATCTTTCTTTTTTTCTAAAGGCCACTGGGCTGCCAGGCGAGACTCAGCTTCATCTTTGGACAACTGGTCCCTTTTCATTAAGCGTTCTACTTGGACATCTCGGTCCACATAGACCAACCAAGTCTCATCAAACCAAGAGACGTAGTCCTGCTCAAAAAGTAGGGGAATATCCATGAAGAAAATCTCTTCTGTCTGAGCCAATTGGTCTCTTAATGTAGCTAGTTCCTCACGGATAATCTTTCCTTGGATTTGCTTAGACCATTCTCGTTCTTCAGGATTTGAAAAGATAAGACTAGCTAGGAGAGGGCGATTAAGTTCTCCGTTTTCAAGGATGATTTCTTGCCCAAAGTGCTGGACTAGAGCCTCAAACAGACGACCACCAGGTCTCTGTAGTTGGTGGACAACCGCGTCGGCATCCACCACTTGAAAGCCTTGCTTTCTTAGAAAATTTGTCACAGTTGACTTACCTGAGGAAATTCCCCCAGTGATTCCAATGATTTTTCCCATCAATTCCTCCTTTGGCACTGAGGACAAAAGTGGGTTCCACGTCCGCCTAGTTGGATTTTCTCAATAATGGTACCACAGCGTACACATTCTTGACCAGCCTTGTCATAGACCTGATGAAAATCCTGCATGGTTCCATCTTCCCCAAAGGCATTGGTATAGGTCCGAATGGTGGAACCACCTTTTTCAACAGCCTGTCCCAAAACAGCGATGGTCTGGTCATGAATGGCAGTCGCTTCTGCTGCTGTCAAAGTCTGGGAAGGTCTAGCCGGATGAACCTGAGCTCGCCAGAGGACCTCATCCACATAGATATTGCCAAGTCCAGCTACCAAAGTCTGGTCTAAAAGATGGGATTTGATAGGCTTTTTAGACTTAGCTAGAGCTACTTGAAAGACCTGCACATCAAAGTCTTGTTCGCTTGGTTCAGGACCTAATTTTTTAGAAATAAAGTAGGCTTCCAAAAGGTCAGGCGCCAAGAGTTCCATAGTACCAAACTTGCGAACATCCTCGTAAACAAGCGTGCCACCATCTTCAAACTGAAAAAAAACATGGGCATGCTTGCGTTCAGGAACCTGGTACGGATAGTAAAAATACTTGCCCTCCATCCGCAGATGGGAAATCAAGACCTTGTCTGTCAGGTAGAAAATCAAATATTTACCACGACGTCCCATTGACTCAATAATCTGACCAGGCACTTCCTTTTGAAACTCGTCCAAATCCGTCTTAATCATCTTGGGATAGCGAATTTCTACACTCGAAATCTTCTTTCCCAAAATCAATTTTTCCAAGCCACGTCGAACGGTTTCAACCTCTGGTAATTCAGGCATAAGTCCTCCTTCTGTAAAAACAAGAAGCAGGCATGAGCCCACCTCTACTTAGTATTCTTTTTCATTATAGCCAAAGTCAGCCAAATCTAGCTTTTTATCGCGCCAGTTTTTCTTGACCTTGACCCAAGTTTCTAGGAAGACCTTGTCTCCTAGCATGAGTTCAATATCACGACGGGCCATGCTACCGATTTTCTTAAGCATAGCGCCACCTTTACCGATGATAATCCCTTTTTGGCTATCACGCTCGACCATGATGGTTGCACGGATATGAACCTTGTCTGTCTCTTCGTCTCGTTTCATAGAATCCACAACTACTGCGACAGAATGCGGAATCTCTTCACGAGTTAGGTGCAAGACTTTCTCACGAACCATCTCTGAAACCAAGAAGCGTTCTGGATGGTCTGTGATTTGATCAGACGGGAAATATTGAAAACCTTCGTCCAGATTTTCACTCAAAATATCCACTAGACGAGAGACGTTATTTCCCTGAAGAGCTGAGATTGGAACAATTTCCTTAAAGTCCATTTGATTACGAAAATCATCAATCTGAGACAAAAGCTGGTCTGGATGAACCTTATCAATCTTGTTCACCACCAGAATAACAGGAACCTTAGCAGCCTTAAGACGCTCGATAATCATATCGTCCCCCTTACCACGCGCCTCATCAGCAGGCACCATGAAAAGAACTGTGTCTACTTCACGAAGGGTGCTATAGGCAGATTCTACCATGAAATCTCCTAGAGCCGTTTTAGGCTTGTGAATCCCTGGCGTGTCGATAAAGACGATTTGCTCCTTATCAGTCGTGTAAATTCCCATGATTTTGTTGCGCGTTGTCTGCGCCTTGTCACTCATGATGGCAATCTTTTGCCCCATGACGTGGTTTAAAAAGGTTGACTTCCCAACATTAGGGCGTCCTAAAATGGCTACAAAGCCTGATTTAAAAGTCATAATTTCCTCTTACTGTTTAAAATAATAAATCCCAGATTCGTGGGAGAAAAATCAATGCGCCTGTTAAGGCTGCGAAAAGAGAGACCACTAATACCGCGCCAGCCGCCATATCCTTGGCATTTTTAGCCAGCATGGAAAAGTGATAGTGACTGGCCAAATCCACCACATTTTCAATAGCAGAATTGATAATTTCAAAAGCTACTACCAAGAAAATGCTCAATAGGAGAAAGAGCCATTCGACTCGTGACACCTGAAAAACTAAACCTGCAAGAATGACTACAAGAGCCGTCACTGCATGTTTTCGCATATTACGTTCTTCCTTGATGGCAGTAAAAATTCCTGTGACGGCAAATTCTAAACTGGATATCAGGTCACGATTTTTCCATTTTCGTTTATTGTCTTGTGAGTCCATAGGCTGTCAAAATTTCTTCTTGTAAACCGAACATCTCCGCTTCTTCTTCCGGAGTGTAGTGATCATATCCATTGATATGTAAAAAGCCGTGTACTGCCAAGAAGCCCATCTCACGCTCAAAGCTATGGCCATATTCCTCGGCCTGCTCATGAGCCTTATCAATAGAGATGAACAGTTCCCCAATATAGGCATCAAACTCAGACATCATCTCTGCCAATTCTGGATTTTCAAGCAAATCTTCCTCGTCAAAGGCAATTTCCAACTCTGGCTTATATTCAAGGCTGATGACATCTGTCGGACGGTCTGTGTCACGGTACTCCAGATTGAGTTCATGACTACGCTCATTGGTCACAAAAGTGACTGCCATCTCCTTGTCTTCTTTGCCTAATTTTTGGGCTGCAAATTCCAAAATTTCTTGGGTTTGTTGCAACATTTCTTTTGAAACTTGACCAGTTTCATCTACCATTTCAATATACATGTGCTTCTCGTTTCTCTTTACTTGGCTTTATTATACCACATTTCCATGATTTTATTCTACCTTTTTGATATAATACTATGGAATACAATCACAAGGAGAGAACGATGTCATTTGACGGATTTTTTTTACATCACATGGTTGAGGAATTGCGAAGAGAGTTAGTGAATGGTCGCATTCAGAAAATCAATCAACCTTTTGAACAAGAATTGGTCTTGCAAATCCGCAGCAATCGCCAAAGCCATCGCCTGCTCCTTTCTGCCCATCCAGTTTTTGGACGCATTCAGCTGACCCAAACGACTTTTGAAAACCCAGCCCAGCCTTCTACCTTTATCATGGTTTTAAGAAAATATTTGCAGGGTGCCCTAATTGAGTCGATTGAGCAAGTGGAAAATGACCGTATTGTGGAAATCACGGTTTCCAATAAAAACGAGATTGGAGACCATATTCAGGCTACCTTGATTATCGAAATTATGGGCAAACACAGTAACATTCTACTGGTTGATAAAAGCAGTCATAAAATCCTCGAAGTTATCAAACATGTTGGTTTTTCACAAAATAGCTACCGTACCTTGCTGCCTGGGTCTACCTATATCGCTCCGCCAAGTACGGAATCTCTCAATCCTTTTACAATCAAGGACGAGAAACTCTTTGAAATCCTGCAAACGCAGGAAACGACAGCTAAAAATCTTCAAAGCCTCTTTCAAGGTCTGGGACGCGATACGGCAAATGAATTGGAAAGGATACTGGTTAGTGAAAAACTTTCCGCTTTCCGAAACTTTTTCAATCAAGAAACCAAGCCATGCTTGACTGAAACTTCCTTCAGTCCAGTTCCTTTTGCAAATCAAGTGGGAGAGCCTTTTGCCAACCTTTCGGATTTGTTGGACACCTACTATAAGGACAAGGCTGAGCGAGACCGTGTCAAACAACAAGCCAGTGAACTCATTCGCCGTGTTGAAAATGAACTGCAGAAAAATCGACATAAGCTGATAAAACAAGAAAAAGAGTTACTGGCGACAGACAACGCTGAAGAATTTCGTCAAAAAGGAGAATTGCTGACAACCTTCCTCCACCAAGTACCTAACGACCAAGACCAGGTTATCCTAGACAACTACTACACCAACCAACCTATCACGATTGCGCTTGATAAGGCTCTGACTCCCAACCAGAATGCCCAACGCTACTTTAAACGTTACCAAAAACTCAAAGAAGCTGTCAAATACTTGACTGATCTGATTGAGGAAACCAAGGCAACTATTCTCTATCTGGAAAGTGTTGAGACTGTCCTCAACCAAGCTGGACTAGAAGAAATCGCTGAAATCCGTGAAGAATTGATCCAAACAGGCTTCATCCGCAGAAGACAACGGGAGAAAATCCAGAAACGCAAAAAACCAGAACAGTATCTGGCCAGCGATGGCAAGACCATCATCTATGTCGGCCGCAATAATCTGCAAAATGAGGAGCTAACCTTTAAAATGGCCCGCAAGGAGGAACTTTGGTTCCATGCCAAGGACATTCCTGGAAGCCACGTGGTCATCTCAGGAAATCTTGACCCATCTGATGAAGTCAAGACAGACGCAGCAGAGTTGGCCGCCTACTTCTCTCAAGGTCGCCTATCAAATCTGGTGCAGGTAGATATGATTGAAGTCAAGAAACTCAACAAACCAACTGGTGGAAAACCTGGCTTTGTCACTTACACAGGACAAAAGACCCTCCGTGTCACACCAGACCCAGAAAAAATTGCATCCATGAAAAAATCCTGATTCGACTTGAAATCAGGATTTTTAGCTTATACTCTTCGAAAATCATATCCAATTATAGGACTAATCTTTGCCACCTAGTTTTTCATTGATTTTCATCATCACACTAGCAACTTTCTCGCCCCAATAAGGGTCTGAGGCATATTCCACATTCATACCCGATGCCTTGTTTCCAAGGAAAGTTCTGCCCCTATCGATATAATTTTCCTTAATCCACTTGGTTGCACCTAAAATTCCCTTATCCACATCATCAAATGTCTTGGCAGAAAGGTAAGGCGTCGTATCATAGGCTGTAATTCCAAAGAAATTATTCTTATCTTTGGCAATCTTGCTACGTCCCCAGTCACTTTCTAAAGCACTATGGGCAAGGAGATAGAGGGCATTGATATGGTAATGTTCTTCGGCTTCCTTAAAGGTAGCTCCCTTATTTTCCAGGAGGCTATTATTAATATTTAGCAGACTAAATACCTTATCCAAGTCTTCAGCACTGTAGTTTGTAGCCTCTGTCAAATCTTTGAAAAGGAAGGGATTTTCAAGCTTAAAACCATCAAAATGCAACCCATCTGCCGAATAATATTTCTTGCCTACTTCCATATCAGAAAGATGAGAAGCTACTGGGATACTAGCATTCTGAGCCACATAGTGATAAAAACGGTGTCCATCACTCTCATAATAAGGGATAAAATCCTTACTAGCATCTAGTGCTTGTAAATCTTCTGTTTTCATATAGCCTGACAAACCAGAAACAGTAATAGCCAGGCGCTTGTCATCACTTTTTCTATCCTTATCTAGCCAGACAACACTACCTTGTGATATATAGGACAGCTTTTCACCATCTGCATTATAAACATTGGCTGTGACAGGCACTACTTGATAATAAGCAGCATTTTCGTTTGTAGCTTTTTCTCCAAGCCACTTTCCATCGCTTCCAAGCTGATAACCATCTACAGTCTCATTTTTCGCCATGTAGCCACCAGATTTGAAGTAGTACCAGGCTTGACTTTTAGCATCGTATAGCCATTCTTTCTCAGCCATTTTGCCATCAGATTTGAGATAAAACCATGACTCCTTATCCCAAATCCATTCATTTGCTGCCATATAGCCACCGGATTTTAGATAATAATAGTGACCATTTTCGAAAATCCATTCTTTATCAGCATGATTTCCATTTGCTTTGATGTAAAACCAAGATTGGTATTGTTTGTCAAAAAGCCAACCTTGCTGTACTTTGGCACCACTAGCATTCACATAAGCCTGCTCAATCCACTGACTTGTTAGTAAATAACCACCAGATTTAAAATAATAGTCCTTCCCCTTGATTTGGAGCCATTCTTTCTCTGCGTGCTGGCCATCTGCTTTTATATAAAACCAAGAGTCGTATTGAGAATCATAGACCCAGTCTTCTATTACTTTAGCACCTGATGCACCGACATAGGAAGCTCCTAGCCAAGCATTTCTTTTCATCTTTCCATTTTGGTCAAGATAATAGAAGGCTCCCTTGTCTTCTACCCATTCTGACTTAGCCATATAGCCACCAGATTTGAGGTAAAAATAGTCGTCACCTTGTTTCAGCCATTCATTTTCAGCATAGTTAGCATCTGCTTTTATATAAAACCAAGATTGATAATGAGCATCAAAAACCCATTCATTGGCTGCTTGACTACCATCTACTTTCAGGTATTGTTTTCCTTGCCAAGTACCATCGCTAGCCATTGCACTCTCTGGTCTGACTAAGAAAAATAGCAGGGCTAAAAAAATAAATCTTACTTTCTTCATTAACCTTCTTCCTCTGTTCTTATTTATTTTATTGTACCAAAATTCTCTGAAATTCATATTACAAACTAATAAAAAATCAAGAACAGATTGATTGCAGTTTACTTCAGAGATTCTTTTACTTCCTTGCGTAGATTTTCTAAACTGCTAATGCCGTATTTATCCATGACCTTTGGCAGATTTTCGATGATATCAGGACAGGCATATGGATTGGTAAAGTTGGCTGTTCCAACTCCGATTGCAGATGCTCCAGCCAGATACATTTCTAGGGCTGCTTCTGCCGAATCCACTCCCCCCATTCCAATGATAGGCAGGTCTGTTGTTTGGGCTACTTGTCGGATGAGTTTGAGGGCTACTGGAAAGACTGCTGGACCTGACATTCCACCTGTTCCATTAGCCAAGATTGGTTTTCTGGTTTTGAGGTCAAAGCGCATTCCAACTAGAGTATTGATCATGGTCAAGCCACTTGCTCCCGCATCTTCTGCAGCTTTTGCGACAGTAACGATATCGGTCACACTCGGGGTTAATTTGACATAAACTGGCACTTCGGAGGCTTCCACAGCTGCTTTCACCACATCATAAGCCAAATCTGGATCTTGACCAATCAAAAGTCCGTGATTACAGTGGTCAACATTGGGGCAAGAAATATTGAGCTCGATAGCCTTTACATTAGCTGCCTTGGAAATACCATGAGAAACAGCCGCATACTCTTGTTTTGAAAAACCAGCCACATTGGCAATAATAGGAAGATTTGGATATTCTCTTTCCAACCAAGGTAGCTTTTCGGCCAAAACAACTTCCAAACCAGGATTTTGCAAGCCAATTGCATTGAGCATGCCAGCAGGTGTTTCTGCCACCCTTGGAGTTGGATTGCCAAAACGGGCTTCAAGGGTTGTCGCCTTGATCATAATAGAACCTAAAAGATCTAAATCATAGTACTTGGCATACTCTTGTCCAAAACCAAAACAGCCTGATGCTGGAATAATGGGATTTTTCAAATCCAAGCCTGGTAGAGAAACTTGTAAACGATTTGTAGTCATAATTTTCTCCTTATAATACAACTGTTCCTGTGCGGAAAACAGGGCCATCTTCACAGACGCGTTGGCTGACCGTCTCGCTTTCTGGCACTTTTAGGACGCAGGCATAGCAAGCCCCCATCCCACAAGCCATACGAGATTCCAGAGATAGATAGGCTCTAGGGTGGTCATAAAAGGTTTGATTGATATACTTCATCATTCCAGGCGCCCCACATGAGTAAACAGCATCAAACTGACTATCTAAGTCATTGATAACAACGGAAACATTTCCCTTGATACCATAAGAACCATCATCTGTCGTTACAAAGACTTGACCATTTTGAGCTAATTCCTTTTCGAGGATAACAGCATCCTTGTTGGCAAAACCGAGAACTGTCACTACTTTCACACCACGCGCATGCAATTCCTTGGCCACCTCAAGCAAGGGAGGAACACCAATCCCCCCACCAACAAGGAGAACCTGGTTCTGCTCATCAAGGTCAGACAAGTCAAAACCATTCCCCTGAGGGCCCATCACATCAAGAGTATCCCCCTGACTTAAGGTTGAGAAAATAGCTGTCCCAGCCCCTTCAATCCGATAAATAAGATGACACTGCTTCTTAACCTTATCGATAGACGAAATTGAAATAGGGCGACGCAAGAGATGGGCGTCATCAGGCACACGCAGATGAAGAAATTGGCCTGCCCGCATAGCTTCAACCATTTCCCCTTCTAGGACTAATTCAAAGATTGCTGGTGCGATTTCCTCCTGTGCAACCACCTTCATGGTTTCCAAACGAATTGCACCCAAACGTTTCTTACATGTGGGATTCATGACTTTTCCTCCTTAAATTTTAAGGGGACCAGATAAAGAAAAGACCTTGCTAGTGCAAGGCCTCAGTTAAAATCGTACAACACAAGAGAGCACACTCAAAAAGTCTCCTCTAGAAAATTGCACTATTCTTTTATCTGACACCTTGTGAGTCTCTCTGGACTCCCCTTAAAGGTTAAATTTTTACTAGTATACTCTTTCAGCTAAAAAAAGTCAAGTAGAAAACGAACATTCTACTTGACTTCACGTGATTATTTTTCACGAATGACTTCGACCTTATAGCCATCAGGGTCTTTGACAAAGTAATAGTTAGGTGCAGTTCCTGGTAGACCATTTGGCTCAGTCACTTCATAGCCTTTGGCACTGTGCTCTTGATGAAGTCCCTCAAGATCAGGTGTACTTAGGGCGATATGAGCAAACCCGTCTCCAACCACATAAGGGCCGTGATCGTAGTTATAAGTCAACTCCAACTCATAATCGTCACCCTCAAGTCCTAGATAGACAATCGTGAAGGCATGGTCTGGAAAATCTCTGCGACGCAATTCTTTAAATCCAAAAGCATCTTGATAAAATGCAATTGATTTTTCAAGATTTTCTACTCGCAAGCAAGTATGTAGCATTTTTGAAGCCATATTTTTCTCCTTTATTTTTAAAAAGACTGGACAATCCTGTTCCAGTCTCATCAGTTGTTATTTACCAAGTTTTGCTTTCGCTGCATCTGCAAGAGCTGTGAAAGCTGCTGCATCATTAACAGCCAAGTCAGCAAGCATTTTACGGTTAACTTCGATCTCAGCCAATTTCAAACCATGCATCAATTGTGAGTATGAAAGCCCGTTCATACGAGCTGCCGCGTTGATACGAGTGATCCACAATTTGCGGAAGTCACGTTTTTTCTGACGACGGTCACGGTATGCATAGTAGTAAGAGTTCATTACTTGTTCTTTTGCAGTACGGAACAAGATGTGTTTAGCTCCATAGTAACCTTTTGCTAATTTAAGAATACGTTTACGACGTTTGCGTGATACAACGCCACCTTTAACACGTGCCATGTTTTATTTCCTCCAAATATTTCCTAGAATTGTTTACTTACAGTCAAGCTATTATTTCAAGCGAGTAAGCATTGCTTTGATACGTTTGTAATCTCCTGAATGCACCATAGATGCTTTACGAAGATGACGACGTTGTTTCTTAGTTTTTCCGTGGAAACGGTGAGAAGTGTAAGCACGGAAACGTTTAAGTCCACCAGAACCTGTACGTTTGAAACGTTTAGCTGATGCGCGGTGTGTTTTTTGTTTTGGCATGATTTTTTCTCCTTTATTTAACTTTCTGACAATTATTTTTTGTCAGTCGCTGGCGCCAATTGCATGAACATTTGACGTCCATCCATTTTAGCACGTTGTTCGATGATGGCAATATCTTGAGTTGCTTCAGCAAACTCGGCTAAAACTTTTGCACCAATCTCTTTATGGGTAATCATACGACCCTTAAAGCGAATAGATACCTTAACTTTATTTCCTTTTTCAAGGAATTTGCGTGCATTGCGAAGTTTTGTATCAAAGTCACCCTTGTCAATCGTTGGACTTAGACGAACTTCTTTCACAGTAACAACACTTTGTTTTTTACGTTGTTCTTTTTGCTTCTTCTGGTACTCAAATTTGAACTTACCGTAGTCCATAATTTTTGCAACAGGCGGTTTGGCTTGGGGTTGAATCAATACTAGGTCAACATTAGCGTTATCAGCCAAAGCTTGCGCTTCACTGAGTGGCTTGATGCCTAGCTGTTCTCCTTCAAGACCAATCAAGCGAACTTCACGTACACGAATCTCATCATTGATGAATAAGTCTTGCTTTGCTATGGTTTTCACCTCTTTTGTTTTATTAGAGAAAAACAATAGCGGACTCGTAAATATACAAGCCCGCACGTTATGATAGCGTTTCTTAGAAACTTTTCATCCGTAGGGCCAGGCAACTTAATGTCACAAGGCGAGAAGCTCTCACTTCTGCTTTTCTCAACTTTTATATGATACCAAGTTTTCTAGCTCTTGTCAAGATAAAAAGTTAATTTTTTGAAAAGTTTGTGTTTGTTAACCGACCGTTTCAATCTTCCAACTATTCCCCCCCTTAAAGCGTATAGCTCCTTGCTGGTCAGTTCGATATACTTTGCTATTGATAGTTTCCAGTCGGGTCAAGGTTTCCTGATGGGGTAGTTTCGTTCGATTATTCTTTCCAACTGAAATGAGAGTCATCTCTGGTTTGAACTGTTCTAAAAAGGCTGAACTTGATGAGTTTTTAGAGCCATGTTGGCTAGCTTTCAAAACATCCACCTCTAGGTCAGGATAATGCTTCAGCAAGTCCTTCTCTCCTTTCTCCTCCAAATTTCCTGTGAAAAGAAACTTTTTATCCAAGAGTTTTCCATACAAAACCAGGGAATCTTCATGACCTCCGTCTCCAATTTTCCTTGGAGATAGGACTTCTAACTGACTTCCAAAAATTGGCAAGTTCTCTCCTGCTGTTATACTTCTAACTTTTGTTTGGGTCGCTTGTAGTTCTGCCACAAATTCCTTCTGTTTCAGACTGCCTTTTGACACTAAAATTTCGCCTACATGGAAAGCTTTGGTCACCTCTAACAAATCTCCAGCATGCTCCTTGTCTGTGTTGGTTAAAATCAGCTGGTCAATCTTGGCCACTCCACGACTTTTAAGATAGGGTATCAAGCTTCGCTGAGCATTGCTGGTCGTCGCCTTTTCTTGCCATTTTTCGATTTTCTTATCAGATTCTGCCTTGCCACCGACATCTATGAGAATGGTTTTCCCAGTTACATCCCGTAAGAAAATACTTTCACCTTGCCCCACATCCAGCATGGTGATTTCATTTTCCAGTGGATGCTTGGTCAAGAAAAAGAGACCTATAATCAATAAGCTCAATACTATTAGCCTTTTAATGTTTTTCCTCAAATCATAGACTAAAGCCAAGGAAATTAACAATAAAATTAAAAGCCACGCATTGAGTTGTCCAAAGACCAGAGGTCTACTTGCCAGCTGCGAGACCAAGCGAATCATTCCCTCCAACCATTCAAAAATAAAATTCAGCTGAATGACTGGATAGAGAAAGGAAAGGGCAAATAAGACAGACAAGAGCGGTAAGAAGACCAAGTCAAATAGAAAGGAAAAGACAAAGGTCAAAAGGATGGACCAAGGCTGAAATTCCGCAAAATAAAAGGATAGAATGGGTAATATTCCCAAAGAAATAACCAGACTTTCTCTGGCAACAGCCTTGAGTCCCTCCCCTTCTTTGCCGGTCATGGTCAATATAAAAGCATAAGCGCAAGACAAGACTCCTCCTGCTGTCAGGAAAAAGGTGGGCATGATGATAAAGAGGACAAGAACCGTCAAGGCAAAATTATCCAAGCCCTTAACACCATGTTGAGCCAGTAACTTTTGCAAGAGACTGCGAATGACTGATGCTGAAAATCCTGTCAGACCAGCATAGAGAAGGGAAAAGGGATAGGTCAGCCATTTCAACTTTTCTTGGGTCAAGCCCAATCGCAAGAGAAGTTTCTTAAATCCATCCATGAAAAAGCCTACCTGCATACCCGACAAGGCAAAGAGGTGGATAATTCCTAAACTAGAATAAAGCTCATTCATCTCCTCAAAATCTGTGTCCAGATGCCCTAACAAGAGCCCCGTCATGTAATTGCGTATAGGGTCTGGAAAGTGCGTCTTAATCCAAACCACAGCCTTACGGCGTAAACTGGACAGGTTTTCACCTGCATCCCAACTGCCAACCTTTTGAAGTGACTGGATTTTTTTGATATTGAGTGTCTGGTAAATTCCCTGAGTCTTCAGATAGGCTTGGTAGTCAAAGCCACCAAAATTCCTCTGCCCTTCTGGCTCTGATAGTTTTCCTTCAAGTTCCAAATCATGAAGGGCTGTTAAGGCTTGAAATTGTTCTTTCTCCTCCTCGGACTGGAGTTTAAAATAAACTTGAAAAATGCGTCCATCAGCCTTGCCACGAAAGGATAGACTATCACCATTAACTTTGATGGTATCTGGTAAAATCCGTACGCTTTCAACAGAATCCGCCAAATTTTGACTCGCTTGACTCTGTTGCCAATTTTGAAACAGAAACCAGAAGCCAAAGATTCCACAAATCACTAAAACTTTGCTAGCAGATTTCCAAGGAAATTGAATAAAGAGACAGACGAGCAGAAAAACGAAGCCCAACAAAGCAAGATAGGATGCTGAGAAAATGGCGTAGTAAAGCCAAAGTAACAGAAAACTCAGATAGATTAGGGGAAGGGGGAAATTCTTAATCCACTGTAACATAGTCTTTTAGCTTTTCTATCGTTTTAGCACCAATTCCAGAGACTTTCTTGAGTTCATCAACCGACTTGAATTTCCCATTTGTTTCACGATGGTCGATAATGTCCTGAGCTCGTTTTCCTCCCAGTCCCTTGACCTGCTTGAGTTCTTCCAGACTGGCCTTGTTGAGATTGACCTTCTTTTCCTTGCTCGTCGAAGAAGCTGTCCCAGAACCTGCCTGCTGACTAGCTAATTCTTCTCCCTTAGTTGGGACGTAAACCAGAGCCTCATCACTAACTTTCTGAGCTAGATTGAGCCCCTTGCTGTCTGCTTGCTCTGTCAAGCCACCCGCCTTTTGAACAGCATCATTGACCCGACTACCTACCGGCAAATCATAAATTCCAGGTGCTTTAACAGCGCCTTTGACATCTACTGTGATTAGATCTTGTTCAAGGGGTTCTTCCTTTTCTTCCTTCACTTCCTTTTCGGTCGATGAATCCTTGGAAACAGTTGCAACTTCTGCCTGCAAATTCGTTTCTTTTACAGGTGTTTGTGGAGTTGGCTTTAGCAGGAAAAATCCTCCTACAAGCAAGCCCAGACCAGTACAGATGACAATGATTTTATACTCTTTAATTTTCTCGATAATTGCTTCCATATTTTCTCCTCTCTTAGATTATTCGTAAGAGAAAGAAAAAACAGTCGAAAATTTCTTTTCAACTGCTTATTTATTTGCAAAATAGTCTTCCTTGATCAAGACATAATGAACTCTTGTAACAATTCGGCCTTCTTCATGCTGGTCCATACAAGCATATGGTTCTTCATGTGAAAAACGCATTCCTGATTTCTCCATGACCTTTCCTGACGCGGGATTGTCCTTATCGTGAAGGGCGGTCAACTTGTTCATTCCAATCTTCTCAAAAGCTAGCTCAATCACAGCACGATTGGCTTCTGTCGTCAATCCTTGATTCCAATATTTTTTATTGATAATGTAACCAATAGCTGCCTTCTTAAGAACAGGATCAATCTTGTGCAAATCAATTGTTCCGATAAATTTGCCATTGCTTTTTAGTTCTATTCCCCAGCGTCCCAAGGGATTGGCCAAGTAGAACTGACCAATGTTATTCTTAGTTTCTTCCAAGCTTTGATTGGTTGGAAAAGTGTAACGCGTATTTTCTCTGTCCGAGGCATAGTCAAACATTGCTTCCGCATCATCCAAGGTTACAGGTCTAAGCAATAAACGCTCAGTCTCGACTATTGGATACTGAGCTAGTTTTAAAAAGATTGATTCCATACTTCTCCTCCATTTAAAAATATTTTCTACCAGTCTAGCATAAAAAATAAGTTACAACAAATTTTTCTTGCTTTTTAAAGCGGTTTCATATAGAATAAAATCATCACCTTATTTTATAGATAATTGTGATAAATCATTTACAACCCGTCAATAGAAAGTGAGTTTTTCTCTATGTTAATCGGAATTCCAAAAGAAATTAAAAATAATGAAAACCGTGTTGCCCTCACACCTGCTGGTGTCCACAGTTTAGTCGGTCGTGGTCATCGCGTCCTTATCGAAACAAATGCTGGTCTCGGTTCTGGCTTTACTGATGCTGACTATCAAAAGCAAGGAGCTGAAATTGTCGCTACTGCTAGTGAAGCTTGGGCTGCAGAGTTGGTAGTGAAAGTAAAAGAACCATTAGCCTCTGAATATGGTTACTTACGTGACGACCTGCTTCTCTTCACCTACTTGCACATGGCCGCTGCTCCAGAATTAGCAGATGCTATGTTGGAATCAAAAACAACTGGGATTGCCTATGAAACTGTCCGTGATTCCCAAGGTCAATTACCACTCCTCGTACCTATGAGTGAGGTTGCAGGCCGTATGGCAGTCCAAATCGGTGCTCATTTCCTAACTAAGCAAGCAGGAGGTTCTGGCGTCCTACTAGGTGGTGTACCGGGTGTACCTAAAGGGAAAGTAACCATCATCGGTGGCGGTGTCGTAGGGACCCATGCTGCTCGAATTGCTCTTGGTCTTGGTGCTCAAGTAACAATCCTTGATATCAGTGCTAAACGTCTCTCCGTTTTAGAGGAGGTCTTTGGCCATCAAATCCAAACACTTATGTCCAATTCATTTAACATTGAAGCCAGTGTGAGAGATGCAGATGTGGTGATCGGAGCGGTTCTCATCCCAGGTGCCAAAGCACCAAAATTGGTAACAGATGAGATGGTCAAGCAAATGCGCCCAGGTTCAGTCATTGTGGACGTTGCCGTTGACCAAGGTGGCGTTATCGAGACAGCTGACCGTGTGACAACGCACGATGAGCCTGTATATGAAAAACACGGTGTACTCCACTATGCAGTTGCCAACATCCCTGGTGCGGTTGCTCGTACTTCAACTATCGCACTAACCAATGTCACTCTTCCTTATATCGAAGCTTTGGCAGGAAAAGGATTTATGCAAGCAATTGCTGAAGATGAGGGCTTGCGCCAAGGTGTTACCACTTATCAAGGTTACTTAACCAGTCTTCCAGTAGCCCAAGGCCTCAATAAAAAACATACTCCAATTGATGAACTAGTATAAAAATCTAATTATCAGATAAAAGAAAGAGCAAGTCCAACCGAACTGCTCTTTTTTGCTATTCTGTTTCTTCTTGGACTTCTTCATTCTCTTCATTTTTAATTGGAGCTGGTTCATAAGCTCGGATAATCTGAGCGACAACAGGATGGCGAACCACATCCTTAGCTGAAAAATGAACAAAGTCAATCTGATGGATGTTCTTGAGTTTTTCTTGAGCATCAATCAGACCAGACTTGACGTTACGCGGAAGGTCAATCTGACTGATATCTCCATTGACAATCATCTTAGAATTAAAGCCTAAACGAGTCAAAAACATCTTCATCTGCATGATGGTCGTATTTTGCGCCTCATCGAGAATGACAAAGGCATCATCCAAGGTCCTTCCACGCATGTAAGCAAGGGGTGCAATCTCGATAATTTCACGCTCCATAAGACGAGTCGTTTGGTCTTTCCCCAAAATCTGATACAAGGCATCATAAACAGGTCTAAGGTAAGGATCTACCTTCTCCTTGAGATCACCCGGAAGAAAACCTAGACTCTCTCCTGCTTCCACCGCTGGACGTGTCAAGATAATCCGCTTGACCTGCCCACGTTTAAGGGCAGTCACTGCCAATGTCACTGCAAGGAAGGTCTTCCCTGTACCTGCTGGCCCAATTCCAAAGGTCACATCATGCTGTTTAACACTGCCCACATAAAGTTTTTGCCCTAGGGTTTTGACACGAATAGGTTTACCAGTATTATCCTTGATGATTTCTTCTTCGTAAAGGGCGACAAACTTGTCGATTTCATCGTTTTTGACCATACTAATCGCAGTGACCACATCTGGTGTACCAACGGTCATCCCACGATTTACCAAGACCATCAAAGCCTGAATAACTTGACGGGCTTCCTCACAGGCAGTCTCTTCTCCCAAAACCTGGACAATCTCCGTACGAGCATGAATTACCACATCAAGCTCTTCTTCCATCAAACGAAGATGGCGTTCATTGGAACCAAAAAGATGAAACAGGTCATCTGGATGACTCAGTTGAATGTCTATTGAATGTTCCTTCAAATAAAGAACCTCTCTAATCCTTTTATTTCTTTTTATTATAGCAAAGGGGTGGAGAAATTACTAGCCCAAACCCAATGAATCATGCTAGTGTTCTAAGTATTCTTGCCAGATAGCGTCAAAGTCTCCTAGGTTGAAAGAAAAACTGGCATGTTCTTCCAAAAAGCGACTCACCTCATCAAAATCATCTGTGTGTTTTGGGAAAGATGACTCTTCAAAAGCTAGGTCTGCCAAGATAGCTTTGGGACTGTTACTTTTAGGATTGCGCTCGGTCATGAGCCAAGTGTAAAATGATTTTCTCATAAGTCACCCTAGATCAACTCTGTCCCAAACTGGTCTTGCTTGATTTTACCAGCCTTCATAAGACCACCTAAAGCTTTCTTGAACTGACCTTTAGAAATGCCAAAGGTTGCCTTGATGTCGTCTGGAGATGACTTATCATTTAAGGTCATGAAACCACCATTGCTTTCCAAATAGGTCAAAATCATCTGAGCATCATTTTCCAACATTTCAAAAGAACGTGGTTTGAGGGAGAGGTTCAAGGTACGGTCCACTTCACGGAAACCAATAACGCGCGCATCCAACACTTGCCCCAAACGTGGCTCTGCGTAACGCTCGCTAGGATGGATAAAGCCAAGCATGTTGTTTTCTGGCAGGTAAACAAAAGTTCCTGATAACTTGAGACGGTAAACAATGGCTGGCCAGTTTTGGTTCTGCATGTTGTTGTAGGCAGGACGAGCCAGACGTTGAAAGTCTTCTTGATAGGCCAAGAGTCCCCAGATACGGTCTTTCTTGTCCACCTCAAGACGGATGTAGAGTTGGTCGCCCTTCTTAGGCCAGAGTTCCTTGAGCTCAGGGAGAATATCGAGTGACACAACGATTTCCTTGTCAGGAAGACCTGTATCCACAAAGACACCCAAGTCTTTACGAACTTCCGTTACAGTTCCCCAACCAAATTGGTCCTGAGTGGCAGTCACTTCTAAGGTTGTCAGGCGGAGTTTTTGCTTCATATCCGTGTAGGCAAAACCTTTAACCGTATCCCCTACTGTATGTTGACCTTCTCCCTTAGCAAGAGCATAGGTTTGACCATCCTTTTGCACAAAGTAAAAACGGTCGTTTTCATCGATGATCAATCCAACGATAAAACTTGCAAGATTTGTATTCATATTTCCTTCTTTCGAATAAAACTCAGCCAGCAATGCCAACTGAGTTTTTCTGTTTATTTTTAGACTTCCAAGAGTTCTTTCTCTTTGTTGGCAGTCATGTCGTCGATGTGTTTAACAGCATCGTCTGTTACTTTTTGAATGTCTTTTTCAAGAGTCTTCAATTCGTCTTCAGTGATTTCTTTTGCTTTTTCTTGTTTCTTAGCTTCGTCCATAGCATCGCGACGGATATTGCGGACAGCCACTTTAGCATTTTCACCGACTTTCTTCACTTCTTTAGCAAGGTCACGACGAGTTTCTTCTGTAAGAGCAGGGATAACCAAACGAATAACAGAACCGTCGTTAGCTGGTGTGATACCAAGATCAGAAGCATTCAAGGCACGTTCGATGTCTTTCAATGAAGACTTGTCAAATGGTGTTACCAACAAAACACGCGCTTCTGGAATCGTAATTGAAGCGATTTGGTTAAGAGGAGTTTCTACTCCATAGTATTCTACATGTACACGGTCCAGCAAGCTTGCATTGGCACGGCCAGCACGGATACCACCAAATTCACGAGCAAGTGATTGGTGAGACTGGGTCATTCTCTCTTTAGCTTTTTCAATAATTGCGTTAGCCATATTCTTTCTTATTCCTTTTCTTCGATATTATTTGAAACTGTTGTTCCGATATTTTCACCAAATACGACACGTTTGATGTTGCCTGGTTGGTTCATGTTAAAGACAACCAAGTCAATGTCGTTATCCATTGAGAGAGTTGAAGCTGTTGAGTCCATGATACGGAGACCTTTATTGATGACGTCACGGTGGGTCAATTCTTCAAATTTAACGGCTGTCTTGTCTTTCTTAGGATCGGCATTGTAAACACCGTCGACACCATTTTTAGCCATAAGGATGGCATCCGCTTCGATTTCAGCCGCACGAAGGGCCGCTGTTGTATCTGTTGAGAAGTAAGGTGAACCAATTCCGGCACCAAAGATAACGATACGGCCTTTTTCAAGGTGACGAAGGGCACGTCCACGTACGTAAGGCTCTGCCACTTGTTGCATTGCAATGGCTGTTTGCACACGCGTATCAACCCCAACTTGTTGCAATGAATCTGCCATCACAAGAGCATTCATAACAGTCCCAAGCATTCCTGTGTAATCTGCCTGAACGCGGTCCATTCCTGCTTCTGCAGCAGGTTCTCCACGCCAGAGATTTCCTCCACCGATAACAAGGGCAATTTCGATACCTAAGCTATGAACTTCTTGAATCTCTCTTGCGATTGTTTGAACTGTTTGGATATCGATCCCTACGCCACGTTCACCGGCAAGGGCTTCACCTGATAACTTGATTAAAATACGTTTATACTTGGGATTCGCCATTTTCACTCTCCTTTTTTTATCCTACCTATTTTATCATAATTTCTAAGATTTTTATAGTATCATGAGCAATTCTTTCAAAAAAATTAGACAGTTAAAAATTCCTCTAAATCGCTGAGGGCACGCTCTGCAATTTTTTCATAACGAGCCTTCTTATCACGAATACGCTCGCCTTCCAACTCCTTGATGATTCCAAAGTTGACATTCATTGGTTGGAAATGTTTGCTGTCCGCATGGGTGATGTAATGAGCTAAGCTTCCAATCGCTGTTGTTTCTGGGAAAATAGCCTCGCTTTCTCCCTTGAAAAGACGAGCCGCGTTAATACCTGCAACTAATCCTGACGCTGCGGACTCAACATAACCTTCCACACCCGTCATCTGACCAGCAAAGAAGAGATTTGATTGTTTTTTAGAACGGTAAGTCTGCTCCAGAAGATTTGGTGAATCCATATAAGAATTGCGGTGCATGACCCCATAACGAACAAACTCGGCATTTTCAAGACCTGGAATCATTTGGAAGACACGTTTTTGTTCTCCCCATTTGAGGTGGGTCTGGAAACCGACGATATTGTAGAGGCTACCAGCCGCATTGTCCTGACGAAGCTGAACCACCGCATAAGGTGTTTTGAATTCTCCATCACGAGGGCCTGTGTAGTCATCTGGATACTCAAGCCCCACTGGTTTCATAGGACCATAAAGCATAGTTTTAATGCCTCGTTTGGCCATGACTTCGATAGGCATACATCCTTCAAAGTACTTTTCTTTTTCAAAGGAATTAAGCGGTGCTTCTTCCGCATTGACCAAAGCTTCATGGAAATCCATAAATTCTTGCTTGGTCATGGGCGCATTGAGATAGGCCGCTTCTCCCTTATCATACCGAGATTTTAGATAGACCTTGCTCATATCGATAGTGTTGACGTCGATAATAGGCGCTGCCGCATCGTAGAAATAGAAACCATCGCCGTCATTGAGAGCATGAATCTTTTCAGCCAGAGCATCGCTGGTCAAAGGACCAGTAGCGACAACTGTGATAACATCTGTCGGCAATTCTGTAATTTCATCACGAACCACTTCAATCAAGGGATGGTTGGCAACTTTTTCGGTCACCATTTGAGAGAAACCATCACGGTCCACCGCAAGTGCACCTCCTGCAGGAACACGGGTTGCTTCAGCAGATTCCAAGATAACTGAACCCAAGCGACGCATTTCTTCCTTGAGGAGCCCAACGGCATTTGTCAAAGCATCCCCACGAAGAGAATTGGAACAAACCAACTCAGCAAAATTGTTTGTTTTGTGTTGAGGTGTTGACTTGACACCACGCATTTCATAAAGTTTAACTGGAATACCACGTTCTGCGATTTGGTAGGCTGCTTCAGAACCTGCCAAACCAGCACCGATAACATTGATATAAGATTGAGACACGACACTAATACCTCTTTGGGAGTGTGAAGACAAGGTTCACATTGAAAAAGCCAATCAAACTTAAGAGTTTTCGAATTTCTTGGCTCAGGCTGAAAAAGTCCACAGGACTTACTTCGATTTCGAATTTCTTGGCTCAGGCTGAAAAAGTCCACAGGACTTACTTCGATTTCGAATTTCCTGGCTCAGGCTGAAAAAGTCCACAGGACTTACTTCGCTTTCGAGTTTCTTGGCTCAGGCTGAAAAAGTCCACAGGACTTACTTCGCTTTCGAGTTTCTTGGCTCAGGCTGAAAAAGTCCACAGGACTTACTTCGCTTTCGAGTTTCTTGGCTCAGGCTGAAAAAGTCCCCCAGACTTTTTCACTCCCACAAATCTTTCTAATTTTTTCTTCTACTAGTATAACAAAAAAAGGGAAGAAGGCAAACTTCCCTGTTTAGTCATTTTCTTGATTTTCTTCCCAATCGTGATAGGCAGCGTAGAGCTGGCTTTTATTCCACTGGTAAATCTTAGCGACTTCCTTGATAGCTTGATTTTTCTTCATGCCTTGCTGGATACGGGCTTGGATTTCTAAGAACAAGTCCTCCTCGTCTTTTTCCTCCACATCCTGACTGGCACCTTCAACGATGAGAAGGCATTCGCCCTTGAGTGACGTTTCAGCTATGCTTTCCAGCAATTCAGAGATCTTTCCTCGTTGGTATTCTTCATAGATTTTGGTCAATTCCCTAACCAAGACGACCGAGCGGTCACCATAGACTTCTAGCATATGTTCCAAAGTATCTGCTACACGATGGGGCGATTCATAGAAAATCTGTGTTTCTGGATAGTCTTTTTTCGAGTCGAAAAATTGCTTTTGCTGGCCTGATTTTCTCGGTAAAAAACCATAAAAGATATGTGGCTGTGGCGCTAAACCACTGGCAATCAAGGCAGAAATTCCTGCAGAGGCACCTGGAACTGTGACAACTGCAATTTCTTCCTCAATAGCTGCCTTGACCAAATCATGACCAGGGTCCGAGATACTAGGCAGACCCGCATCGGATACCTGAGCAATACTTTGTCCTGCTTTCAGGAAACCAATCAAATCAGGAATCTTTTCCTTGGCATTGTGCTCATGAAAACTGATTTGCTTGGTAGAAATGTCAAAATGCTTGAGCAATAGACCTGTATTGCGCGTGTCCTCAGCCGCAATCCAGTCAACTTCTTTCAAGGTCTGAATAGCTCGAAAGGTCATATCATCTAAATTGCCAATCGGCGTTGCCACTAGGTACAGCTTGCCGTAGGGAGACTGCCCCTTAAAACTTTTTTGAATCTGCATGCTTACTCCCTGTATAACAACTCGTCACAGAACATACATTCCTCGTCCTGCTCTCGACGTTGTCCATAAAAATCATTACATACGTGAAAACCATCTTTATAAATTCGACGGACACTTTCGCGAACATGTTTGGCCTTGACAGGAGCATCTGCTTCCACCTCACCCAAACGTTCGCGCAACTTACTATTTTCCAAGCGAAGAGCTGTATTTTCCTCTACCAGGCTCTTGAGATTTTTCTTGATAGCTTCCACATCGGCCAAGGTTACCAATAACTGTTGGGAAAAATCATCCAGCGCGTCAAATAATTCTTTTTTGTCCATAAAACAGCCCTTTCCTTTCTTTATCGTTCATTTTTGAGTTCATATTTCTTTCAAGACCAGATATTCCATGGCATTTTGAAAGCTGACATTGGATTGCCACATTTTTCTGGCTTCTAGCAAATCTTGTAGAATCACTCTTACTCTTGCTTGCAGGAGGTTCTGCCCACAGAGGACTTCAAGAATCCGTAAAACCTGATCTTGTTTTTCCTTGTCATCTGCCAAGTTCGCTAATTTAGCAACCTGCAAATAACTTTCTTTTTTCTTAGCCACTAACCAAATCAGCAGGCGTTCACTTTCATCGACTAAGGTCCAAAAACTTGCCTGATTAGCCAACTTTTCCGCTTCAGCTCGCGATTGACTAAACTGGGCTAGGAGAGTCGCTTTTTTCTTAACCAACCCCATTTGTTCTAAGAGTAAGATGAGCTTCTCTTCCTGCTTTTTAAAGTGAAAAATTTGCGTCCGACTTCGGATTGTAGGTAAGATCTTTTCCTCATCGCTGGTCAAGAAGAAAATGTAAACCTCACTCTGGGGTTCTTCGATGACCTTGAGCAGAGAATTGGCTGCGTTAGGATGCATTTTCTCAGCTTGCTCGATAATAAAGACCTGTTGTTGGCTTTCAATCCCTGCTTGAGAAAACTGCCCCACCAATTCTCGAATCCGTTCTGTCTTGATGACCTGATTAACTGGCTTAATCAAGGTGACATCAGGAAATTCTCCCTGTTCAATCAGCTTACAATTTCGGCAGTTTTCACATGGTAAAACGCCTACTTTATCCGTACAAAAGAGGCTCTTAGCCAAAAATTGCGCCATTTCCAAGCTTCCAAAGAAACCTGAAAAGAGATAGGCGTGATTGAGCTGGTTTTGTTCTAGAATACGGACAAAGCGGTCAAACTGGGCTGGTTGCCAAGCCTTTAGTTGATCTTGTTTCATTTGGCCAAGCCCATTCTGTCAAACAAGACAGCCTTGGTAGTTTCCACAACCTGCTCCAATGGAAGACTAGCATCAATCTTGACAATACGATTTCCTTCTTTTTCCAAGAGAGAAAGATAACCTTTACGAACTTTTTTATGCAAGTCCAACCCTTCCAAATCCAAACGATTAACCTCGCGGTCACTATTAGCAGCAATACGAGCCAGTCCTTCTTCGACCTCGATGTCAAAATAGAGTGTCAAATCAGGTTTGAGTCCATCTGTCGCAAAGTGATTGAGCCAATCAATGGCGTCAATATCCAAGCCACGACCAAATCCCTGATATGCAACGGAACTATCGATGAAGCGGTCCATAATGACCAACTTGCCAGCTTCAAGTGCTGGAAGAACTTTTTCCACCAAGTGCTGTCTGCGACTAGCAATATAAAGAAGCAACTCTGTCTTCGCATCCATCTGAGTATGACTTGGATCCAGAATCACTTCCCGAATCTTCTCCCCAATCAAGACTCCGCCAGGTTCACGGGTCGTCAGCACCTCTACTCCTTTTTCCTCGAAAATTGGGAGCAGAGCCTCTAAAACACTGGTCTTGCCTGCTCCCTCTGGTCCCTCAAGAGAGACTAAAAATCCTTTTGACATGTCTAACTCATTTCTTTTTTACTACTTCTATTCTATCAAAAAAATAGGGGTTTGTGACAATCTTTTTGCTTCTCATTTCATACTCAATGAAAATCAAAGAGCAAACTAGGAAGCTAGCCGCAGGTTGCTAAAAACACTGTTTTGAGGTTGCAGATGGAAGCTGACGCAGTTTGAAGAGATTTTCAAAGAGTATCAACCACCATAAAAGAGGCAGACAAATCCACCTCTTATTTACCAAGTTTTTTAGTTCGTTTGTAGGCTTTAGTGACTGCCTCCATGACCGTTCCTCGAAAAGCATGCGCTTCTAGGCTTGCTACACCAGCGATAGTCGAACCGCCTGGGCTGCAAACTTGGTCTTTTAAGACCCCAGGATGCTCTTGGCTTTCTAAGACCAATTGTCCAGCTCCTACCACAGTTTGGGCTGCCATTTTCAATGCTGTTTCTCGTGGTAATCCCGTCTGAACCCCCGCATCCGCCAAAGCCTCAATAAAGAGATAGACAAAGGCCGGACCACAACCTGCAAGACCTGTCGCCGCGTCGATTAAGCCTTCTCCAAGTTCAACCAAGAGACCAGCCTTGGCTAACAGCTGACAAAAGAGCTCACTGTCCTCAGCCCTGCAATTAGGGGACAAGGCATAACTAATGACTCCTTGTCCGATAGAAGCAGGGGTATTTGGCATCATACGAATCATTCGGTGTTGACTTGGAAGAAGACTAGCCAGTTTTTCTAAAGTCAATCCAGCTGCCATCGAAATCAAAAGAAGACTTTCTCTTTTTTCAAGGATGGTCTGATATTGAGAAAGCAAGTCTGAGAACTGAGCAGGCTTCACTCCTAGAAAAATCACATCAGCTTCTGCAAATATTTCTTCATTACTAGAAGCCTGACCACCAAAGTCTGCAATGAAAACATCTACCTTGGCTTGACTACGATTGGCAAGGAGAAGGTCATCACCCGTCTTAGACTGCAAGACAGACTTGGCCAAGCTAGCACCCATATTCCCCAAACCGATAAATCCAATCTTCATCTCTTACTCCCTTATCTGTCCGTCACCAGTAACCACATACTTGTAGCTTGTCAATTCCTTCAAGCCCATGGGACCACGCGCGTGGAGTTTCTGAGTAGAAATTCCCATTTCGCATCCAAGACCAAATTGGCCACCATCGGTGAAACGAGTTGAGGCATTGACATAAACCGCTGCAGAGTCCACTTGATCTGTAAAGTAAGCCGCAGCTTCAGCATTTTCCGTCACAATGGCATCCGAATGATGGGTACTGTGAGCCTCAATATGGGCAACCGCTTCTTCTAAACTGCTCACAACCTTAACAGCTAGGACATAGTCTAAAAACTCGGTGTCAAAGTCTTGTGCTTCAGCTGCTTGACCTGAAACAAACTGACTTGCTTTGCTATCTAGGCGGAATTGAATTGGTTCCAACCCAGCTTCTTTACGCTCTGCAACTAGAACTTGCTCCAAGCGAGGAAGGAAGCTTGCTGCCTTGTCTTCATGAACAAGTAGAACCTCCATGGCATTGCAGACAGAAGGACGACTGGTTTTGGCATTGTTGATGATAGACAGTGCCTTGTCGTCATCTGCGTCCTTATCGACATAAACATGGACAATCCCAGTCCCCGTCTCAATAACAGGTACGATAGCATTCTCAACCACGGCATTGATCAAGCCAGCCCCTCCACGAGGAATGAGAAGGTCTAGATAGCCCTTGGCCTTCATCATGGCATAGCTGCTTTCTCGGCTGGTATCTTCCACCAGTTGAATCACATCCGGGTGAATAGTAGTCGTTTCCAAGCCCTTCTTCAAGGCTGTGACAATGGCATGGGCTGTTTGATAGGCGTCCTTACCACTACGAAGAACAACTGCATTTCCACTTTTAAGAGCCAAAGCAGCCGCATCAGACGTCACATTTGGACGGCTTTCATAGATAATACCGATGACACCCATAGCCACACGTTTTTTGGTGATAACCAAACCATTTTCAAGATGATTGGTTTCTAAAACTTCACCGATTGGATCTGGTAAAGCAACCACTTCACGAATTCCTCTTGCCATCGCTTCTATACGTCCTGCATCCAAATAAAGACGATCCAACATCACATCTGAGATTTTCCCCTTAGCCGCTGCCATATCGAGGGCATTAGCCGCTAAAATCTCCTCTGTAGCAGCCACTAAGTGGTCAGCCATGGCTAGCAAGGCTTGGTTTTTTACCTCTTCACTAGCCGTGTTGATTGATTTTTTAACAGCCTGTACCTGTTCAAATTGTTCTTGTGTACTTACCATAGTTTACCTCTAAAATTCTGTAAAGAGTAGTTGGATTTCAGGAGTAATGGAAATCCAGTCATCACGGTGAATCAAGACACCCTTGGCTTTTTGAGAACGCAACATATCCTCCAAAGCAGATGCACCAAATTGCACACGCCCTTTTCCAAGTGATTTTCCACTTTCCTTGTCAAATACTGTCACAATATCGCCGTAAGAAAAGGCGCCTTCTGCTTCAACGATACCAGATAAGAGAAGACTCTTTCCATGTTGAGAGAGAGCTTCTGCAGCCCCTTTATCTACCCAAATAGAACCTTGACTCTGAGCATAAAAGGCCAGCCATTGTTTCTGGGTACGAAGTCCCTTCTCTTGCGCAACAAAGTAGGAACCATCCTGGGTCTCCTCAGCCGCCTCAATCATGGCATCTGACTTCAAGGAAGAGCAGATATAAACAGGAACTCCTGATTCCGTCGCGATAGTTGCAGCTTTGATTTTGGTCAACATGCCACCTGTCCCATTAGACGAACCGGCTCCACCGGCCATATCAATAATCTCACGATTGATGGTCTCGATTCGCTCCAAGCGTTTGGCTCTTGGGTCTGAATTAGGATTTCCAGTATAAAGACCGTCTACGTCTGTCAAGAGAACCAAAAGGTCTGCTTGGACCATGGCTGCTACCTGAGCACTTAGAGTATCATTGTCCCCAACCTTGAGCTCATCAATAACGACACTGTCATTCTCATTGATGATAGGAATAGCTCCACGGCTAAGTAGAACTGACAAAGCCTGATGGGCATTTTTATAACGGCGCTTGTCCACAAAATCATCCTGGGTCAGCAAGATTTGTGCAGAAACGATTTGGCGCAAGAGAAGATTGGTCGTGTATTCTTCCAACAAAAGGCCTTGCCCTACCGCTGCTGAAGCCTGTTTATCAGCAATCTTAGTCGGACGCTTTTTAAATCCTAAGGCCCCAAAACCTGCAGCAATGGCACCCGACGACACCAAAATCAATTCATGACCAGCCTCGTACAGCATAGCCAGCTGCTGGGTAATAGCCTTTACCTTACTACGTGATAAACTTCCATCCTCATTTGTCAGAGAAGAAGTCCCCACCTTAAAGACAATCCGTTTGTATTTCATAGTCTCACTCCGATTCTTCATATTTACCCATTATAACATGAATAGCAGAAAATAGAAAAGAGTTGATAGGAAAAAGAAGGTCCTAAAACCTTCTTTTTTACTACTGTTCTGATTCCGATTTATTTGTACTCGTCTCAGAGCTTTTTGAGGTTGAAGAAGTCAAATCTTGACTAGTTGAAGCGCTTGTAACACCTTCATTCTGTCTAATTTCTTTACTTTCAAGATCTTTTTTCACTACTTCTTTAGACTCTTTTATTTCTGAATGACTTGTAGTTTTAATTGTAGCAGATTTCTCGATCGGAACATCCACTAACCAGGCTCCACTTGAATCAACAGTATAGCCTTCTGGTGTCTTACCGTTCACAAGTAATTGACCATTTTCTTTCAAGAAGTACCATTTATCCTTGTCCTTGATCCAACCAACAGCTCGTGAACCGTCTGTCTTGTAGAAATACCAATCATTTGCCTTTTTAAGCCAACCTTGCTTCATAGATCCTGAATCTTCTAGATAGTAATGATGACCAGCAACTTCTATCTCGCCTGTCTTCATGATACCAGTAGAATCCATATAGTACCAGGTTTCTTTATCTTTTACCCAACCCGTTTTCATTTCCCCTGATTGAGCAAAGTAATACCATTGCCCCTTATATTGAAGCCAACCTGTCTTCATAGAGCCATCGTTTGATAAATAATAGGACTGACCTCCAGTATTTACCCAACCAATTTCCATCTGATTTTCTTTGTTGAAATAATACCAGATTCCATCAATTTTCTTCCAATTTTTAGCAGAAGCACCAGAGTCTGTCAAATAGAACCAATGATTGTTCCATTTTTTCCATTGATTCTGTAACAAGATACCCGTTTGGTTAAAGTAATACCATTCACCTTCGATTTCATTCCAACCGACAGCATACTCTCCTGTAGAATCAGGTGCTTGATACCACCAGTTCCCATATGCACTCTTATGCCAACCAGCTTGAAAACTTGGAATCGGCTTGTAGGAAGTTGAAATGTTTACTAAACCGTCTTTTCGAATATCAAAAACTGTTGCATCATAGTCTTTGCTGGCTGCGTTGATCCTCTCAATTCCTCGTTCTTTGAGCCAATTAACATACTCACTATCAACACCATTTTTCCAAGGTAGACTATCCGAAGTTTGAACAATCAAACTCGGACTCAAATGTTTAATGAAATCCTTGGTATTTGATTTGTTTGTATCATGGTGATGATTAAACTTCATCAAATCAACTTTTCCAATAAGAGGTCCATACTTATCTTCCGCTCCATGCACATTATCTAAGTCGCCCCCAAGGTAAATTTTCTTGCCATTGACTTTCACTACACTAATCAGGGAATTGGAATTGTCATCCCAAATTTTCTTTAATTCACCTGATGAATCAGTTTCATTTTCATAGTTATAGAGTTGAATATCCATGTCCCCAAACTGAAAATGAGCATCTTCCTGTGTGATGTTTTGAATAACTGAAACACCTTTTTCTGAAGCAGTCTGTAAAACCTTATCATAACCGTACAGATTATCCCATAGACGTTCAGAATTAGTAATACGACTATCACTATATTTTTTAAGATAGACTCGGTCAACTGGATAGGTAGACAGTAATTCATCAACATTTCCAATATGATCACTGTGGGTATGGGTCACCAAAATAAAATCAAGTTTTTGAACACCCAATTCCTTCAAACGACGAAAGACACGGTCTGTTAGAACATGCTTATAAGACGTTTCAATTCCTTCTCTCCATGGATAACGAGAATCACTTCCATCTGGGAAATCATAATCTTCTCCTGTATCCACCATGGCAAAATGTCCATTGCTTTCAAGAATAATCGCATCACTGCCACCTTCTTGAACATTGATAAAGTGAATTTTATTTCCTGAACTTTCTTGAGCTTGAACATTTCCATACCATGACAAACCTAAAAAAGCGCCTGCAAGTGCTAAACTAATCAATTTCTTTTTCATTATTGCTCTATTAGAATTCCTTTTTGATTAAAATAATATCTTTTTCCATCAATTTCGTTCCAACCGATAGAATAATTTCCTGTAGAATCTGGTGCTTGGTACCACCACTCGCCATTAGATTTCTGATGCCATCCCGAAACAAACGATGGTATTTTTTTATATTGTTTACTTATATCAACTATGCCATTTTGTCTAATATCAAAAACAGTTGCATCATATTCTGTACTAGCTGCATTTATTCGCTTTATCCCTAAACTATCTAACCATGCTATATATTCAGGGTTGTCTACAATAGGACTATCATAAAAACCTGGAACAGCATCACTTGTCTGCACTATGATTTCTGGAGATAGATTTAATATAAAGTTTTTTGTATTTGATTTTTCGGTATCCTTATGATGATTAAACTTCATCAAATCAACTTTTCCAATAAGAGGACCATACTTGTCTTCTGCTCCATGAACATTATCTAAGTCGCCCCCAAGGTAAATTTTCTTGCCATTGACTTTGACTACACTAATCAAGGAATTGGAATTATCGTCCCAAACAGGTTTAAGATTTCCATTCTCATCATATTCATTTTCATAATTATAGAGCTGAATATCCATGTCTCCAAACTGAAAATGAGATTCATCTGCCGATATATCTTGAATTAATTTCACCCCATTACGATTTGCAGCTTTAATCGCATTATCATATCCGTAGAGATTATCCCACAAACGATTTTTATCAGTTATACGACTATCATCATATCTTTTCATATAAATACGATCAACAGGGTATTTATCTAATATTTCATCCATATTTCCAATATGGTCACTGTGGGTATGGGTCACCAAAATAAAATCAAGTTTTCGGGCACCCAATTCCTTCAAATGACGGAATACTCTATCTGTCATTACATGCTTATAAGAAGTACCGATTCCTGGTCTCAAAGGATATTTAGGATTACTACCATCAGGAAAATCATAATCTTCTCCTACATCAATCATGGCAAAATGACCATTACTTTCCAAAATAATAGCATCACTTCCTGCAGTCAGTACATTAACAAAATGTATTTTATTACTGGAAAAGCCAAAATATTTTTCTAGCGTTAACCCATTATATATATATATATATATTATGATTAAGATTGCAGTTACCATAATTATACTGGACTTCTTTTTACACTTCATTCTTACTTCCTCAATCTCTCTAAAGTTTCCTTAAATATCTCTGGGATATCTGCTGTAAATTCCAAGGTCTCACCTGTTCTCGGATGAGTAAATCCTAGCGTCTTGGCATGGAGAAATTGGCCATGTCCTTTTAAAGTCTTACGAGGACCATAGACTTCATCACCAGCGACTGGATGGCCAATATAAGCCATGTGAACACGGATTTGATGGGTACGCCCTGTCTCCAGTTGTAACTCCACTAAGCTATAATCTCCAAAGCGTTCCAAGACGTGGAAACGGGTCACTGCAGGCTTCCCTTTAGCCGTCACAGCCTGTTTCTTACGGTCTTTTTCACTACGGCCAATCGGTGCTTCAATGACACCACGATCATTGGGTAGATTTCCATGAACAATCGCCCAATATTTGCGGAGAGACTTTTTATCCTTGAGTTCTTGGGCAAGTGCTAGATGCGCCTCATCGTTTTTAGCAATCATGAGAAGACCTGACGTATCCTTATCAATACGGTGAACGATTCCCGGACGCAAAACCCCATTGATACCAGACAAGTCCTTAATATGATACATAAGGGCATTTACCAGAGTTCCACTAGTATGACCAGCACTCGGATGCACAACCATCCCCTGAGGTTTGTTAACGATGGCCACATCCTCATCTTGGTAGATGATTTCTAGCGGAAGATCCTCAGCCACATACTCTAAGACCTCTGGTTCTGGCACATGGTAAGTGACGACATCGCCCTCTTGGACAGTGTATTTAGCTTTCTTGACTTGACCATTGACCAAGACCTGACCTGATTTGATTTGTTCATTCGCGAGACTGCGTGATAATTCTGTCAAATCCGACAAAGCCTTATCTAGACGCAGGCCACCAGTTTCAATTTTAATTTCCATTTATTTCCTCTTTTAGCATTGCAATCAATAAAATAATCACTCCAACCGTCAGATAGCTATCTGCCACATTGAAAATTGCAAAATTGATAAAGTCAAGGTGGAACATATCCACAACAAAGCCCTGACTGACTCTGTCAATAAAGTTTCCAAGACCACCTGCAATAATCAAGGTCAAACCCAAGACCATCCAGAGTGAGTCCTCCATGTGTTTATGTAGATACCAAATGGCACCTACCACGACGACCAGAGTAATGATAGCAAATAACAACTGCTGATCTTGTAACATCGAAAAGGCTGCCCCTCGATTTTGCAGGTAGGTCAAGCTAACGAAATTGGGAATCCAAGAATGCACTTCACCCAGTGGAATCTGTTGGACGATATAGGATTTAACCAACTGATCCAGCCCAATCAAAAGCAGTACAATGACTGCCACTATTCCTCTTTTTTTCATGATTTCCTCTTCTGATCAAAATATTCTTGCATGACTTCTACGAAAAGAGTTCCAGCCTGACTCAGCTCCACTTCCTCACGTTTAACATAGACCATGCGATTATCCAAATTATCCTTGAGACGAATAACTGTAATACCATTCACACTGTCACTATCCAAAAATCCAGAACCTGTCGCATAAGCGTCCGTCCGCTCCAAAATACCATTCAAGGTAGCACGGTCTGTCACATTAAACATCTGTGAACTCGCACTGGTATCAACAAAGTTCTCCGAATAATAAAGGTACTCATCTTTCTCTTGAGTGAAACGAACCGTTGGTAGATCTGCTAAATCCTCCATGACCAATTCCTCTTTCTGGGCTAAAGGATGCCCCTCTCGGAGATAAATATGGGTATGGAAGGGAATCAATTCAATGACCTCAAGACCCAGCTTTTCAACCCGTTGCATAATCCCCTTTTTATTTTGATTGTTGAGGTAGATAATCCCAATCTCACTATGCCCTTGCGCTACTTCATCTAAGATTTGAACAGTAGTCGATTCAAAAATACGGAAGTTCTTATAATCAGGATAGCGCTCTGAAAAGGCCGTAATGGTTGGTGGCAAGAAGTCATAGTGCTGACTAGCAATGGAAAATTCATCTTTTTCTTCCTCAGGGTTGGCATACTGATTTTGAAAAATATCAAATCCCTTGACCAATTCTTGCGCTTTTTCGTAAAATTCCATACCGCGACGGGTCAAGAAAGTCCCTGAGCTGGTCCGACGAAAAATCTTAAAGCCCAACTCTTTTTCCAAATCACGAACAGAAATGGACAGACTAGGCTGACTAACATACATCTTTTCAGCAGCTTCACGGAAAGTACCGCTATTCGCGATGGCCACAACATAGCGTAATTGTTGAATGTTCATCTTCTACCCCCAACTTCTTTATCTTTTCATTATACCATATTTTAGAAGTTTTCCAAAAAGGAAAAAAGCACATCCTATTCTCCTTAACTATCTTCACTATCTGCCTTTCTCAAGCCAATCTTATTTTCAAAATCAATTCAAAAAAATAACTGGATACACACCACTCCAGTATCGGAAAGAAAAACGATGACTATTTGTGAAAAAAAGAAAATGCCGGAAAGTTCCGACATTGTTTTAGTAAGCTAACTTCCTGAAAATAGGAGTAACCATACATTCCAGAAGGCAGCGATATTGATGAAAATATGAACTAGTATTGGATAGTAGAGACTTTTTGTCATGCGATACAATAGAGCTAAAATGAGACCTCCACTAGCATAAATGAAAAAAGCAAGAGGAGTTAAAGAAAAATTGGTATGAATATAACCGAAAATAATAGCAGAAAGCAAGACATCTCCGTACCAAGGTGAGTTTTTGAAAAAGGTTGTCATAAGCACACCGCGATAAATCAATTCCTCAGCAATAGGGCCGATGAAGCAAACGATGAGCAAGAAATAGGGTAATTCCTGTCGCCCCATCATTTCTATCGTTTCATTCAAAGAAATTTGATTCGAGGACGAGGGTATGAAATAAGACAAGAAGAAGTCCGACATATACGAAATGATGTAGCCCAGTAAAAGGTAGATAAAGTACCTCAACTGCCACTTGAAATGAAAAGTCTTCTTTCCTGCAAAAACTAGTAGATAGATGACCGCTAATAAAAGACCTCCACTCTCCATCCAAAGCAGAATCTGAAAAAATTCACGACTTGCTGGTAGATAAGGCTTTGCGAGGTGATTGAAAAGCCCCCAAAACCAAGTTGATTTGTAAAAAATTAAGGATAATGCTAGTAAAATCTGAATAGCTCGTTTTTTCATATTAAATTCTCTGCTTTCCTTGACTAGATTATTGAATAGAATGGTTTACTTAACTATATAACAAGTTTAGTATAGCATATATTGGTGGAATATCCTCTTCAAATCATGAATTGTTATCAAAATATCTTAAACTGTAAAATCAATTAGCCCAAAGCTTCCTATCAATTTCTTCTCCAAAATATGCTATAATAATACCAAAAGATAAAGAAGGAAGACCTATGATTAAACTACTAGCCTTGGATATGGACGGAACCCTCCTCAATGAAGCCAAGGAAATCCCACAAGCTCATATTACTGCTATTCACCAAGCTATTGAAAAAGGTGTCAAACTGGTTCTCTGTACGGGTCGCCCGCTTTTCGGTGTCCTCCCCTACTATCAAAAACTGGGGCTTGACCTCCAGAATGAGTATGTGATTGTTAACAACGGTTGTTCAACTCACCAGACAAGTGACTGGGGGCTAGTTGACTGGCAAGAACTTAGTCCAGCAGACATCGAATACCTCTATGACCTAGCTGAAAAAAGTGATGTTCAGTTGACTCTTTTTGATGAGGAACATTATTTTGTCCTCGGTGGCAAACCTAATGAAATCATTCAAAATGATGCCAAACTAGTCTTTTCAGACCTGACTGAAATTTCTCTTGAGGAAGCGACTAGTGGCAAGTTTCGTATGTTCCAAGGTATGTTTTTAGGAACAGAGAGCCAAACAGACGATTTTGAGCAACGTTTTGCTGAGGAACTCTGCCAACGATTTAGTGGAGTTCGTTCGCAGCCTGTCATTTATGAAGCTATGCCACTTGGTACGACAAAGGCTACTGCTCTTTCTCGACTAGCAGATATTTTGAAGATTGATTCCTCAGAGATTATGGCCATGGGCGATGCCAATAACGACATTGAAATGCTCCAGTTTGCCGGCCTCGGTATTGCTATGGGAAATGCTAGTGACCATGTCAAATCTCTTGCGGATGCTGTTACAGTAAGCAACGAAGAAGACGGTGTTGCGCGTGCCATTGAGAAATATATTTTATAGTAAAGAAGCCCAGTTCATATCAACTGGGTTTTGATATTTAAGAATTCCTAAAACTTTAGAAACTCTTTAGAAATGCTTGAGCTTTCTTTGATTTCTATGCTTTATACTAAAATTAACAAAATAAATCAAAAGGAGAGAAACATGAAAACAGTACTTGACATTCATGGATTGTCCAAAAACTTTGACAAACAAGCTATCCTTCAGGATCTTCATCTAACGATAAGAGAGGGAGATATCTATGGACTTATTGGGAAAAACGGAGCTGGGAAAACCACCTTGATAAAAATCATTACGCAACTACTGTTTGCGGATAAAGGAACTATTTCCCTCTTCTCTAGCCATTCGGAAAATGAATGGAGCAAGTCTCTATCTCGAGTAGGTTCAGTGATCGAATCACCTGTAGCTCATAATCATTTAACAGCTTATCAAAATCTGAAATATTACTGTATGATTCGTCATATTCCAAATGCTGATCAAGTCATTCGAGAAACCCTGAACTATGTAGGTTTGCCAGATACAGGTAAAAAAGTCTTTCGTGATTTCTCGCTAGGAATGAAACAAAGACTTGGTATCGCCATTGCCCTCCTATCTAAACCAGACTTCCTGATTTTAGATGAACCTATCAATGGTCTCGACCCAATCGGTATCAAAGAATTTCGACTCATGATTCAACGCCTCAATCAAGAAAAAGGAATCACCATTCTCATCTCTAGCCATATCTTGTCAGAACTCTATCTCCTAGCTAATCGCTTTGGTATTTTAGATCAAGGCAAGGTTATCCGTGAAATCAGCAAAGCTGAATTTGAAACACTAAGTGAGGATTATATTGTCCTTAAGACAGCTGATCAAGAGAAAGCTTGTCAAGTATTGAAAGAACAAATCCAGCTCCAGTTCAAGGTTGTTAATCCAGAAAATGAAATCCATATCTTTGGTCAGGAACAAGATGTCAAACAGATTCTCAAAGAATTAACCTTGGCAGATGTTGACATTGACGAGATTTACTATGCCCGTCAAAACCTAGAAGAATACTTCACTCAATTGGTCCAATAGGAGAAAAATCATGATACATACCATTCAAGCAGACTTTTACCGTCTTTTCCGTTCCAAAGGTTTTTGGATTACAGAATTCATTCTCTTTATACTCATGTTAATGGGGGCTATTTTTGGGGCTACTGGCCATCTGATGGCAATCCAGACACAAGAGCCAGAAATTCCAACCCATGGCTGGGACGGTGTACAAGCCCTGATTAACGCATCTAGTCAAGGTTCAAACCTCGTTTTTCTCTGCATAGTTCTAGCCTGCCTCGTTCTTGGAGTTGATTTAATCGGCAAACTCTATAAAAATAATTTAACAGTGGGTGTTTCTCGTACCGAGTTTTTCCTTGCAAAAGCCTTTGTATTGACTTGTATTGCACTCTTGCAAGTTATCATCAGCCTTGTGATTGCCTTTATTCCAGCAACTATCTTAAATGGATTTGGCACTATGCCTGATGGCTTTATTGGCAATCTACTGATAACCATTTCCCTTCAATTCCTTTGCCTCCTTGCTTGGCTTTCCATTGTTTCCTTCATCCTCTATGTTAGTCATTCTTATCTTGCAGTATTTATTGGCTATTTGGTCAGCTCTATCTTACTTTCTATGCCAATGCTCATCTTCCCAAGTATCAAAATTTTGCCATATTTATCATTGCAGTTTTTCTATGCTATGACTGCTAATAGTGAATCCATTTTCTATACCCTTATAGTTAGCTTAGCTGTTATTGTAATCTTTAATCTAAGTGGACTGGCAGTTTTCAAAAAGAAAAGTCTATAAAAAATGACCTCCTCTAGCCTACAGAGGAGGTTTCTTTTCGTTAAAAGTAAATGAAAACCGACAACCACTGTCCATCTGTGCTTAGTTTCATCTCTGCACCGAGAAGATGACATAATTCCTCAGTGATATAAAGGCCTAAACCAGAGGATTCTTCCGTATCAGATAGATTTTCAGAATAAAAACGGTTGCTGAGATTTTCTATTTTTTTGATGGGTTGTTTGACAAGGTTTGCAATCTCTAAGACAAGCTGTTCCTTTTCCTTTCTCAAAGATAGACGTGCTTCTTCCTTGCCATGTTTGAGGACATTTCCAAGCAGATTTTGTAAAATTCGATCCAGCAAGTCTTCATCAGTCCTCATTTTTAAATCATCTTCAACCTTAAAATCAAGCGTGATATTTGCCGCCTGAAAAACATCATAATAAGCCAGAGTTTTTTTGGTGATAAAAGCTGAAAAATCCACTTCTTGCAGTTTCGGTTTGACAGCTCCTTCCATCAAACGACGGTATTCTAGGAGAGCCTCCAAACGTTTGGAAACTAAATCAAGATGCTGGGCTATTTTTTGTAAGGTTTCTGCTTGGTTTTCAGGAGACTTTATCAATTGTTGGGTGTAACCTGAAGCGATAGTCAAAGGGGTTCGAATATCATGAGCGATATTGCTGATGGCCATATCCAGAGTCTGTTTTTCCCTTTTCATAACCAACCGAGATTGTTCCACTTCTTGAAATAGATTTTCAATTTGCTGGTAGAGTTGTAAAAAATGTTTGGAAAAAATGTTGACTCCGACTCTTTTCATACTACCCGTGAGAATCTTGTCTTCAATCTGTTGACTCAAGTTTTTAAGTGCTAGATGGTAGCGAATCAATGCAATCGATAAAATAATTAAGAGTACCAGTAGGATAAAGATTATCATGTAAGTCATTGCTTGTCTCCTTTTAATCTTACCCCAACTCCCCAGATGGTTTCAATATATTCTTGATTTGGGTCAAGCTGGTTTAATTTTTTACGAAGATTACTCAAATGCGTATTGAGGGTATTATCTCCAGGTAGATAGCTATCCTCCCAGACCAATTCATAAAGTTCTTCCTTGGTAAATATTTTCTTAGGGTGTTTGAGGAGAGTTTGGAGAATCAAGCATTCTTTCTTGGCAAGGCGAATCGTTTCCTGACTATTTTTGATTTCAAAACTTTCTGCATCAAACTGGATATTTTTCAAGTTTTGTGGCAGATTTTCAGTTTTTTCTATTTCCATAGGCTGTTTTTCTATGCTTTGACGTAATTGAACAGTAACTCTGGCAAAGACTTCATCCAAATCAAAAGGTTTGACTATGTAATCATTTGCACCGTCTAAGAGGTATTGACTGATTAACTTCTTATCGCTCAAAGCCGTTAGCATAATGACTGGAATTTGACTTTGTTCTCTGATGGCTTTTAAAACCTGATCCCCATTTTTCCCAGGAAGCATGATATCTAGCAAAACGAGGTCAATCCCACCTTGGTCAAAACGCATGATTCCTTCTGTACCGGAAAAGGCTTGAATCACCTCATGCTCCTCAGTAAGAAGTGTTCGTAAAATCTCTTGAATGTCACTATTGTCTTCAATAACCAATATCCTAGCCATAAATACCAACCTTTCTGCAACTATTATAGCATGTTTTATTGATAAAGCTTAAACAGAAAAGCTCCTCGCATAAAAGCGCGAGAAAGCCTTAGAGGATTAAAATATAAAATCCACTTGCTAGATGACCTAGTATCTTATAGTTGCTAATAAGAAGTTAGTCTAGCAGAATGAATCTCTCATTTCTCCCCTACTAGTCCGTAATCCGTTGATACATTTCAGGTCTTCTATCTCGAAACAAGCCCCAGTTTAGGCGTTCGCTTGCTCCCTTGTCTAGGTCATAAGTTGCTAACAGAACAGCTTCTTCTTGTCTTTCAGCTCGTTCTAGAATAGCTCCTGTTTCATCCGTCATAAAGGATGAACCGTAGAAGTCAAGACTGGAACTCTGTCCGCCATTTTCCTCACTAGGCGTGACCTCTTCCAAGCCATAGCGATTGGCTGCAATAACTGGAACAATATTAGCTGCTGCGTGCCCTTGCATGGTACGTTGCCAATGACCACAACTATCTGTATCCAAAATCGGCTCTGAACCGATGGCTGTAGGATAAAAGAGCAATTCAGCCCCATTCAATGCAAGACAACGGGCTGTTTCAGGGAACCATTGATCCCAACAAATACCGATCCCAATCTTAGCATAGCGAGTATCCCAGACCTTGAAACCTGTATTGCCAGGCGTGAAATAGAATTTTTCTTGATAGTAATGGTCATCTGGTATGTGGGTCTTTCGATAAACGCCCAGCACTTCCCCATCTGCATCAATGACGGCAATAGAGTTATACAAGACATTGCCATCTTTTTCATAGAAACTGATTGGCAAAACGACCTTTAGCTCCTTTGCAATGGTTTTAAAATGCTGAATGGCAGTATTTTCTGTCACCGACTGGGCATGCTGATAGTAGTCATACTGGCGTTCCTGACAGAAATAGGGACGTTCAAACAACTCGGGTAAAAGAATAATTTGTGCGCCTTGTTCTGCAGCCTGACGTACTAAACGCTCCGCTGTTTGGATATTTGTTGCCACATCCTTGGCGCATTGCATCTGAATGGCTGCAACTCTTACATTTCTCATCTTTTTCTCCTATTCTGGGATTTGTTGGGTGATACAGTGGATATTGCCACCACCTAAGAGAATATCTCTGGCTGGAATTCCGACAACTTTACGGTCTGGGAAACACTCACTGAGAATATCTAAGGCTACTTGATCGTTTTTATCTTGAAATTGGGGAACCAAGACTGCCTTGTTAGCAATATAGAAATTGACATAGGAAGCAGCAAGCCTTTCACCTGCGTATCGCTCTTCTTCTCCTTCTTCATAGATGTAGCCTGGCAAATCCTCTTCTGTCACAACTTGACGAACTGCAGGGATAGGCAATTTATGAATGATAAACTTCCGTCCTTTTGCATCTGTTTCCTTTTCTAAAAGCGCTAAATCAGCTGATGACATGGCATATTGAGGATCGCTTTTGTCGTCTGTCCAAGCCAAGACAAGCTCTGCAGGACCAACGAAGGCAGCAACATTGTCAACGTGTTCATTGGTTTCGTCCTGATAAATACCATAAGGAAGCCAGATAACTTTTTCAGCACCAAGGCTCTCTAATAAGGTACTCTCGATTTCCTCTTTAGTCAGGTGAGGATTGCGTCCAGGGCTTAGAAGGCAACTTTCAGTCACAAGAATGGTTCCTTGACCATCGCTATGGATTGCGCCGCCTTCCAGTACAAAAGGTTTGGCATCGTAAACAGGCATTTCCAAGGCCTCAGCAAAACGACTAGCTACTTGGTCATCATCTTCATAGTCTTGGTAGAGACCATCTACAGCTCCACCCCAAGCATTGAAAGACCAGTCTACTGCCAACTTTTCTCTTTTATCATTAAGGAGAATGGTCGGACCTGTATCACGCGCCCAGGCATCATTGGTGGGAATGTCTAAATAAACAACGCTATCTCCAAGATAAGATTGGGCTTCAGATAGATAGGCCTGCTCTACCAAAAGATAGACTCTTTCCCCTTCTGCTATGGTCTTAATAATCTGGCTAAATGCTGCTTTAGCAGCTTTTCCTTGAAAGGGCCATGAACCTGGTCGAGTCGGCCATATCATGAGGGTACCATGATGTGGTTCGTACTCTGCTGGCATACGATAGCCTAATTTTTTGGGACTGTCCATCATGATAATCTCCCTTTAAAATCTTGATAGCCAAAGGCTTTGACTAAGCTACAGTCACCCTGATCGTCCATGAGATAGAGACTTGGTAATCCAATACCGTTAAAGGTATTATTTTTAACAAATGAGTAAATAGCCATATCTTCAAAATAAAGTCTATCACCGATTTGGACTGGATTTTCAAAGCTATAATCACCAATCACATCGCCCGTCAGACAGGTATTAGAAGAAAGTCTGTAGGTATGGGCTTTTTCCTGTGCCTCAAAGCCATTTCTCAAAGGTGGACGATAGGGCATCTCAAGTACGTCAGGCATATGGCAGGTCGCAGAGGCATCTAAAACCAAGATTTCCATACCGTTTTCTACAATATCCAATACTTCAGTTGCTAGATAACCTGCATTGAGCGCAATAGCTTCACCAGGCTCGATATAGATTTCAATATTGTAAGTTTCTCGGATACGCTTGATTTCTGAAATCAGCAAATCCACATCGTAACCTTCTCTTGTGATGTGGTGTCCGCCCCCCATATTGAGCCATTTGACCTCATGTAAGTAAGGACCAAACTGCGCTTCTACTGCTTTCAAAGTTGTTTGTAAATCATCTGCTCCCTGCTCGCAAAGGGTATGAAAATGAAGTCCGTCCACCAAATCTAGTAAATCACTCGGAATCTTGTCTAGAGTAACTCCGAAACGGGATCCAGGGGCGCAAGGATCATAGAGCGCATGATCTCCTTGAGTTGAACACTGAGGGTTAAGTCGCAAACCCACGCTTACACCAGCATCCCGACAACGGGCCCCATGTTTACGCAACTGTCTCTCCGAGTTGAAGACGATATGGTCTGTTATCTCCAGCAATTCCTCCAAGTCTGCATCCTTAAAAGCCGGAGCAAAAACATGGACTTCCCCCGGAAACTCTTCTCTAGCGAGCTTAGCTTCATAGAGTCCACTGGCTGTCGTACCAGATAGATACTGGCTAATCAAGGGATAGGTTTTGTAGAGGGAATAAGCCTTCTGGGCAAGCAAAATCTTGCAACCAGCTTCTTCTTGTACATATTGTAAAATGCGGCAGTTAGCTTCTAACTTTGTCAAGTCAATGACGTAAGCTGGTGTTGGTACTTGTTCTAACTTCATCAGTCCACCATTTGTGGATTTTCAACCACAACCCATGGCAAACCATACTCATTCAAAGCTTCCATGAATGGATCTGGATCCAACTCTTCAAGGTTGTAAACTCCAGCTTGTTTCCAAGTACCATTCATAACTAATTTTGTCCCAATCATGGCTGGAACGCCTGTCGTGTAAGAAATAGCTTGTGACCCGACTTCTGCATAGCACTCTTGATGGTCGCAAACATTGTAGATGTAGATGGTCTTTTCAACGCCATCTTTAATACCTGTAAAGATACATCCGATATTAGTTTTACCAACTGTGCGTGGGCCAAGGCTAGCAGGATCAGGTAGCAAGGCTTTTAAGAATTGGATTGGTACGATTTCTTGTCCGTTGAAGTTAATAGCATCTGTACGAAGGAGACCAACATTTTCAAGACATTTCATATGAGTCAAGTAAGATTGACCAAAGGTCATAAAGAAACGAATACGTTTGACACTTGGAATGTTCTTAGCCAATGATTCGATTTCTTCGTGGTGAAGGAGATACATGTCTTTTTGTCCAACTTGAGGGAAATCGTACTCACGCTTGATAGACATGGCTTCCACTTCGACCCATTCCCCATCTTCCCAGTAAGAACCTGGCGCAGAAACCTCGCGGAGATTGATTTCTGGGTTAAAGTTTGTCGCAAATGGATAACCGTGGTCACCACCATTACAGTCTAAAATGTCGATATAATGGATTTCATCAAAATAGTGTTTAAGGGCATAAGCTGAGAAAACACTGGTCACACCTGGGTCAAAACCAGAACCAAGTAGAGCGGTCAAGCCAGCTTCTTTAAATTTTTCCTGATAAGCCCATTGCCATGAGTAGTCAAAGTAGGCTGTAAAACCAAGTTCCTTACAACGTTTCTCATAAATAGCACGCCATTCAGGGTCTTCTGTATCTTCTGCTTCGTAGTTGGCTGTATCGATATAGTGAACACCTGTCGCCAAACAAGCGTCCATAATGGTTAAATCTTGATATGGTAAAGCTACGTTCAAAACAGCTTCTGGTTTGTAGCTTTCGATCAAGGCAATGACTTCTTCGACATTATCTGCATCAAGAGCAGCTGTCTCAATCTTTGTACTTGTTTTGCCTTCTAGCTTCGCTTTCAAGTCATCACATTTTGACTTAGTACGGCTAGCAATCATAATTTCTGTAAAGGTTTCGCTATCTTGACAAATCTTTGAAATAGCAACTTGGGCAACGCCCCCACATCCAATAACTAGTAAACGACTCATTTTTTTCCTTCCTCTTCTTCTAAAATGTCCTCAACATACTTGGGCAACATAAAGGCTCCTACGTGTAAGTTTGCAGTGTAATATTCTGTGAAAAGCTGGCGTTTTTTCCAGCCTTCCTTGTCAAAATCTTTGACAGGGTGGTATTTTTTCGATGCAAATCCAAACAACCAATAGCCAGCTGGGCTAGTTGGAATATGGGCCTGATAAACCCGACTGATTGGAAAGGCTTGATTGACCTTGCGGTGCATGCTTCGGCAAGCTGACTCATCCTCGTCAAAGAAGGGACTCCCATGCTGGTATATCATGATACCGTCTTCTTTCAAGGCTCTATAACTGTTACCGTAAAATTCCTTGGTAAAGAGCCCTTCCGTATGGCCAAACGGATCTGTCGCATCGTTGATGATAATATCGTAGTCATCTTCACAGTTTCGCAAAAAGCGTAGCCCATTTTGGTAGTAAATGGTAACACGAGGATCATCTAGCCCTGAAGCAAAATCTGGAAAATACTCACGACAAACCTCTACCAACATTTCATCAGGTTCTACAATATCGATTTGTTCCAGCTCAGGATAGAGTGTTAATACTTGGGCAACACCACCGTCGCCACCCCCTATTACCAAAACTTTCTTGGGATTGGGATGCACAGCCATGGGGACGTGAACCGTCATTTCGTTGTAGACAAAATCATCCGCATCTGAAAACAAGACATGCCCATTTAAAATCAGTATTTTCCCAAAAGCTGGGGTATCCAAGACTTCAATATCCTGCCATTCACTTTTACCAGCGTAGAGTTGCTTGGCTGTTCTCAGGGACAATTTCACATCTGGAGTATGAACTTCAGAAAACCATAAATCCATCTAGATCTCCTTTCTCTTAATGACGTTGATGTGATTGACCTCTGGATCTTCCGTCCCTTGGAGGGAGCAACCACGTTCCTTGGCAAATTGGATATAGTCTACAATTTCACGTGTAATGCGTTCCCCAGGAGCCAAGATAGGAATACCTGGAGGATAGCACATGACAAATTCCCCACAGACCTGTCCAACAGATTCATCCAAGGTCAAACTTCTTCTCTCTGAATAGAAGGCTTCCTGAGGAGATAACACCAACTCGGGCTGGATATATTCTCCTGCTATCAAGTCCTTCCCATCTCGTGAATAGAGTCTCTTGATATCAGCCAAAGCACCGACCAAGCGCTCGATGTCTTGGATGCGGTCACCAATCGAAATATAGGCCAATATATTGCCAATATCACCAAATTCAATTTGAATATCGTATTCGTCTCGTAGGAGGTCATAAACCTCGATACCTGTTAAGCCAATACCCTGAGTGTAAACTGACAGCTTGGTCACGTCAAAATCACAGACCGACACTCCGTCTATTAACTCTTTTGAATAGGCATAGTAGCCACCGATGGCATTGATTTCACGACGAGCATACTCTGATAACTCAATGACCTTCTCAAACGACTCTTTACCACGAAGGGCCAAGTTGCGACGTGAAATATCCAAACTAGCCATCAACAAGTAAGAGGCGGATGTTGACTGGGTCAGGTTGATGATCTGACGAACGTACTCAGGGTTCATCTGCTCCCCGATTAAAAGAAGCGAACTTTGGGTCAAACTCCCACCAGACTTATGCATGGAGACTGCTGCCATATCAGCCCCTGCGTCCATAGCAGATAGAGGTAATTTATCAGTAAAATGCAAGTGCGCTCCGTGGGCCTCATCTACCAAAACCATCATACCAGCTTCATGAGCCATTTTTGTCAATCCCCTTAGGTCTGAACAGATTCCGTAGTAAGTAGGATTGTTAATCAAAATGGCCTTGGCATCTGGATGGTCCTTTATGGCCTGGGCTACTCGGTCGTTTTCAAGACCTAAAGCGATACCAATCTTAGAGTTCACACTCATCTCGATATAGATGGGAATAGCACCACATAGAACCAGCGCATTGATAGCAGATTTATGGACATTACGTGGCAAAATAATCTTATCTCCAGCCTTGCAGGTAGAAAGAATCATAGTCTGCACCGATGAAGTTGTTCCCCCAATCATGAGAAAGGCATGGGCTGCTCCAAAAGCATCAGCTGCCAGCTCCTCTGCATCCCGAATAATCGAAATGGGATGGCCTAAATTATCCAAGGGTTTCATCGAATTGACATCAATGCCTACACATTTTTCTCCTAAGAGTTCGACAAGTTCTGGATTTCCTCGTCCACGCTTGTGACCTGGAACATCAAAGGGAACAATCCGTTTCTTGCGTAACTTCACCAAGGCCTCATAAATTGGGGCTTGATTTTGATCTAACTTCTTCAAGACTTACTCCTTTACCGTATTTTTAGTGCCTCAAGAAGATAAAGGCGACTAAAGGTTGACTCATGAAAAAAGAGCAGGTTTTCACCTGCTCTGCAATCTTCTGACGTTTTTATGTTTGTTTCTGTTGAGTATGTCTGTTCCCGATGTTTCCTAACTCTCTAGTAGCAAATATTACGTACTTTATTGATCGTTTCACAAGATGACGTGTGCTTTCACCACACTAAAAATTTATGAATTAGGACAAACGTCCTAACATCAACTTATAAAAGTAGGCTTTTAACCCTATCAATAATGTGGTTTTTCAACCACGCTTCGGCATTCAACCCTGCCTGTCCGTAGGCATTTTTTACTCGGGTTTATATTTGCTAGAAAACATCATCTCATTTTCTAAGCTCCATTACTATATCATGTTTTTAAGAACTTGTAAAGCGTTTTACGAAAAAAATATAAAAAAGTTCGCAAAATAGTTGGATTTTATTTGATTTAATACTAATTATTCTCTTGTAAACGATTATAAAGTGAACAAAATGTTTATCGTATTTAATTTAAAATTTTTTATGCTATTCTATACTCTTTACCTTCGGTATTTGACCTATTAGAGAAGATGTCGACATCTTTATATCATTAAAATCGTGCAACTTTTTTCAGATACTTTTAAAAGATTGATTTCCCTATATTTTTCCTTTATACTGGATAACAAGGAGAATAGTATGTCAGAAACAAATCACGAAATCGATTCAAATTTTGCAGGTCGTTTAAATATCCTACGAGCGGGTGTTCTTGGTGCCAATGATGGTATTATTTCCATTGCTGGTGTGGTTATCGGGGTTGCTAGTGCTACCAGCAATATCTGGATTATCTTTTTATCTGGTTTTGCGGCTATCTTAGCTGGTGCCTTTTCAATGGCTGGTGGAGAATATGTATCCGTTTCAACTCAAAAAGATACCGAGGAAGCGGCCGTTGCGCGTGAGCAAGTCTTGCTAGACCAAGATATAGAGTTAGCTAAAAAATCTCTCTATGCGGCCTATATTCAAAATGGTGAGTGTGAAACATCAGCCCAACTCCTCACCAACAAAGCCTTTTTAAATAATCCGCTCAAGGCTTTGGTAGAGGAAAAATATGGGATTGAGTATGAAGAGTTTACAAATCCTTGGCATGCTGCCATCTCTAGCTTTATTTCTTTTTTCCTTGGTAGCTTACCTCCAATGCTGTCAGTGACCATTTTCCCAAGTGAATACCGCATCCCTGCTACTGTCCTTATCGTCGGTGTGGCCCTTCTTCTCACTGGTTACACTAGTGCCAGACTTGGAAAAGCACCAACCAAAACAGCTATGATTCGGAACCTAGCTATTGGCCTCTTGACCATGGGAGTTACCTTTCTGCTAGGACAACTTTTCAGCATTTAATACTCTTCGAAAATCTCTTCAAACCACGTCAACTTCGCCTTGCCGTAGATATGTTACTGACTTCGTCAGTTCTATCTGCAACCTCAAAACGGTGTTTTGAGCTGACTTCGTCAGTTCTATCTGCAACCTCAAAACGGTGTTTTGAGCTGACTTCGTCAGTTCTATCTGCAACCTCAAAGCAGTGCTTTGAGCAACCTGCGGCTAGCTTCCTAGTTTGCTTTTTGATTTTCATTGAGTATAAAATACAAGAAATACCTCGATTTTGAAGTCGAGGTATCTTTTTTACATTTGCACAATCTTGCGATAGCTTCTTGAAGTAATCATGAAAATCAACACATAGGCGATGAGGAAGATAGCGCAGATAGACAAGGTTACAGTCAACATCATAGTCGTATCTATTACACCAATCACTTTTAAAATCAGACTAAGCATATGGTAGGCAAAGGCTAGATGTAGGAAGGCAAAGAGCAAAGGAAGGAAGAAAACAGTTAAAACCTGTTTGTTGATGGTTTGCTTGATTTGCTTTTGATCTAAACCGACTTTCTGCAAGATAATAAAGCGTTCACGATCTTCATAACCTTCAGAAATTTGTTTGTAGTAGATGACCAGAACAGTTCCGACCATAAAGATAATGGATAGGAAAATACCGATAAAGAAGACACCACCAAAGAGGGCACTCATCTGAGCACTAGCATCTGATAAATTACTACCATAAACATAGCTACCTTCCGTGTTTAATTGAGCATTAAATTGATCGAGGTATTTATCATACTCGTCAGCGACCTTGAGTTGTTCTTCTTCGCTGGCATTTACATTCATGCCACCGTAAAACTGATTATATATAGCCGAATCTGGGAATTGATCCAAAAAGGCTTGTAAATCAGGTACAACAAGGTAATTGTAATCAGCAGTCAAAATATTAAACTGATTTGGAACATGGTTGACAATAAAATCTTTAGTAAATTCTTCTTTTACAGAAAATTGATGATCATTCAGAATTAGAGTTTTTTGTTCTTTAACTCCCTCGTTCTTTGCAAAGAGTCCGACCTCATTTCCTGATAGAGACAGTTTTTGACCAGTCATATTTTCATAATCTTTTTGATCAAATACCATGAAAACTGTTGTGGGTTGGACACGATTTTGTCCTTTTTCAAAAAGGGTTAACTTATTTCCTTCTTGGTTCACAACACCAAAGTAAGTGTAACGAAACACTTCTTTTTCTTTAATCTTATAACCTTTGTCACTTGCAAACTGGCTCAAGAGTTTGTCCAAATCTTCTTTTTCAACATTTTGTCCTGAAACCCCAAAATCATGAGGATTTAGAACTTTTTTAAAGGATTCTGCGGAATTGAAAATGCTTGTCGCTGCTGACATGGTTACCAAAACCATTGTTGACAAGATAGCGATAGTTGCTAGTCCAACTGCATTTTTCTTCATACGGAAAATCAAGTTGGAAACAGAGATAAGATTATTTGGTTGGTAATAGTATTTCTTATTTTTCTTTAAGATTTGAAGGAAAACGGTAATTCCTGCATTAAACAAGAGATAAGTACCAAAGATAACCAGCAAAACAGCTAGGAAGAAGGTTGTTAAGGCTGTAAGAGGATCTTTTACCGTAAGGGCAAGATAATAGCCAATCCCTAAACTAATGGAACCGAGAATCGTTTGGAGAGGAAGGAAACGACCTTTTTTCTCTCCGCTAGCTTTCTCACGAGAAAGCTGGAGGGCATTCATACGAGCAATTCGAAGGGCATTCAGGAACATGAGACCTAGGAAAATCAAACCAAAGACAACAAGTACTGTAATGACAACTTTCATCTGGAAGGTAGCGACCAGCTCAACCTTCAATTTCATCAGTTTGAGTAGGAAAGCAAAAATCAACTTGTCAAACAAGGCTCCAATACCGATACCTGCTCCAACAGTTAGAATCCCAAATACCACCAACTCCTTAAAGGTCATACTGATCAGATGACGTTTCTCCAATCCCAACATGCCATAAATTCCCAGTTCCTTGGAACGGTTTTTCATAACAAAACTATTGGCATAGAGGACGATAATGGCTGACGCAAGGGTGACGACAAACATACCAAATCCTAGAGTAGCCTGAATGGTTGTTCCTCCACGGATTTCCGCAATCTTAGGATTAAAGGTTAGAGAGTAAAAGAGATAGGTGACAGTGACTGCCAAGAGAACAGCCAGCGCAAAAGGATAGTAGAGTTTGCGGTTTTTAATCAAGTTCGATACCGCTAACTTATTGGTTAATCGAAACATACTAATTCACCTCGCTTGCCATGACAGTCAAGGTATCAGAGATTTCTTGGAACATCTGACGTTCTGTTTTCTCTCCGCGGTAGATTTGGTTGTAAAGAATGCCGTCTTTGATAAAGAGTACACGTTTAGCTCTGCTAGCTGCTGCTGTTGAGTGGGTTACCATGAGAATGGTTTGGCCGCGCACATTGATTTCATCAAAAACATCAAGTAAGGCTGCAGATGACTTGGAGTCAAGGGCTCCTGTTGGCTCATCCGCAAGGAGAATTTCAGGTTCTGTGATGATGGCACGTGCTACTGCTACACGCTGTTTTTGCCCACCTGAAATCTCGTAAGGGTACTTCTCTTGCAATTGGTTGATGCCTAGATTCTCAGCTGTCACCACCAATTTCTTCATCATCTCCGTAATAGGTCTTCTTGACAAGACAAGCGGAAGCAAGATATTGTCTTTAACAGACAGAGTATCTAGCAAGTTAAAGTCTTGGAAGACAAAGCCCAACTTTTCACGACGGAAGCTAGAAGCCTGTGAATTTTTAATGGTTGCTGTATCTGTTCCGTTCAGGTAAACTTGTCCACGACTTGGTTTGTCCAGCATAGCTAAGATATTGAGAAGAGTTGATTTACCAGAACCAGACTCACCCATAATGGCAACGTAGTCACCTTTCTCCACGGTAAAGTGAATATCCTTGAGGGCTTCTACTTGGTTGCCCTGAAAACGAGTTTTATAAATTTTTTGAACGTGTTTTACATCTAAAAGTGTCATGAGAATCTCCTTTCTTAATATCCCATCAAATGAAATGTTGCTTGCATCATAGCGCATCCCAGCTGAACACGCTCGATATCTTTGTGACTTGGTTTTCTTGTTTTCTTCTGTAAGATTTGTTTCATGATGTTACTCCTTTTTCTTTATGAGTCTAGTTTACATCAAAAAAAGACCGCTTGCCATAACCTAACCTTACAAAAGAGACTTTAATCTTACATTTTTGTAAGATTGGGGGAAATGTAAGCAAAATTACTTAGAAAATGATTTGATTTCCTATTTTTAAAATTGTAAAATATACGTGTGAAAAGGCTTACCTTGGAAAGGAGGAAGCGGGAACTAACATTTGAGTAAGCTTACCTAGATAACATACCATTAAATTGAACACTTTCAAATCGTACTATCTATAAGGAAAGAAGGTGCGCTTTAATGAAACATAAAAAAACATATACTCATCGGACTTCTCTATCTGCTCTCTCCATTCATCGGTCAGCTCTTAGTTGAAAAAACATACTTTATCGGTACAGAATTTACAGGAACTGCTTATGTTATTTGCTGGTTATCAGTTGTTATCAGCATCCATCATTTTGCAAAAAATGTATTGTCTCAGCATGAAAAATAGATTAGAAACATGAGTTCAAAAGAATGCTTTTAGTTTGTAGATGAAGCTGGAAAAATATTATTAAAAGTAAAAAAGCTTTAAATCAAGCAGTTTAGACTATTGATTTAAAGCTTTTTGCGTATTCCAAATCTTTTGTAAAACCTCACCGAAACCAGCCTTCATTATCGTCAATGGCTTGAGCTTCTTTGCGTTTACGTGGGCCTGTTCCGTACATTTCTGCTTCGATTTCTTCCTTGGTTGGCATGATAGAAGCTAGGATGATATAGATAATCACCCCAAGTCCAAAGTTTGCGACTGTAAAAATGGCAAACAGAAAACGTACAAGGGTAACATCAAAGTTCCACTTGTCTGACAGACCTGCTAAAACTCCTGAAATCATGCGATTTCGTCTCATTTTATAAAATTTACTGTTCATGATATTTCCTCTTTCTGCTAGGTTAGACATAGTATATCACGGGTAGGCTCGGCTTTCATCAGTCCTCAGGCTGATTTATTAGTAGCAATTTACCTCGACAAAGTCCACAGCGATAGCGTTTGGTATCAATCCTACGCTTGCGCAGATACCTTTGTTGGCAGGATTGACAACGATAAAGCTTGAGTGGTTTAGAGTGGCTATTTGTCAAGGAGGGCACAAAGCGTAATCCATCCACTGCTTTCAAAAGGTCCTTAAAATCCCGATCCTTGTGTTGATAGCCCTTCCCTTGAAAATAGAGATGATAATGACAGAGTTCATGTCGAACAATTTTCCTAAAAACATCCAGACCCAGTTCCTGATAAACCTTTGGGTTGAAATCCAAATGCCCATCTTTGGGGAAAAATCGCCCACCTGTCGAACGTAGACGAGAATTCCACTGGACATGATGGATAAAAGGTCTGCCGAAGTCTTCTAGTGAAACCTGCTTGACGTAATCAGTCAGTTTCATTTGGAGCGAGGAGCGACAGATTGACTTTTTCACGTTCAGTATCGATTTTCTTGACCCAAACGGTCACCAAATCACCAACGGATACCACTTGGCTAGGATGTTTGATAAATTTACGACTCATATGTGAAATATGAATCAGGCCGTCCTCATGAATCCCAATGTCAACGAAGGCACCAAAGTCAACGACGTTACGCACCACACCTTCCAGCTTCTGTCCGACCACTAAGTCTTTGATATCTAGGACATCTTGGCGAAGTACAGGTGCATCAAAGGAATCACGGAAATCTCGACCTGGTTTGAGAAGATCTGCAATGATATCTTTAAGGGTTTCTGGACCAAGGTCTAGCTCTACCGCCATATCTTTGACTGAAAGCGACTTGAGTTTGCTTTGGGCTTCCTCGTTTAGGTCTTTAATATCTAAACGTTTAAAGAGTTCCTTAACAGCAGAATAGTTTTCTGGGTGAACTCCTGTATTATCAAGGATATTGCTACTTTCAGGGATACGAAGGAAACCAGCTGCCTGTTCAAAAGCCTTGGCCCCCAGACGCGGAACTTTCTTGATTTGAGCGCGTGAAGTGATTTTTCCTTCTTCCTCACGGTATTTGACAATATTTTCAGAAATGGTTTTATTGAGTCCAGCTACGTGTGAAAGAAGAGCTGGACTGGCCGTATTGACATTGACACCGACTTGGTTTACCACTGTATCGACAACAAAGTCCAGACTCTCAGATAGTTTCTTCTGACTGACATCATGCTGGTATTGACCGACACCGATTGACTTAGGATCGATTTTGACCAATTCAGCAAGGGGGTCCTGCAAACGACGGGCGATAGAAATAGCAGAGCGTTTTTCAACGGTCAAGTCTGGGAACTCCTGACGAGCAAGTTCGCTGGCAGAGTAGACCGAAGCACCACTTTCGTTTACGATGACATAACTAACCTCAGGAAAATCTTTCAGAACTTCCGCCACAAAGGCTTCACTTTCACGACTGGCCGTCCCATTTCCTATGGCAATAATTTCTACACTGTATTGACCAATCAAATCTGCCAGATCTTTCTTGGCTTCTTCGATTTGACGAGCTGACGCTGGTTTGACAGGATAAATGACCTGAGTTGTCAGCATTTTCCCTGTTGCATCCACGACAGCTAGCTTGGCACCTGTACGAAAGGCAGGGTCAAATCCTAGAACCACGCGCCCTTTCAATGGAGCAACCAAGAGGAGATTGCGCAGGTTGTCAGAAAAGAGTTGGATAGCTCCTTCTTCTGCTTTCTCAGTTAATTCTGTCCGAATGCGTCGCTCAATAGCAGGTAAGACTTTTTTCTTAACTGACTGTTGAACAACTTCATCTATATAGGCATTTTTTACCTTGAAACGAGCAGCAAAGAAGGCAAGGATACGGTCCGTTGCATGTTCAAAACCGACCTTCAAGACACCTAGCTTCTCCCCACGATTGAGGGCTAAGGTACGATAACCCTGCATATTTCCAACTGTCTCAGAAAAATCATAATAAATCTGAAAAACCTGCTTTTCATCAAGACTTTCATCCTTGACTTGAGAAGTAAGTTTAGAGTGTCTCAATACCTCCTGATAAGTCATGGCGCGCAGTGTCACGTCTTCCGATAAGGCTTCGACTAAGATATCAACTGCACCAGCCAAGGCTTCCTTCCCTGTCGCAAATCCTTCACAGACAAACTTTTCAGCCTCTTTCTCTAAGTCAGCTACATTTTGCAAAATCAAGCGAGCAAGTGGGAAGAGTCCGGCTTCACGGGCAATAGTTGCCTTGGTCCGACGTTTTTCTTTAAAGGGTAGGTAAAGTTCTTCTACATCTGCTAATTTTTCGGCAGCTAAGATAGCTTCTTCCAATTCCTTGGTCAGCTTGCCTTTTTCTTGAATCTTAGCCAAGACAGCTTCCTTACGGTCGTTGAGGTTAGTCAGACTTTTATCTAGGTCAATAATAGCCTTAATCGCCACCTCATCCAGACTACCAGTCATATCCTTGCGATAACGCGCGATAAAGGGAATAGTCGCCCCTTCAGCTGTCAAACTTAGAACGGTATCGATTTGCTTTAACGTCACTCCCAAATCCTGGGAGATTTTTTCATATTTTTTATCCATGAATCTATTATACCACAAGCTAATATTATTCAAATTATCTCTTACAATTTTAAAACATAAGTTGGGAAATAAATTTACTTCATTTCAATATTCTATTCATTGAGAAGGTTGCAATTTAATTCTAATAGTTTACAAAAGGATTCGTGATTAATTTCACTGTTTTTATTTTTGACAATAATGCGCCACTATTCTCCCTCTCTATTCTTCAAGAAAACGCTTTTTTGAACAATAGGATTGTAATTTCTGTTTCTAATCGTTTAAAATGCGTGTTTTTGAGAAATAAAAAAATCGCAAGCCTGAGCCTGCGGTGAGTGTAATCTATTTTGAATTTTTTAAACAAAAAAGGAGCATTTAAGCTCCTCCTTTGATATAACGGACACTTGGCTGGTCGGTGTACCCAGCATCTCAGATACCTTTTTCAAGGTGCGGCAGGAACCTTTCTGCCCTCAAATGTCTTTCGTTAATGTTATTCTAGCACTATCTACTTTTTTTGTCAAGCTTTCTCAATCTACCAGACTTAATACGAGTTTGTAACTTGAAATCTTGTAAGCGATACATGGTCGGAACATAAAAGAAATCACCACTTTTATGTAACTTAATCGCAACAAGAACATTATCATCAAATCTTTTTACATATTCAAAACTAGCATCTTTCTCTCGTGGATTGACCCCAACGAAATCTGGATTACTTAGTATCAGTTCCAGATCTTCGATATGACGAATCACATCATTGTGATGACGTTTCAACATATGGCTTCTTAAACCTTCTTTGTTAACCTTGATATCACTGGCTTCAAGAACAATATTAAAAATTTCTTTTACTTCGTCAGTAACCTGACCGATCTTTTCATGTTCCATCATTTCCTCCGTTATTCCACAACTATTATATCACAATCATAGTGTATATCAGGATATATCAAGCTCTATTATTCGTTAGATACTCAATTTTAACTTTTCCCTTTTCCTCAAAATAATAGTATAATAGAGGTAGAATTTAGAATCGAGGTACACCTATGGCTGTAAAATTTACAAAACGAGACGACTTGGACAAGATGTTTGAAGAGTTTGCTAAACTCCCAGATTTGAAACAAGTCACTTTCCCTGATGACAAAGAGAAAAAAGCCAAAGCAGAAAAGAAAAACTAGATGACTGCTTTCCAACAACTCCCATCTAGTGTGCTTCAGACTGGGGCTATTTTTCTCTCTATAATCATTGAAGCCCTACCCTTCGTTCTGATAGGAAGTATTGTCTCAGGGCTGATTGAGGTCTATATCACACCTGACAAGGTTTATCATTTTCTCCCTCGAAATCGTTGGGGGAGAATCTTTTTTGGGACCTTCGTTGGGATACTTTTCCCTTCTTGTGAATGTGGAATCGTCCCCATTATCAATCGTTTTCTGGAAAAAAAGGTTCCCAGTTACACGGTCGTTCCCTTTCTTGTGACAGCACCTGTCATCAATCCTATTGTTCTCTTTGCGACCTATTCTGCCTTTGGGAACTCCTTCCATGTCGCTCTGTTACGAGCTCTAGGTTCCATTGTAGTGGCTGTGATACTTGGGATTTTTCTAGGATTCTTCTGGCAAGAACCGATTCAGAAAGAAAATCGTTTGGCCTGTCATGAGCACGATTTTTCTCATTTGAGTCCTGCAAAAAAAGTTTTTCAGGTTTTTGTGCAAGCAATTGATGAATTTTTTGATACGGGACGTTATTTGGTATTCGGCTGTCTCTTTGCTTCTGTGACACAGGTCTACGTTCCGACTCGAATTCTGACCTCTATCAGTGCGACTCCTCTTTTTGCCATCCTGCTCTTGATGCTTTTGGCCTTTCTTCTTTCGCTCTGTAGTGAGGCGGATGCCTTTATCGGGACTTCTCTTCTCTCGAGTTTCGGATTGGCACCGGTTCTAGCCTTTCTCGTTATTGGCCCAATGCTGGATATTAAAAATATTCTCATGATGAAAAATTACTTGAAAGCACGATTTATCAGTCACTTCATTATGATTGTGACTCTTGTCGTCTTAGTGTATTCTCTCTTGATTGGAGTCATCCTATGATTCGATTTTTAGTTTTAGCTGGCTATTTTGAACTGACTATTTATCTCCATCTGTCGGGCAAATTAAACCAGTACATCAACATGCACTATTCCTATCTTGCCTATATTTCCATGGTCCTTTCCTTTATCTTGGCTATTGTTCAATTGTATATCTGGATGAAGCAAGTCAAAACCCACAGTCATCTGAATAGCCGATTAGCCAAGATGACGAGTATTTCTCTTCTGGCTATTCCACTTGTCATCGGCTTAACTTTTCCAACTGTTAGCTTGGATTCTCAGACCGTTTCAGCAAAAGGCTATCATTTCCCCCTATCGGAAGGAACGGATCTGGCCATTCAGACAAGCGAAGGGACGACAAGTCAATATTTGAAACCAGATACCAGTTCTTATTTTTCAAAATCAGCCTATGAAAAGGAAATGCGAACGGCGGCGGATAAATACTTGTCCCAAGATAGCATTAACATTACTAACGAAAACTATATGGAAGTCATGGAAGCTATCTACGACTATCCAGATGAGTTTGAGGGCAAGACAATCCAGTTTACAGGCTTTGTCTATAACGACCCCAGTCATGCCAATAGCCAATTTCTGTTCCGCTTCGGCATTATCCACTGTATCGCGGATTCAGGTGTCTATGGCTTACTGACCAAGGGAAATACCCGTCAATATGAAAATAATACTTGGATAACAGCCAAGGGAAAACTGGTCAATCACTACCATAAAGAACTCAAACAAAACCTTCCAACCTTGGAAATCGAAAGCTTTACCAAAGTCGATAAACCAGAAAACCCCTATGTGTATCGAGCTTTTTAAGGAAAATAAGATAAAAACGAACAAGTTCTCTTCTGAATAACAGAAAAGAGCCTGTTCGTTTTTGTTGAGTATTGTATAGTAGAATATAAATTGCGATTTTTAAAATGATATATAACTAGTTAACAATTCACAAATCAAATACATTTTCATTCTCTACTTAATACTATGCTTATTCATCTTTTGTTCAAAGATCGTCGTGATAATCTGACGTAGTTCTTCTCGTTCTTTTTCTGGGATTTCACCACTTGTTTGAGCTGTAGCGTAAAGCTCAGGGTGTTCGATTGAAATGCGTTTAATAGTACGTGTCGTCGCATGTTTTCTGACGAAAAACGGGATTCGCTTAATCAAGTCTTGTGGGACAAGCGCAAGAATCTTCTCAGCAGTTTCCTTGTCACTAATCTTAGACGTCGTCAGCCCATTCTTTATCATTTCCTGTTCTTTTTCTGTAAAATCTTTTAATTCCATCTGATTAGTCCTCCTATTTTCTCTAAGTTAAATTATATACCAATCTGGATAAAACTACAAATGGACTGTTTGGAAATAGGTGAAATACTGTAAAGAAGATTCTGTTCTTTAATTATAAATCTTCCTCCTCAGTCACTTCCCATACTTCTGATTGATAGCCATTCCCATCAATATCGTATCTTTGGATATAACCAATAAATGTTTCATTTTTTCGTGGTTTCTGGCTATTAACGATTGAAATAACCCACCAACTCATCAAAAATAGAAATAAAAGTTCTAGGATTACTGTCATATCATACCACCATTAAAGTTTAACCCACTTATCATTATCCATGATAAAAGGCTTAGCCAGTCCCTCGCCTGTATAGTCCGCATACTTGGTGCCTAAATACTTGTAACAATCTTCCTTGCTGGCAAATTTAATCGCTTGGTAGGGCTCTTCGAAAGTCAATTTCTCTACAAATAAGAAACCGTCATCAGCAGGTACTAAGACGCCAACGTGTCCAATAAACAGATACTCGCCATCCAGATTATCGTGCAAAACTACAGACAGCATTCGAGCTTTGTCGTTGAATTGAAATTGGGAGAAGAATGTTTCCATCTTTTCAGCGTGAACCTTGACATCTGTAGTTGCCTCAGTTGGAACTCTCGAAAATAGAATATCAAACTCTTCCTTATCTTGTGAATCAAAGACCTTTCCCTTATCAATCGCATCATTATCTAGGGAAAGCAATTGGTCATTCTTTTCAAGCTTTGGAATGGTGACTGAATTTTTCAAAAGACAATAACTATTGATACGGCAGTTGGTCCCAACGAAATCGCCCTTCTTTTGATTCCAAAGATGGCTAATTTTCTCAAGATCGTATTCGGTGTGAGTAAAGGAAGTGAAATCTCCTGATAAACCAGTTGAGCCAACAATGGTATTATAATCATTTACAAGATTAAAAAAGGCATCAACACTATTTGGATCCAAGTGAGCTGATAAGACAGATTTGACCTCTTCTGTACTTACCTGGGTGTTTAGGTTGGTGTATGAAGCTTTCCATGGCACTTTCGTTGAACTACTTTGCCTTTGACTCGTCCCATTCGAAATTGTAGCATCTTGTTGACAAGCTGCCAAGCCTAAAAACAAGGCTGAACAGAGTCCTAATGTGGCTAATTTTCTTGATTTCTTCATCTTTTCTCCTAAATGTCTTGGATTAAAGTTTCTTTAACTACTGCTTTACAAATATTGATTACTTTCTCATTTAGTGTGTTCATCGTCTTTCCCTCTGATTTGTTTTTTTGTTATTTCCTTAAGCTTGATTTAATTATAGTAGGCGTTTCGTGCTCTGTCAACAAATTTTTTACGAAAACACAACAAAGTTTTCATTTTCGTGGATTTCGTGTTATGCTTTACTTATAAAAATAGAAAGCGATTTCATTTGTGGATAAAGAAGAGATTGCGATTGTTACAGTCTAAAAATAAAACAATATAGACTAGTAAATGGTTGGACTCAATAAAAATTGGGTACTAAGATAGGTATAAGTAAAAACACCATTGGAAATTATGAAAAAAGGGTTAGGACTACTAAGAAAAATACTATATTTGACTTAGCTAAAGTATTCAGTAGCTTGATTGATGCCTCTTTCCTCCAGTTCAAAAGGATTCTCCTAGCGATATCCAATCTATCTACGACCAACGGACACCATCCAGACAAGGTAAAATCCTGACCTATGCCGAGAGGCAACTGTATGAGCAGAAAAACGAAGATAAACGAAGTATCGTAAAAATCATCAGACTGGACGACTACAGACAGACTACTTACTCTCGTTTTAGGTAGTTTATCTCTGCAGGTAGCCGCTTGATGCAGGACGACGATTTAGATATGGAATTCCCATTCTATGAGGATGAAATCCCAGACGACTAAGACGCAATCGCTTATGTCGTCAGCAGGGCCATGGAGCCAAAGATAAGAAACGGCGACTACCTATTTATCAAGAATCCCCCACAGATTGACTATAATACCATCGGCATCTTCCAAGTAGACGGCGCTAACTATGTCAAGAAACTCCGCCAAGGCTACCTCAAAAAAACTCAATCCCGACATCCACCTAAACGAAAGCAACCATATTCGTACCATCGGAAAAATTGCCAGGCTGTATAGGGAGAATTAAAAAAGGGGGAGAATGGCGATATAAAACAAACAGATTTTAAAGGATTCGAAAAACTTTGAAAAAGTTCATTCTACATTTCAAAAAAAGAATAAGTGACCTAAAGCAGATTAGATTTTGTTAAACACTAGTGATATGTCAATTTAGAGAAAGGGATTTAAGATCACTTTGCAAAAGGCAAATACTAAACTAGCGAAACCGATAAATCAGCCCCTTAGTTCCCATATTTTCAGGCACACACTCCTTAGTACACTAGCTGAGAAGAATGCTATAATGGTTAGAGTGGAACACAAAGACGCTAAAACAATAAATAACATCTACACTCACGTAAGTAAAAGAATGGAGCAAGCTGCTTTGGAGGTTTTAAATACCATATCATTAAATCGAAAATATATCAGATCGAATCTAGACAAGTAGATTCCGATTGCTAAAATATTTGTAGAAATTCATTTGAATTTCCTAAGCACTTTGTGCATATCTTATTTCATACTCAATGAAAATCAAAGAGCAAACTAGGAAGCTAGCCGCAGGTTGCTCAAAGCACTGCTTTGAGGTTGCAGATAGAACTGACGAAGTCAGCTCAAAACACTGCTTTGAGGTTGCAGATAAAACTGACGAAGTCAGTAACCATATATACGGTAAGGCGACGCTGACGTGGTTTGAAGAGATTTTCGAAGAGTATCAATCCATTATGAAAGTTTTGCCTCTTTCTTACCCTCTATACAAAAAAAGCCTATCACACAAGCTCTAAAGCTGGATATGATAGGTTTTTATATTTTTCTTAACGTACTGTGCGGATACGCATTGTGTTTGTGCGAACAGCTTCTCCTACTGGTACACCAGCAACGATAACGATATCATCGCCTGACTCAACGAGACCTGCTTCTACCGCTTTACGTTCAGCGATTTCGAACATATCGTCAGTTGATGATGGAGCATCTGTCAACATTGGGATAACACCCCAGTTCAACATCAAGCCACGTTCTGTCAATTCATCAAATGTCAATGCCAAGATGTCAGCATTTGGACGGTATTTAGAGATCAAACGTGCAGTGTGACCTGTCTTAGTAAGAGTTACAACCAATTTAATGTCCATTGAGTTAGTCGCATCTTTAACAGCAGAAGCCATTACTTCTGTCTTAGAGTTACGCTCAAATGAATCTGAATCCAAACGTCCGTATTCATTAAGAAGAGTTTGAGCGTTCTTGTCGATTGTAGCCATTGTAGTTACTGACTCGAGTGGGTATTTACCGTTTGCAGACTCACCTGATAGCATTGTAGCGTCAGTTCCGTCGATAACAGCGTTGAATACGTCTGATACTTCTGAACGAGTTGCACGTGGTTTTTCAGTCATTGTTTCAAGCATGTTTGTTGCAGTGATAACAACTTTACCTGCAGCATTGACTTTCTTGATAATCATTTTTTGGTAAACTGGAACCATTTCGAACGGTACTTCGATACCCATATCACCACGAGCAATCATGATACCATCAGCTGCTTCGATGATTTCATCCAAGTTATCGATACCTTGTTGGTTTTCGATTTTAGCGAACAATTGAACATGTCCGTTTCCAGTTTCTTCACAGATTGCACGAACTTCGTTCACGTCTTTTGCAGTACGTACGAATGAAATCGCGATGAAGTTGATACCTTGTTCAAGACCGAAACGGATATCGTCGTTATCGCGTTCAGCAAGAGCTGGGAAAGGAATTTTAGTGTTAGGGATGTTCACACCTTTTTGTTTAGCAATTACGCCATCATTTTCAACTTCAACTTCAAACTCACGAGTTGCGTCATCTTTAGCAACCACACGAAGACCAAGTTTACCATCGTCAACCAACACTTGACGACCAACTTCAACATCATCATAGATATCAAGAGCACCAGCAACGTTTAATGCAATCACTTCACGAGTTGATTTGATTCCTTGTTTAGTTGCAACACGGATTTTCTCACCAGTTTTGTATGAATACTCTTTAGCTTCACCTTCGAACAATTCTGTACGGATTTCAGGTCCTTTTGTATCAAGAAGGAAACCAACTTTTTTACCTGCAAGTTTTTCAGCAAGTTTAACAGTTGCCATACGCTCACCTTGTTCTTGGTGGTCACCGTGTGAGAAGTTGAAACGGAATGTGTTAGCACCAGCTTCAATCAATTTAGCAATGTTTTTAGCTGAAGCTTCAACATCAAGTTTTTCACCCCAGTATCCGTCATCACCGAATTTTTTACCACCACGGATTTCTACCGCAGGACCCAAAGTTGCAACGATTTTTACACGTTTGTTCATGATTTTTTGTGACTCCTTTATATATATGACCTTTTGGTCTTATTAACTAAATTATGAATTATGACAAGCAATTGTTCAATTGTGACAGGTCAAGATCAGCTTTGTGTGGATTATTTACAATAATCTTACCGTCTGCTGCCAAACTAAATAATGCTCCTTCTTCTGCAGTACCAAGAATTGGGTTTTCAACCATTTTTTCGTTACGAATACCTACCGCAACACCACCGATACCCTTTTTAAGAAGTTTAACGGCATGGGCACCCATACGTGACGCCAATACACGGTCACGCGCAGTTGGAGAACCACCACGTTGAATATGTCCAAGTTCTGTCACACGAAGATCGGTCGTATCTCCAGCTTCTTTTAGTTTTTGAGCAAATTCATCTGCTGACATCACACCCTCTGCCAAAACAATGATATTGTGTCTTTTACCACATTCATAGCCCGCTTTGATGCTTGCTACGATATCTTCAATCTTAAAGTCTTCTTCAGGGATGATGATTTCATCAGCACCAGTTGCGATACCCGCCCAAAGAGCGATATCACCAGCGTTACGCCCCATAACTTCGATGACAAAAGTACGACGGTGACTTAATGATGTATCACGAATCTTATCGATAGCGTCCATAGCAGTAGTAACCGCTGTGTCAAAACCGATTGTGAAGTCAGTACCAACGATATCGTTATCAATTGTACCTGGAAGACCGATAGCTGGGAAACCATGCTCAGTCAAACGCATAGCACCGTGGTAAGATCCGTCACCACCGATAACAACTACACCTTCAATGCCGTGTTTTTTCAATTGCTCAATCCCTTTAAGTTGCCCTTCAAGTTGAGCGAACTCTGGGTAACGAGCTGAGTGAAGGAAAGTACCACCACGAGAAATGATGTTTCCTACTGAAGCCGCATTTAAGGGATGAATTTCACCGGCAACCATACCAGCATATCCGTCATAGATACCAAACACTTCCATTCCTTCTGAAATTGCTTGACGAACAACTGCACGGATAGCAGCGTTCATACCAGGGGCGTCTCCACCACTAGTCAAAACAGCAATACGTTTCATATTGGTTTATGCTCCTTTTTCTTTTAACATTCTTCTTGATTATACCACATTTGATTTTAAAATTCTTCTATTTTCCGTATTTTTAGCGATAAATCGTTTTCATAACGATTTCATTCAATTTCGCTTCTAATTCATTGGATTTAGCTACAAAATGATGAGGGGAAACGATTGTTTTCTGTTCTTCTTCATACCTGATAATGACTGGGATTGGGCCCTTATACTGGTCTAAAATACGTGAAATTTCTTGATCCGAATCATGATTCTTCACCTGTATCCAAAAGCGTTCAGCAACTGCTTCTCTTATTTCTTGTGCAATCATTTGCAGACGGCCATCACGTGACTGGATTTTTCCTTTTATATAGTAGAAGGCTCCCTCTTTTATTTCCTGCCCAATCTGACGATATAAGTCTGAAAAGAGAGTAACATCCAATTTTTTTTTACTATCATCTACCTGTAAGAAAGCCATGTTTTCGCCCTTTTTGGTACGAATTACTTTTATTTTCTGAACTTCAACCAAAATAATAGCGTAGCTATTTTCTGACAAATTCCCAATTGGAGTAATCGGGTAAATAGCCTTATTTGCAATAGCTTGTAGGGGATGTTTGCTGACACCTATCCCTAAAAGCTCTTGTTCCATATAGAATTTTTCTTGTTCCGTCCAATCTTCCGATTCCTGCCAACTATAAATAGTATCTCCAAACAAACTTCCTAACTCTTTTACAAATTCAAATAGATTAACTAAATTATTGAATACTTTTTGACGATTTTTTTCAAATAAATCGAAAAGACCAACTTTTACCAAAGGTTCTAGCAGAGGAAGTTTCAGATAATTTTCAGGTAATTTAGCTATAAAATCTTCAATGTTAGAATAGGGTCTGTTTTCAAGAATCCATAGAGCCAGATCATTGCTGACTCCCTTAATCGATTTCAATCCTAGATAGATAGCCTTGTTGTCAATTTTATCGTGATAGGGAATGGTGTTGATGGACAGAGGCACCACTTCAAAGCCTGCTTCAAGTGCATCTATTAAGTAATCACTGTTGGCAGAATTCAACATGACCTGATAAAAAATGGCTGGGTAATGCGTTTTGAAATAAGCCAACTGGAAGGCCAAGGCTGAGTAGGCATAGGCATGTGACCTGTTAAAACCATAACCTGCAAACTTCTCCATGACATCAAAGACCTGCTCTGCCTTTTCCACAGTATGACCAGCATCTAATGAACCTTGAATAAAGGAAGCTCTCATCTCATGCATGGCAGAAGCATCCTTTTTCCCCATAGCTCGACGCAAAATATCGGCCTTCCCAAGACTAAATCCAGCAAATCGCTGGGCAACCTGCATAACCTGCTCCTGATAGAGCATAATGCCATAAGTTGGAGCCAAAATATCCTCCAGAGCTGGATCTAGAACAGTCACTTCTTCCTGCCCATGCTTTCTTGCCACAAAATTATTGATATAGTCACTAGCACCCGGTCGATTTAGAGAAGTAGTCGCGACGACATCTTCAAAACAGACAGGCTGAACACGTTTTAGCAGGCGAATAGCACCAGGTTGCTCAAATTGAAAAATACCTTTTGTATTGCCAGAAGCAAAAAGAGCTAACGTTTCTTTGTCTTCCAAATCAATTTCTTCTATTTTTAGATGAATACCTTCTGTTTCAGCAAGCAACTCTTGCATCTTCTGGACAAAGGTCAAATTTCGTAATCCCAGAAAGTCCATTTTCAAAAGTCCGCTAGCCTCAACTCCATGAGCATCATACTGAGTCAGTGGAATTTCATCACCGTGCTTTAGGGGGATGTAGTTGGTCAAATCTTGGTCACTAATTACAACACCAGCCGCATGGACAGAGGTTTGTCTTGGATAACCCTCTATCTTGCAAGCAATCTCAAAGGCTTTTTGGTATTCTAACTTACTATTAATTTGCTGACGAAACTGGAGGTTACCCTCATAAGCCGACTTGAGATTGTCACGAAAACTGATTTTCTTGGTAATTGCAGATAATTCATACTCTGGCACACCAAAACGTTTCAAGACATCTCGAAGAGCTTGCTTGGCCCCAAAGGTTGAAAAAGTAACGATTTGAGCCGCATGTTTACTACCATATTTATTGCCAACATACCTGATAAAATCTGGACGATAAATATCTGGGATATCAATATCAATATCAGGCATGGTATAGCGTTCACGATTAAGAAAGCGTTCAAAAATCAGATTTTTCTCTACTGGGTCAATCCCTGTGATGTCTAAGGCATAGGAAACCAAGCTACCTACTGCAGAACCCCGTCCCATTCCCATATAATAGCCATTCGAACGTCCAAAACGCAACAAATCCCAGACAACCAAGAAATAATCATCAAAGCCCATATCATGAATAACAGCCAATTCTTGGTTTAGACGTTCTTGATATTCTTTACTAGTCAACCCCTTCTGAACAAGCCCCAGTTCAGCACGCTCTCTCAACTCCTCTACTGCTGGTCTAGCTGGGTTAAAACGAGGCAGTTTCAGACTCGTATCCAAGTCGTAAGAAATGCCTGAAATCAGCTTTTCTAAATTGTCCAAGGCTTGCGGAAAACGTTCTAGGAATAATTTCTCTAAAGAACTTGCTGATATAAAGACATCTTGTCGTGAACGCAAGGGAACTTCTCTAAGTGGTAGATTTTCTTTAATCGCTGTTAAGACTTGCAAAACTTCTCTATCCCTACTTTCAAAAGCGTTGACCCGATAAAGGGGCAAAATAGGATGATGAAATTCGCTTGTCAGTGTTTCTGGATAAACTCCAATATAGTAATCACAGCCTAGTTCTAACGACTCCAGTCCATCAAAATAAGGCATAATGACCGCAATATCCTCCAGATACTGGGACAGGACTGACCAACTTTTCTCACCCTGCATCTTTGCTGTTGAAAGCTTCATCAACTGCTGATAGCCCACACTAGATAGAGCTAAAAAGCGCAAATTCACTTCCTGAGCATCCACAAATACAGTCATTTCAAGCCCTAGTAAAGGATGAATACCGTATTTTTTTGTAATCTCTAGAAAGTCGAAAGCACCGTAAAGATTATCAATATCCATCATGGCCAGATGAGTGTAGCCGTATTCTTTAGCTGCTCTCACATACTTGTCAATTGAAATGACGCTCTCCATAAAACTATAGACTGTTTTTGTATCTAGTTGTGCGATCAATTTACAATTCTCCTCTATCCTTCTCACTATATTATACCATTTTCAAAAAGAGAAAGAAAAGAACCTGAGATATGAAATCTCAAGTTCTTTGACTATTTGAATGAAAAACTGTATCTAAAGAGATTCGAAATTATTTTTCATCTTCTTTTTTCTTACGAGCTACCAATCCAAATCCACCCAAGGCTCCTAGAAGTCCAAATGTTGCTAAATCAGCATGATTTTTTGTACCAGTATTTGGAAGTTCATTTTGACCATTCATATACTGTGGTGTAGCAGGCTCTGCTGGTTGTTCTGGTGTCACTAGAGCTACTGGTTGTTCAGGAGTCTCAGGTGACACTGGAACAGGATTTGGTGCAGGATTAGGCTCTGGCTGAGGTGCTGGAGCTGGTTGTGGAATCGGAGTTGGAGTTGGACCTGGGTAAGGTCTTGGTTCCGGTTGTGATGCTGGTTTTGGTTTTGGCTCCGGTTTTGGTTCTGGCTTGAGTTTTGTATATTCCACAATCACTGTCACATCTTTTGTTGTTGGTGTAATTTGTACCGCATCCACTTTTGCTTTATTTGGAGCATTATAGTTTTTAACACTTGGAGATTCTACTGCATCCCAGCTTACTTCACTCCATTTTCCTTCAGTTATTGCTCCTGTAACTTTGTTTCTCACATTTGTTCGTGTGATGGTTGCTGTTTGTTTAACAGTTCTTGCAACTTCTTTTGTCTTATCCGCTGCATCTACATACTTGATAGTACGTGTAACTGTGTTACTTTCAACTATATTTTCTGTTCCTTGCGTATACTCAATTACTTCTGTCACATTTTCTGTTGTTGGTGTAATCTCTACTGCTTCCACTTTTGCTTTATTTGGTGCGTTATAGTTCTCAATTAATGGTGATTTCACCTCTATCCACGTTTGTTCTTTAACTACCCAAGCCTGATTTTCATCAGTCGTATCTACTATACCATCATTATTTGTATCATAACCTAGTATACTATTTGTAAGTGGATCCAATAACTTAGTTCTAGTTACAATTGCTTCTTGTGTAACAGCAGGCGCTTCTTGAATCAACTGTTGTGTATCTTGATCTTTATACTGAATTTTACGAATTACTTTCCTGTCTTCTGTCTTAGCTATATTTTCTAATACTTGTACAGTACGGACTATTGGAACTGCATATGCTCCTTGATTCGTAGTTATTTCAGTTGGTAACTTTCCATCAATTCCTTTAGTATCTAAAGCAGCATACGTATAAAAAATCTTCAATTCTTTATTTAAGTACTCTGGCTTGTTTAATGAAGCTTTTAAATCATCTAAACTTAAATTACGTTCTTTTATCACACCATTTTCAGTAATCATGGCACGAACATGTGTCTTATCCACACCAATTTTATCACCAGAACTTGTCATTCCTTTATCTTCTAATTCAAACGAATTACTTCCTAATTTATTAACAAATTCTGTATCTAGTATTGTCTTTCTAAGTTTAACAGCTGTTGATAAATCTCCAAAGCTCTTAAAGTAAGGACGAGTAGTTTCAATTTGGAATACTGATTTAGCTGGAGAAAATAATTGTTCTTTATTTGCACTATTATACATATAGTATTCAACATTCGTTACATGTGAAGATTCATCTAAACGTGTTTTCTCATCAGATAAATAATTATTATAATTAGAAATATTATTAGTAGTAATTGTCGCTGGATCTAAGTCTGACATACGATAAAGTCCTGTCAACTGAATTTGACCACCTACTCCTAAATTAATTCCAGTTGCTTGTTTTTCATAATTCTCAAGATTAGAATTAATATCATTCATAAAATGTGTAATCAAACGATTTCTCAAATCTTGGAAAGTATAACTACTCCAAAAAGATTTTACCGTTCCACCATTATTGACTTTTTCAAATATTTTTTGACTACCAACAACAGACTTTCCTCCTAAAAATCCCTCTCCAAGATTATCGAATCCAGCCTCTGTAATCCCTAATTTTGTAGTAGTATTAATATAAAATTCATCCGAACTTGTTTTTTCTATATTAGATTTTTCATTCATTTGTTTCCCAGAAGCAGATGTTGCCGTGAGATGAGCACGAGCTCCAGTTAAATAAGATCCATACCGATCTGGACTTCCACCTCTCATTGTTAACCATACATCATTTCTTTCTGTATTATAACGTGTTGGTATTACAAAATTATTTTTATTAGCAGGATCTAAAATATACTGGTCAACTGTACTATCTTCCCCATAACCTAAAAGATTATTCATCACTTCTAAGTCAGATACTGAACCTCTTGTCCAACCACTTCCCCAGTTTTTATCAACTTTTTTCCAAATATTTGGTTGTTCCCCAACTGCTAATCTTGAAAAAAGATTTGGAACTTTTACAGCATGTTTTTGTCCATTTTTTTGATAATAAATAATCTCATAAGGTAGTTCAAAGGTTGTCTGTTGTCCAGTTTTCTCAGTTGCATTTGCAGCATTCCCTCTTTTATCGGTTACTTTATGATGATAGGAATAACGATCTTCAGGAGAATACCCAAATTTCTTCCAAAATTCTAATACCGTAGTATCCTCTGAAAGATCATCTCCATAAGTATTCTTTAATCGTGTAAATTGATTGGCATTAACAATGTCTTTAACTTTTTTAGTTAAAGTTTCTCCCAAATTTATAGATGGATCGTTATAATAGTTTTTACCCGTTACTAAATAATGAGGAGTCGATTGAGTAACCGGTAATTCTTCACTAGCAATACTTGTTGGAGTTTCCTCGTCAGTTACAGAACGTTTTTTTCTTACTAGTTGCTTATTATCTTCTTCCAATTTATTTTTTGGTAATTGTGTTCCTTCTTCTCGAACTTCTTGTGTAGAGGATTCTCCTATATTTTTATGACTATTCTCTTGTAACTTTAACTCTTTATGATTTTGTTGTTCCAAAGCTGTTGATAAGTTATTTTCTTCTTTTACATTAGAATTTTCATTTGAAATCTTGCTTGCACTCTCAGAAGTAGAATTTTCTGCACTAGTTGTTATTTTAACTTCATCCGCTACTACAGGTGTTTCTATTCTACCAATACAGAACTGCCCTATCACAACAGAAACAATTCCTACACTCAACTTACGAATTGAATGCCTTTTCATTTTTTCTAACCTCATATTATCTCCTCCAATTCAGTACTTAGTAAAACATTAAATCAAAAGATTATCTGTTCACGTGTCTTTTTGCTTTATACATAGTTATCGCTTTCTATTTTTATTTTTGTAATCAATTGCATACAATTATACAGTATATATTATACTCCTCTCCTCCCTTAAAAGTCAATGAAATCAGCTTCTATTACTCATTTTTTTAAGCTTACGTAACTTCTCAAACATCTCACACTTAATTCCACCATAAAAATCCGTTTTAGACTAATTTCCACTTTGGTCAGGCAAGTGGAAGTTACTTTGAGAAGTTACCAGAAAAATTTCATCAGCGTACTAATTTACTTTTTATTCATTTGTGTTTTTGTCATTATTTTTTATATTTATACTATATTATATATAAAATAGAAAACATACAATATAAATCTCCTAGAATTTTTATATTATACCTATTATATCTATTGTTACACTGTTCTCTATGTTGAATTTAGTACTTTATTCATTTTTATTGGATTATTTCCTTTTGCAGTTAACAATTCCCTTTCTGCTTTTTTTTTGATATAATAACCTTAACTATCATTCTATATGGAGGTTCTATGCGTTTTAATCAATATAGTTATATCACTTTTCCAAAAGAAAATATCTTATCTGAACTAAAAAAATATGGCTTTGATTTACAAAACACAGCCAATCCCAAGGAATTACTGGAAACTTTTTTACGTCGCTTATTTTTCACTTATGAGAACACCGACTATCCACTCTCCTGCTTAGCTATAGATAAAGAAACTAACATATTAACTTTTTTCAAATCTGACAAAGACTTGACAGCAGATATTTTTTATACTGTCGCCTTTCAACTTTTAGGCTTTTCTTATTTGGTTGACTTCGAAGATAGTGAAGCGTTTCGTAAGGAGACTGGATTTCCTATTGTATACGGTGACATGATTGAAAATCTCTATCAGTTACTCAATACTCGCACCAAAAAGGGGAATACCCTGATTGATCAGCTGGTAAGCGACGGTCTTATCCCTGAGGATAATGGCTATCACTACTTTAACGGCAAGAGTTTGGCTACTTTTTCTAGCCATGATGTCATTCGTGAAGTCGTTTACGTTGAGTCTCGTGTCGATACTGACCAAAAAGGCTTACCAGATCTAGTCAAGGTCAGCATTATTCGTCCTCGTTATGATGGACAAATCCCTGCTATCATGACAGCCAGCCCTTATCATCAGGGAACAAATGACAAGGCAAGCGATAAGGCTCTCTACAAGATGGAGGCCGAGCTTGAGGTTAAACCTGCTCATAAGATTGAACTAGAGGAACCTCAACTCAATCTCGTCCAACCTCAAGGCCAAGCTGAGCTTGTGTCAGAAGCTGAGGAAAAGCTAAGTCACATCAACTCTAGCTATACACTCAACGACTACTTCCTTCCACGAGGTTTTGCCAATCTCTATGTGTCAGGTGTTGGTACCAAAGACTCTACTGGTTTCATGACTAATGGCGACTACCAACAAATTGAGGCTTATAAAAATGTCATCGACTGGCTTAATGGTCGTTGTCGTGCCTTCACTGACCATACACGTCAGCGTCAAGTCAAAGCTAACTGGTCAAATGGAAAAGTTGCCACAACTGGACTTTCCTATCTTGGAACCATGTCCAATGGGCTTGCGACTACAGGTGTCGATGGTTTAGAGGTTATCATTGCTGAGGCTGGCATTTCTTCATGGTACAACTACTACCGTGAAAACGGTCTGGTGACTAGCCCAGGTGGTTATCCAGGTGAGGACTTTGACTCCCTTGCTGAACTAACCTACTCTCGTAATCTCTTGGCTGGCGACTATATCCGTGGCAATGAAGCTCACCAAGCTGACTTAGAAAAAGTAAAAGAGCAACTGGATCGCAAGACCGGCGACTATAACCAGTTTTGGCATGATCGCAACTACCTGCTCAATGCCCATAAGGTAAAATCAGAGGTTGTCTTTACCCACGGTTCACAGGATTGGAATGTCAAACCACTTCATGTTTACCAGATGTTCCATGCCCTTCCTGCTCACATAAACAAGCATCTCTTTTTCCACAATGGCGCCCATGTGTACATGAACAACTGGCAGTCCATTGACTTCCGTGAATCCATGAATGCCTTATTAACCAAGAAATTATTGGGACAAGATACAGATTTTCAACTTCCGACCGTTATCTGGCAGGACAATACTGCTCCTCAGACTTGGTTATCTCTTGATAACTTTGGTGAGCAAGAAAACTTTGAAACCTTCTCACTCGGTCAAGAAGAACAGGTCATTCAAAACCAGTACTCAGATAAGGATTTTGAACGTTATGGTAAGACCTACCAGACCTTCAATACGGAACTCTATCAAGGGAAAACAAATCAAATTACTATTGACCTTCCTGTGACTAAGGATCTTCACTTGAACGGTCGTGCCCAACTTAATCTTCGTATCAAATCCAGTACAAATAAGGGGCTCTTATCTGCCCAACTGCTAGAATTTGGACAGAAGAAATACCTACAACCTTATCCAGCTATTATCAGTGCTAAAACCATTGATAATGGACGCTACCACATGTTGGAAAATCTCTGTGAATTACCATTTAGACCAAATGCACAACGAGTCATGACAAAAGGTTACCTTAATTTACAAAATAGAAATGATTTACTGTTAGTAGAGGATGTTACTGCAGATGAATGGATGGATGTGCAATTTGAACTGCAACCTACTATTTATAAGCTAAAAGAAGGAGATACTCTTCGTTTAGTCCTCTATACGACTGACTTTGAAATCACCATCCGTGACAATACCGACTACCACCTGACTGTCGACCTCTCTCAGTCCACGCTTACCATACCTTGCTAAAAGGAGTTACATTATTATGAATAAATCAGAACACCGCCACCAACTCATACGCGCTCTTGTCGCAAAAAACAAGATTCATACACAGGCTGAATTGCAGTCCCTTCTTGCTGAGAACGACATTCAAGTGACCCAGGCAACCCTCTCACGCGACATCAAAAATATGAACCTATCAAAAGTCCGCGAAGAAGATAACGCTTATCATGTTCTTAATAATGGTTCCATCTCAAAATGGGAAAAACGTTTGGAAAACTATATGGAAGATGCCCTCATCATGTTGCGACCTATTCAGCACCAAGTCCTACTCAAAACTCTTCCTGGTCTAGCACAATCGTTCGCTACAATTATTGATGCTCTTGATTTCCAATATATTATCGCAACCCTTTGTGGCGATGATGTCTGTCTCATCATCTGCGAAGATGCAGAAGCTGCTCAAAAGTGCTTTGAAGAACTGAAAAAATTCGCCCCACCATTTTTCTTTGAAGAATAATAAATGACTACAACTAACAATTATGCTTTAAAAAAAACTGGTAGAAAGTCTTTAACATCAGAAAACGCATAGTATCAAGTGTTGAAAACCCTTGATACTATGCGTTTTGCTTTATCCTAGGAAGATTTATACTCTTCGAAAATCTCTTCAATCTCCGTCAACATCGCCTTGCCGTGGGTATGGTTACTGACTTCGTCAGTTTCATCTACAACCTCAAAACAGTGTTTTGAGCAGCCTGCAGCTAGTTTCCTAGTTTGATCTTTGATTTTCATTGAGTATTAATAGACTTGTTTGGTATTTTGAAAACTATATCGTATAGGTGTCGTCATGGATCCTTTTAGCTGATTTAAGGATACGAAAGCACAATACTATGACTCAATTGAAATGTTAAAATTCAATTTCTGACCACCTAATCCTGCTTCAAATAGTTATCGAACAAGTTTTATGATAGCTACCTTGTTAGGATGCTCTTATTTTTTATCAGACAAAACAAAAGGATTAAGGAAGTGAATTTCCTTAATCCAATAGTCTCTTAAGCCTGACGTTGTCCGAAATCTGCAATCATCTGCTCCATTTCTTGTCGACTCGGAGTTGTCAGGATATACAGGTAATCTCCTTGAAGTTCTGAAAAGGCCGCTGGCATGATTTTCTTAACCTTGAACTGATGGCTGTATTTGGCAAGCAAGTCCTCCTCAGAATAGACATAATGGGCATTTGCACGACGTGATGTAGCCAAACAATACTGAGATGCAAATTCTGACGCTGGGAACTCCTCTCCTGCAACAATAGCTGCATAGCCACGATAGAGGTCCAAGGAATGAGCAAAGTTATAAACATCAATAGTGAAACCACCTGCAGGACGGTTATTGTACTCAATGGCGATGTAATCATCCCCTTCACGGAAGAACTCAATATGGAAGAAACGTTCTTTCATACCAAATTCCTTGACAATGGCTTCACCATACTTGCGCAGTTTGGGATCCATATCCTTGAGAACGTAATAAGAATTGTCCATCTTATAAATCATGAGATCAAGCGGTGTATAGGCGTAGTCAAAGGTTGTTGAAAAGACAATTTTACCATCCTTGTCCACGAGCCCATCAAAGGTACAAATTTCACTGGAAGTGACAAATTTCTCAAAGAAATAAAGGGTTGAATGGTCCCATTCTTGCTTGAAGTGATTGATATCGTGCTCTGTCTCAAGCTTAAAGGTTGCGGCTGCTCCCACTCCATTATCAGGTTTGGCAATCATTGGAAGGCCGATTTCTTTTACAGCTTGATTAACATCTGCTTCCGTCTTGATAACAGCTCCAGGAACCACAGGGACACCTGCTTTTTTGAAAAGTTTCTTCATTTCAGACTTATATTTTGTCTTTTTGAGATCCTCTGGTTTGGCACCAAAAACATTAAATTGTTCTCTGAGTGCTGCGTCCAGTTCCAGCCAGTATTCATTGTGGGACTCGATGCGGTCAATTGGGCCATGTTTATAAAAGAGAAAAGCAACTGCTCGTTTGACTTCGTCTATATTTTCAAGATTGTCTACACGGAAATACTCGGTCAGGCTATTGCGCAAGGGCTCATCCAATTGCTCGTAAGGTTCTTGACCAATTCCCAATACTGTGATGCCTTTATTAGCTAGTTCGATGGTAAACTGTTGAAAGTTTTGTGGATAGTAGGGAGAAATAACAAGGTAATTCATAGATAACTCCTTTTATAAATAGAGATTTCCAAGGAAATAAGGCATTTGTTTGCGCCACCATTCCCAATCGTGGGCGACATCGTGTCCCCATTCAGCAAACCAGGCTGGAATTTGTTTCTGGTCAAAGGCTTCTTTAAGCTTGTAGAAGGATGGCAATCCATCTTGTTCCCAGGCACCGAGACCCGTACAAAGCACAATCTCTGCCTGACGATAACGGTCAATAAACCAGCCGTCGTTCTGATTCCAGATATAGTCTACTGGCGAGTTTTGGTAAATAGCATCGTCGTTGTAGTAATCACCGACAAAGAAACGTGCATCGTAAACACCACTGAGAGCAATCACTTTTGTAAAGACATCTGGATGCTGGAGGAAGAAATTGAGTGCATGATAGGCTCCCATAGAGCAGCCTGTCGTCATCATGCCATCAAACCAACCTGTCTTGTGCTTGATAAAAGGAATGGCCTCCTCAATCACATAACGTTCGTAGGCACGGTGCATTTCCGCTTGGTCATGAGCATGTTTCCAAGTGGCCAACCAGCTCTCACTATCTACACTGGACAGGGTAAAGAACTGGACACGGCCTTCCTCGATAAAGGAAGCGCAGGCATCAATCATGCCAAAATCATAGTATTCATTGTGACTACCACCTGATGAAGCAAAGACCACAACTGGAATCCCAACATGACCATAACGGTTAAGGTACATTTCACGGTTAAGATTGCCACTCCAGTGGCTAAGATGTTCAGTATGCATTTCGTTTTTTCCTTTCTTAACTTACCATTTTTCTGCAAAAAATCTCAGACAATCGGGTAGATTTTCTGACCAAGGTATTTCACTATGGATGGCACCAGACTGAACTTTCAATACTAGATTACCCAAGTGTACTCCTCCTGCTATCAAATCATGGTAATAGCGAAGCGACGAGTCGATATAGGCTTGTTTGATATTGCCAGCCATCAAGGTCTTGTCTGTATCATCTGCTTCTTCTGTTCCTACATAGATAAAGATACGCTGGTCAGGCGATAGTTGCTGACGCTCGATATAGCGGTTAAAGGCTTCTTGGTGGAGCCAGTTTGCAGATGAAAAGACGCCCAGGCAACCAATTTGGTCTTGGTATTCCAAACCGATAAACTGGGTAATATTGCCTCCTAGCGAAGAGCCAATCATGGCCGTATGCTGGCGGTCAGCTTTGGTACGATAGGTTTCATCGATAAAAGGCTTGACCACCTCCATGACAAACTCAGCATACTCCACACCCTTACCGCCAAACTGCTGCCCTGGGATAGGAGATTCTTGGAACTTCCATGCCGCATACTCATTCATCCGCCCCATACCATCATTGTCAATAGCAACGACAATCATGCGACTGATATCAGGATTTCGTTTGATAGCTGGGATAATCTTCCATGAATGTCCAATGAAAGACTCCTTGCTATAAAAAACATTTTGCCCGTCATGAAAGTAAACAACAGGATAGGAACGATTCGTGTCTTTCTCATAATCTTTAGGCAGAAGAACACGCACACGGCGCTCCTTACCTGTATAAGGAACCTTGAGTTTGTGTTCTTTCATTTTTAGATAAAAGTAGGAATGATTCATTGTCAGAAAACTCTCTATATTCAAAATTTTATCTCATTATATCATAAAAATAGAAAAAAAGTCAGTTTTTTACCTATTTTTATGATAAAAAACTAACTTTCTTTCCTGATTTCAGCTATTCTTTTGTGTTTTCTGATTAGAGCAGATTGTCAATCAAGTCATCGACTTCATCTTTTTCGGCTTGAGGTGTGATTTCAGTGATCATGATTCCAGCCACTGCTCGCTCAACCAAGCCTTCAACATCCATACGCGCTTCGTACTGCTCTGCATTCTTAATCTTAGGATTGGTCTTAGGACGATCTGGTGCAAAAATCGTACAACAGTCTTCAAACGGTTGGATTGAAATGTTAAAGGTATCGATTGCCTGAGCAATGTCAATGATTTCCAACTTATCCATTGTCACAACTGGACGGATGATGGGAGTGTTTGTAACAGCATTGATAGCCTGCATACTTTCAAGGGTTTGGCTGGCTACTTGACCTAGACTTTCCCCATTGATGATAACCAAGCCATTTCGTACCTCACGAATACGGTCGGTAATCCGCATCATAAAACGACGCGTCAAGGTCATGAGATAGGCTTCTGGCGCTTTGGCTTTGATTTCCTCTTGAATCTCTGTAAAAGGCACTTCGATAAACTGGATATTTCCACCAAACTTGGTTAATTTACGGGTCAAATCTTGGGCTTTTTTAAGAGCACCAGGACTGGTGTAAGGTGGGCTAGCAAAGTGAACTGCCTCAATATCCACTCCACGTTTCAAAGCAAGATAACCTGCTACAGGTGAGTCAATCCCTCCTGACAACATAAGCATCCCTTTACCTGAAGTTCCAACTGGCAAACCACCAGCCCCACGAATAGTTTCATAAGAAAGGTAGGCTGCCTCTTCTCTAATCTCCACCTGAAGATTGATGTCAGGACTTTTCATTTGAGCTTGTACGTTTGGAATAGCTTCGAAAACAGCTCCTCCAAGGGTTTGGTTGAGTTCACGACTATCCAATTCAAAGTTGTGATCGCTACGTTTACTAGAGATTTTAAAGGTCATGCCTTCCTTGTAGATGTCCTGCATAATCTCTTGGACAGAAGACTTCAGAACTTCTACAGATTTTTCAACCTTATATACTGGAGAAAAATTCTGAATTCCAAAGACTTGCTTAAGCGATTCTGCAACTGCTGTGTAATCCGCGCCATTGAGGTATGCATGGGCACGATCACGATCTGCGGTTACCTTAACTTGGGGATAGATAGACAAAACGTCTGAAATATTATTGCGAAGTTTATTGATGAAACGCATACGGTTTTTGCCCTTGGTTGACAGCTCACCGTAGCGAATCATAATTTCTGAATACTGCATGAATGCTCCTATCTTACTTTTCTAGTTTGATTGTAAATCAATTTTAACTTGGTCAAAAACTGCTCGACCTGACTCATATCATTTTCAAGGTCTAGACTAAGACGCACAGCTGACTGGGCCTTATCCTTGTCCACTCCCATGGCAATCAAGGTACCTGCAGGTTTCCCTGCCTTGGACGAACAAGCAGAGGTCGTTGAGATGAAAATATCATAGTCTTCAAAAGCGTGAACGATGACTTCACCACGAACACCCTTGATTCCAAAAGTCAGGATATGAGGGGCAAAGTCTTCCTCATCTGAAAAGACAAAAATATCTGGATAGTCGAGAAGTGCTTGACGAATCACTGCCTTCATCTGCCCAGTCTTGCTCCTAAAGATATCTAGCTTTTCCATAGATAAACGGAGAGCCTTAGCGGTTGCTGCAATCCCTGCCACATTTTCAGTTGTCGAACGGTAATCACGTTCCTGGCCACCACCTGTTAAAAAAGGTGTAATCTTCTTGCCAGACTTGATATAGACAAAACCAACACCTCGGACACCATGAAATTTATGACTCGAAAAGGTCGCGAAATCCACTCGTTCTGTCAGATATTTTTCAGTTGGAATCTTAGCAAGCGCCTGAACCGCATCAACGTGGAAGGAAATAGTCGGCTGATCTGCCAACAATTCTGAAATAGCCTCAATAGGTTGGATCGAGCCGATTTCATTGTTAACTGCCATGATGGAAACGAGGGTCGTATCAGGTCTTATCAAATCTGCTAGCGCCTCAACATCCACAAATCCTTTCTCATCTACTGGAGCAAAATCCACTTCAAAACCTTGAGATTTCAACCAAAGAGCTGATTCTTTGGCTGCTGGATGTTCAATGGCTGATACGATGATGTGCTTACCAAACTGGGCTTTTTCAAATGCTACTCCCTTGATAACCCAGTTATCCCCTTCTGTTCCACCAGAAGTAAAGAAAATCTCATCGCTTTTCTTACCAATTAAATCTGCAATCTGTTGCCGAGAAGCATCTAAGATTCGTGTTGCCTGGTCTCCCAAACGATGGAGACTAGATGGATTTCCTAAAATTTTTGAAGCGACCTGCATATAGGTTTCAAGGGCTTCAGGATAGGGCTTGGTCGTCGCCGAATTATCAAAGTAAATCATGTTTTCTCACGCTTTCTAAAATCACTTCTTCTATTGTATCATGAAACGGAGCTTGCGACAAGAAAGGGCAATTCCTCTTTTTTTAAGATTTTTTTAAAGAATTGCGGTATAATAAATTTTAATCAAAGGAGAGAATGTATGTCTAATTATCGTAGAACTTCAAAACCAAAAACAGAACACATCAAAAAAGGCTTTACAGTCTTTCAAAAAACCGTTGCTACTATCGGTAGTATCCTCGGCTTGATTACTGCGACTATCACGATCATGAATGCCTTGGATAATAACAAAAATATTAAAAAAGAACCTACGACAAGCCAGACGACAACCATTGTCAAAGAAATCCAAAAGGAATCCCCTAAGGAAAACACCAGTCCAACTAAAGAGACTAACACTAGTCAAGAAAAAACACAGCAAGAGGAAACACCAAAATCTAGCGTCAAGGAAGAGAAAAAAGAAGATCAGAAAACAGCAACTCAGGACTCTTCTACTCCTGCTTCAAGTAAACCTGCTACTGAAAACGAAAAACAGTCCAATGCGCCAACTTCAGAAAATAAAACCAATCAATAGCCAGAAATAGCTTCCCTCCAAACTTGGAAAGAAGCTATTTTTTATTGTTGCAATACTTTTCTTGGTTTGGTACCTTCAGCTGGACCAATGACACCTGCCATCTCAAGCTCTTCCATGAGACGGGTCGCACGGTTAAATCCAACTGATAAACGACGCTGAATCATAGATGCGCTGGCTTTCTGTGTTTCAATAACCAAAACCTTGGCTTCTTCAAAAAGCGGATCTCCACCAGATTCACCATCTGAAAATTCACCTTCATTTTCAGAAACCTCACCTGGATCAAAACTCTCATCGTAGTCCGCATCAGCCTGAGCCTTGATGAAGTTTACGATACGTTCGACATCATCATCCGAGATAAAGGAGCCTTGGAGACGAACTGGATGATTTTCATCAATTGGTTTAAAAAGCATATCTCCACGTCCAAGCAGTTTTTCCGCTCCATTTTCATCCAAGATGGTGCGCGAGTCTGTACCTGATGATACCGCAAAAGCCACTCGAGATGGGACATTAGCCTTGATCAGACCAGAGATGACATCAACTGATGGACGCTGGGTTGCAAGAATCATGTGGATACCTGCAGCCCGCGCCTTCTGCCCAAGACGAATGATGGCATCTTCCACTTCCTTGCTGGCAACCATCATGAGGTCAGCCAACTCATCCACAATCACGACAATGAGCGGTAGCGGAATTTGCTTGTACTCAGACTGGACATTGAACTCTTCTACCTTGGCATTAAAACCTGCAATATTCCGAACTCCCACCTTGGCAAAGAGTTCATAACGATTTTCCATTTCATCCACGACCTTTTGCAAAGCCTTGCTGGCCTTACGTGGATTGGTCACGACTGGAATCAAGAGGTGGGGAATATCATTGTAAACAGACAACTCAACCATCTTGGGATCGACCATCATAAATTTAACTTGGTCAGGTCTCGCCTTCATGAGGATGCTAGCGATAATGCCGTTAACCGCTACTGACTTCCCTGAACCCGTTGAACCTGCAACTAGCAAGTGGGGCATTTTAGAAAGGTCAAAAGCTCTTGCAGTGCCATTAACCGCCTTTCCTAGAGGAATTTCCAAGAGATTTTCTGCTTTCGTTTGAGATTGTTCCCATAGTTCGCGGAAAGAAACTGTCGCAATTTCAGAGTTGGGTACTTCGATTCCGACTAGAGATTTCCCTGGGATAGGTGCTTCGATTCGGACATCCTTGGCCGCCAAGGCTAGAGCGAGGTCATCTGCTAGATTGGAAATGCGGTTGACCCGTACTCCAACTGCTGGCTTGACTTCATACTTGGTCACTGATGGCCCAATTTCAGCCCGTTCAACTGTTACCTTGATACCAAAGCTAGCAAAGGTTTCTTCTAGGATTTTGATATTTTCCCGGACGATTTTCTTCTCTTTAGACTGATCCTTGGGTTTATCTGGGGCAAAGAGTTGTAAGCTTGGAAGTTTGTATTCGAGGGCTTCCTTGGCTGAAAAATCGACCTGAACATCTTCATCATCAGAGCCATCTTCCTGTTCAGGGAATTCAAGCTCTGGTTGAGGCAGGATGATTTCTGGTTCCACCCACTCTTCTTCTGGAACAGGAGGAACGTCAAGCACAACATCATCAGTCAGAATTTCACCCGTTTCCATATCAACAGGAGGCAAATCGAGTAAGGCTTTTTCAGCATCTTCTTTTTCTAATCTAGCCTTTTCCTCAGCCTTTTGGCGAGCTTTTTCTTCTTGTTTGACAAAGCGTTCCTCTTTTCGACGCTCATGCCCTTCTCTCCATTTGGCAAATCCTCTACTGAAAAATTCAGCAATATCGTAAACAGACCAAGGACTGATTAGGAGAGCGCCTGCTAAAATCAAGATAGAACCAATAAAGTAAGTGCCGATATTTGAAAAGAGAAAGGCAGCTGGAATATAAAGAGCAACCCCAATCAAGCCCCCTCCAGCAAAACTGGTCGTTCGAAAACCAGTCAAATCAGTCACAACCTGAGCCATGGTTCCCTTTAGAACAGACTTGTCCAAACCATATTTCCAAACTAAGTAGGCCTCCAAAATCAAGAGCAGGCCAGCAAATATAGTGAAAAAGCCAGATAAGAGCCCTTCCTGTTTTCGTATCCACTTGAAAAAGAAGAGATAAATCAAGAGAGCAAATATTGCCAGATATGCTAAGCTCCCCACCAGCAAGCGGATTAAATTGTAAAGGGTGATACCTGCAGCCCCTAATTTGAAGGCTGCGAAAATCAATAAAATCGCTATTCCCAACGAAATCAACATCCGTTGAATCGCTTCTTTTCTTTCGAGTTCTGCTTTAGACGGTCTCCGTCTTGTTTTACTTGTATTCTTGTTTGCCATTCTTCTATTATACCATATTTCACAGGCATTTCGGGAAGAGAAAAAGACTGGATAAAACGGTCCAATCTTTTCATTTTTCTATTTTTTATGCTTGTGGTTTGCGTAGGTAACCATAGACCACACCACTTACGATTGCTCCTACCAAGACAGAAACGAGGTAAAGAAGAGCATTTGAAGTAAGCGCGATAACGAAGATTCCTCCATGTGGCGCCATGAGTTTGATACCAGTAAGACCAACGAGGCCACCTGCTACTGCTGAACCAAGAATGAAGCTTGGGATCGCACGAGCTGGGTCAGCGGCACCAAATGGAATCGCTCCCTCAGTGATAAATGACAAGCCCATGATAATGTTTGTTAAACCAGAGTTGCGTTCTTCCTTAGTAAATTTATCTTTGAAAAGAAGAGTTGCGACAAAGATTGCAAGTGGTGGCACCATTCCTCCCGCCATAACTGCTGCCATAGCTACAGAGCCACCAGAAGAAACAGTCGCTGCAAGCGTACCTGTACCAAAGACATAAGCTGCTTTGTTAACTGGTCCACCCATGTCAACAGCCATCATTCCACCAAGGACGATACCAAGAAGGACAGCTGAACCTCCTCCAAGACCGCCTAGGAAGTCATTCATAGCAGTGTTGATTGCTGCCATTGGGATGTTAACAGCTAGCATGACAAATCCAGTCAAGATTGTTCCAAGAAGTGGTAAGAGAAGGATTGATTTAGCACCTTCAAGTGAACGAGGAACTTTAACGTATTTCTTAATAGCAAGAACCAAGGCACCTGCGATAAATCCACCAACAAGGGCACCTAGGAAACCAGATGAGACACCTGCAAGAGTTGAAGTTGCTTCACCACCTGCGGCATAAGGAATTTTACCAAAGGCAAAACCTTCTTTGGCAATAGCACCAGCCACGAAACCTGCTACCAAACCTGGTTTTTCAGCGATAGAGTAGGCAACATAACCTGCAAAGACTGGAAGCATCAAACCAAAGGCTGCACCACCGATTTTCATGAACATAGAAGCTAGCTCATGATAGGAACCAAGATTACCAAGATTTTCATTTGGAACACCCAAAGCACCGTCAATCAAGAAGGCAAGGGCAATCATGATACCACCACCAATAACGAATGGCAACATTTGCGATACACCACTCATCAAATGTTTGTAGAAGGCACCACCAAGGCTTTGTTTTTCGTTAGAGGCTGTTGCAGCTTTGGCTCCATTAGAAGCACGGTAGACTTCAGCATCTCCAGAAAGAGCCAAGTTAATTAATTCTTCTGTTTTACGAATACCGTCAGCAACTGGACGATTGATCAATGGTTTGCCATCGAAACGATCCATTTCTACAGCCTTGTCTGCTGCGATGATAACAGCTTTAGCCTTGCGGATGTCCTCAGCAGTTAGTTGGTTTCCAACACCGCTAGCACCGTTGGTTTCAACCTTGATGCCAACCCCCATTTCAGCAGCTACTTTTTGAAGAGCTTCTTGAGCCATATAAGTGTGGGCAATACCTGTTGTACAAGCTGTAACAGCTACGATAAAGTCGCCAGAGTCATTGGTAGATGCTTGAACAGGCTCCTCTGCTTTTTCTGAAGCTTGGTCAAAAAGTTCGATAACTTGATCAGCTGATTGCGCTTGACGAAGTTTGTCCGCAAAACCATCCTTCATCAAGTATTGAGACAATTCTGCCAAGGCTGCCAAGTGGGTATCATTGGCACCTTCTGGAGCTGCAATCATAAAAAAGAGGTCGGTTGGTTGCCCATCTAAACTTTCGTAATTAACACCCTTGTTTGACTTAGCAAAGAGAACTGTCGCTTCTTTGACAGCAGCGTTTTTGCTGTGAGGCATTGCGATACCATCTCCTAAACCAGTAGAAGTCAAGGCTTCACGCGCCAAAATGCCTTCTTTAAAGGTTTCAAAATCTGTCACATAACCGTGCTCTGTCAAACTTTTAATCATCTCTTCAATGACAGCTGTTTTTTCAGTTGCCTGCAAATCCAGCAACATAACATCTTTTCTCAATAGGTCTTGAATTTTCATCGTTTTTCTACCTCAACTTTTTCATATGTTTCTTTAATAAATTCTGCTGTTGCCAAATCATCTGAGAAGGTGGTTGCCGTTCCGCAAGCCACTCCCCATTTGAAGGATTCTACTGCGTCTTTTGATTTGACAAATTCACCTGTGAATCCGGCAACCATAGAATCACCAGCTCCGACTGAATTTTTGACTGTCCCTTTGATTGGTTTAGCAAAGTAAGCTCCCTCAGATGTGACAAGAAGGGCACCGTCACCAGCCATAGAGATAATGACGTTTTGAGCACCTTTAGCCAGTAACTCTCGAGCATATTTCTCAATTTGGTCCAAACTGTCAAGTTTAACCCCAAAGATAGCTCCAAGTTCATGATTATTTGGTTTAACCAATAGTGGCTGGTAGTCCAAACTATCAATCAAGGTCTGTCCTTCAAAGTCACAAACCACTTGCGCACCAGTCTTGCGTGTCAAGGCAATCAAATCCTTGTAGATGACATTGCCTAGATTTTTAGCACTTGAACCAGCAAAGACAACTGTATCTTCTGCTGTCAGACTTGAAAGAATGGCTTTTAACTCTTCAAGTTGTTCGGGCTCAACAGTTGGACCCGTTCCGTTGATTTCTGTTTCTTGGTCTGCTTTGATTTTAACATTGATACGAGTATCTTCTGCCACTTGGACAAAACGTGTCTCGATTTCTTCCTTTGCCAAAGTATCTGTGATAAATTTACCAGTAAAGCCACCGATAAATCCCGTCGCTGTATTGGGAATACCCAAGCGTTTCAAGATACGACTGACATTGATTCCTTTCCCACCAGCAAACTTATCATCACTGTCCATACGATTGACACTACCGACTTGGACTTGGTCCAAACGAACGATATAGTCAATGGATGGATTGAGTGTGACTGTATAAATCATACTTCTATTACCTCCGTTTTCTCCTTAATAACCTGCAAGAGATCATGCCCTTGACTTGTGATAACAATAGCGCGTTTGAGTGGTGCTACCTTTGCAAAGCAAGTTTGTCCAATCTTAGACGAATCCACCAAGACATAGGTCTGTTTGGCATTCTCTAAAATAGCACGCTTCACAGCTCCCTCCTCCATATCAGGAGTCGTATAATAGCCATCGTCCACACCATTCATCCCGATAAAGGCACGGTCAAAGTGCAATTGGTTAATCTGGTTAAGAGCAACGCCCCCGATGCTCGCATCTGTCGCCATCTTGACACTTCCTCCAACCATGACAGTTGGAATCTGCTTTTCAACCAACTGAGCTGCATGGTGAATGGAGTTGGTCACAACTGTAACATTCTTATTGACCAATTCATGAATTAAAAAGGCTGTCGTTGTTCCAGCATCGATAAAGATGACATCTTGTTCCTTGATAAGAGAGGCTGCTTTCTGAGCCAGCAACTTCTTCTCTTGAAGGTTTTTGACAGATTTTTCTTGAATGGTTTCTTCTTCCTGCAAGGAATGAGGCAATTCTGCTCCACCATGCACGCGACGAAGCTTGTTTTCTGCTTCCAATTCATCCAAGTCTCTTCGAACCGTTGATTCTGAGGTCTCTAGCAAACTAACTAATTTTTCTAGAGAAACTACATGATGTTGATTTAACTCCTCTAAAATCAGTTGCTTCCGCTCTGTTTTTAACACCGAATCACCTCCTGTTATCGTTTACACTATTCATTCTATCACACTTTCTTTTAAAGTCAAGCATTTTTTATCATTTTCTTTCAAATTCTATCATTTTTCTTATTTTCAGAATTTTTATTGCAAGATAAGAGCCTTTATGGTAGACTATTTGAGTAAGTATTGGAAGATTACTCAAGAGGCTTAAGAGGCCGTGTTGGAAACGCGGTAGGCGTGTAACAGCGTGCGTGGGTTCGAATCCCATGTCTTCCGTTTATTTTAAAAAAGATACCCAAGAAATCTTGGGTATCTTTTTTCTTATATGCTTGTTTTATAACTCGGGTGAATTTCTTAGAAAATATCAAATAACAATTTCACATTGAGAATTGTTAAGATAATGGAAACAATATAACCAAGGATGGTATTCCATTTAGCATTGGTAAATTCGCCCATCAGTGATTTCTTAGAAGTTAAATAAATCAAAGGGAAGATTGAAAACGGAAGAGCGATTGAAAGAAAGACTTGTGAATAAACCAATAACTGATCTAATGTTTTTTCCTGATGACCAAACAGAACCGCTACAATCATGACAGGTAGCAAGGCAAAGAGGCGAGTCGCCAAACGAATGAACCATTGAGGCAATCTCATATGCAAGAAACCTTCCATAACGATTTGTCCAGTCAAGGTACCCGTAATTGTCGAATTCTGACCACTGGCTAATAAAGCCAAGGCAAACAAGGTTGATAAGGTCGAGCTAGCTATAGCTCCTGCAATAGTAGAATCCTGCAAGGCATTATACATTTGAGAGAAGGCAGAAATCTCGGATGCATGGCCGAAAAAGAGAGCCGCTCCTAAGATCAAAAGAAGGGAGTTAACGACAAAGGCCAAGGATAACTCGAGATTAGAATCCCAGGTCATAAAGCGCACGGCTTTTCGAACATCATTCTTGTCCTTGTGATTGATTTTCCGAGTTTGTGACAAGGAAGAATGCAAATAGAGGTTATGGGGCATAACCGTTGCTCCCACGATCCCTAGTGCCAAGGTTAATTGACTTTCATGCCCTGGCAAGGGACTTTCAAATAAGGTTGCATTCGGTAGATAACCCTCAACGATTCCTTGGAAGCTTGGATGTGACAAGGCTACAAGATAGGTAAAAATTGCTAGAATGGTTAAAATCAGTGTTGTCACAATAGCTTCAATCTTCTTAAAGCCAAATTTCATCAGAAGCAATAAGAGAAAAACATCCAACACGGTCAAGAGGATGGCTATCATAATCGGAATCTTAAAGAGAAGATTGAGAGCAATCGCTGAACCTAGAACTTCTGCCAGATCTGTCGCCATCAAGGCTAATTCTAAAATCACCCATAGACTATAACGAAGCCATTTAGGTGAATGATGAGCCGTTGCTTGAGCCAGGTCCATCTGGGTTACAATACCAAGCTTTCCTGCCATCTGCTGAAGTTGCATGGCAATGAGAGATGAAATCAAGATAACAAACAAGAGACTATACTTATAGGAAGCACCACCGACTACACTGGTAATCCAGTTTCCTGGATCCATATAACCAACTGCGACAAGAGCACCCGGACCTAAAAAGGCCTTTAAATTTTGCCAGAAATGATTGTTATTTGGAGTATCGATAGATTGATTAATCTCAGAGAGTGACACTTTTTTATGAGAAGACATAGATACTTACCTCTTTCTAAACCTACTTTTTCATTATTTTCTATTAGAGAAAAATAAGATTGACTTTAAACTATTAAAACAATGAAAACTATATGAAAAACATTTAGTTTTTTCATTATTTTTCTTAAGGCACCTTAATTATAACAGAAAATATGATAAAAACTTAAGAAAATTCAGGACTTGATTTAATATTTAGGATACAACAAAATGTTGTATCTTTTTTTGCAAAAGAATACCAAGGAATACCAAAGATAAAAATAAAAAACGTTGATTTAACAACGTTTTACCAAGGAATGCAAAAGAATGCAAAGGAATAATGGAGCCGGTGGGAGTCGAACCCACGTCCAAACACCTGCCAACATATTTGTCTACAACCATAGGTTATGTATTATTTTAACAATCCCTCGACACATAACTCAAGCCTAGAAACTGCGAGTCTATCAATCTCTTATCAAGCCGCTAGACAAGACTTAATCGTATCTCGCTAATAATAAGACCTGTCATTGAACACGAGCAATCCAAATCGGGTCACGCCTGCTGGTTTTTAGGCAGCTAGAGCGTAAGAAGTGTTATTTTTTGCAGTTATATTTAACTGAGCGTTTACGTCGCCACACGAGTCGCAAAATATGCCTCATAATGCCTGTCGAATCCGTAACGACCCCAAAAGACAATAAAACCATTATACCTTATCTAACTCAAAAATGCAAAAAGGAAATCACTTACCTAAAAAAGATACTATTCGAGAAATTTAGCAAACTGGGAGACTAACTACAACTTTCTCAGTGCATAACTTTACGATTGTGAATAGAACTTACGAAATCCAATTAACACATACCTAAGATAAAGCTATCTGTTTTGAAGAAATTCACTAAGAAAATTATTCTAAAATACTTTCAGATGAGAATTTTCCTACTCTCTTTATTTCAATTCATTTGAGTTTAAAAACTATAAAATCAATCCTTATATTATTCGGACTACGTTTTACTTGTTGTGCTAAAATAAATAAATTTCATTCAAACTTTAATAGACTATGAAAACCAGTGGAACTTACCCTGACACGGAATTCCACTGGTTTTTCGATTTTTATCAGATTAACTTCTACTATTCTTAGCTGTGAAAATTAGTTTAGGACTTTAACTTATTTTCAATCTTCTAATCTAAAGGCCACTTCCAGTAAAGAAAAATCAGGGTTCTCCTGACTTTTACTTAGCTAATTCTCTTTCTCGTTCTTTCATTATTTTATGATTTTCATACAAACGGGATAAGAACTTAGAAATTTCTTTTAAGATAGAATAGGTTGGCACTGCGACAATCATTCCAACTACACCATAGATATTGCTTGACAACAAAAGTAAAACTAAAATCGTGATTGGATGAACCTTCATAACACTTCCTACGATTCGAGGATATAAGATATTACCATCTACCTGCTGAACAACAAGCATATAAATCACTGCAATCAGCATTCTATGGGGATCAGTGAATATATTTGCGATGATCATAGGAATCAGACCAATACTTGGCCCCACATAAGGAATTAAATTGGCTACACCAGAAAAAATAGCAAAAACTAAAGCATATTTTAAACCAATAATACTATAGCCAATATAAGCTAAACAACCTATAATGATTGCGTCAATCGAAACTCCACTAATATAGCGAGCAATCGTCGCATTCAAATTCTTTAAGAGGCCTGCAATATGCAAACGATCCCTCTTTAGAATCGTTCTTTCAAGCATGGGCAAGAATTTATGTCCATCTAGTAAGAAATAAACCAAAAAAACTGGAGTCATAATCAAAATCAAAACAGTACTGATAAGAGCTGACAAGACGCTCCCCACACTATTTGATACGCTATTTAGGATCTTTTGAAGAATATCAACATAGGATAAGTTTAACTGCTGAATTGTAGCTTCTACATCCAAATTCTGGAGCGCAGGGTAATTAGATAAGTCTATGATTAAGTCTTGTACTCGACTATAAATAGTTTGACTAGATATAATCAAGCTAGATAACTGATTAATCAAAATAGGTAAGAGATAGACAACACCTATGACCATTCCCCAGACCAAAGCACACAAGGTAATTAAAATACCAAGTAAACGATTGAGTTTACAGACTTTATTTAAGAAAGTAACAATAGGGTTTGTCAAATAATAAAGAAAGCCCCCTAATAAAAATGGAATCATAATTGTATTAAGCACGCTAACAAAAGGGTTAATCAAAGACCCCATCTGTCTCCATAGGTAAAAGATGAGGGTTAAGAGTAAAATTTCTGTGGTCCAAAAAAATAATTTATTTCTACGAAACATGAGTTACCTCCCTCACTCTATTTTACCATATTTTCAAAAAGCTTAACGGATGAATTATTAAAGCAAGAATATTTTTTTTCTTTATGATAGAATAAGACTACTATGAAAAAAATATTTTTAACTTTATTAACTGTCTCCCTTTTAGGAGGTGCTTCTACTGCTGTTGCTCAAGATTTTACCATTGCCGCTAAACATGCGATTGCTGTTGAGGCAAATACTGGTAAAATTCTCTATGAGAAGGATGCAACGCAACCTGTCGAAATTGCTTCCATAACAAAATTGATTACTGTTTATCTGGTCTATGAAGCTCTGGAAAAGGGAAGTATTACCCTCTCCACTCCTGTAGATATTTCTGACTATCCTTATCAATTGACAACAAATTCTGAAGCCAGTAATGTTCCTATGGAGGCCCGTAATTATACTGTCGAAGAGTTGCTTGAAGCAACCCTGGTATCTAGTGCCAACAGCGCCGCTATTGCCCTAGCTGAGAAAATTGCTGGCTCTGAAAAAAACTTCGTTGATATGATGCGGGCCAAACTCCTGGAATGGGGAATCAAAGATGCCACGGTTGTCAATACAACTGGTCTGAACAACGAAACTCTCGGAGATAACATTTACCCAGGGTCTAATAAAGATGATGAAAATAAGCTCAGTGCTTATGATGTCGCTATCGTTGCCCGCAACCTCATCAAAAAATACCCACAAGTCTTGGAAATCACCAAAAAACCTTCTTCTACTTTTGCTGGAATGACAATTACTTCAACCAACTACATGTTAGAAGGTATGCCTGCTTACCGTGGTGGTTTTGATGGGCTAAAAACAGGAACAACAGATAAGGCTGGAGAGTCTTTTGTTGGTACTACTGTCGAAAAAGGCATGAGAGTCATCACAGTTGTTTTAAATGCAGACCATCAAGACAATAATCCCTACGCTCGGTTTACAGCTACATCTTCCCTAATGGATTATATTTCTTCTACATTTACACTTCGCAAAATCGTTCAGCAAGGCGATGCCTATCAAGATAGCAAAGCCCCTGTACAAGATGGAAAAGAAGATACGGTCACTGCAGTGGCCCCAGAGGATATCTATCTAATTGAGCGTATTGGGAATCAATCTTCCCAATCTGTTCAATTCACACCTGATTCCAAAGCAATCCCAGCACCACTTGAAGCTGGAACAGTGGTTGGCCATCTGACTTACGAAGACAAGGACTTGATCGGTCAAGGTTACATTACCACAGAACGTCCTAGTTTTGAAATGGTAGCAGAAAAGAATGTTGAAAAAGCCTTCTTCTTAAAAGTTTGGTGGAATCAGTTTATCCGATTTGTTAATGAGAAATTATAAAAAAATCGCGGTTTAAAATCGCGATTTTTTATTACAAATTCATCTTCAAGATCCTTGATTGGGGGTAAATCTAAAAACAAATTTTAACCGACTGATCCTTCCATTTCATAGCTAATCAAGCGGTTTAGCTCAACAGCATATTCCATTGGAAGCTCTTTTGTGAAGGGTTCTACAAATCCCATAACAATCATCTCAGTTGCCTCAGATTCTGACAATCCACGGCTCATGAGATAATAGAGTTGTTCTTCAGAAATCTTAGATACCTTAGCTTCGTGTTCCAAAGCTACTTGCGAGTTGTGAATTTCATTAAACGGAATGGTATCTGATGCTGACAAGTCATCCATGATAATGGTATCACACTCGATGTGAGAAACAGACTTCTTAGAGTTTTTGTTAAAGGTTACCTGTCCACGGTAGTCAACCTTTCCTCCGCCTTTAGCAATGGATTTAGACACAATAGACGAGCTAGTATGTGGAGCATTGTGGATCATCTTAGCACCCGTATCTTGGTGTTGCCCAGCATTGGCAAAGGCAATCGAAAGCATGGTACCACGCGCCCCTTCTCCATCAAGGTAAACAGATGGATATTTCATGGTTGTTTTAGCACCCAAGTTACCATCAATCCACTCAACAGTGGCATCCTTTTGAGCTTTAGCACGTTTGGTTACCAAGTTATAGACGTTATCAGACCAGTTTTGGATAGTCGTATAACGCATATAAGCTCCATCCAAGGCAAAGATTTCTACGATGGCCGCATGCAAGCTGTTACTTGAATAAGTTGGCGCTGTACATCCTTCTACGTAATGGACACTTGCTCCCTCATCAACGATAATCAAGGTACGTTCAAACTGACCAGTATTTTCGTTGTTGATACGGAAGTAAGTTTGAAGTGGAATATCTACCTTTACACCTTTTGGTACGTAGATAAAGGTTCCACCAGACCATACTGCTGAGTTGAGGGCAGCTAATTTGTTATCTGTTGGCGGTACCAACTTGGCAAAGTATTGTTTAAACAAGTCTGGGTATTCCTTGAGGGCAGAATCTGTATCTGTAAAGATAATCCCCAATTTCTGGAACTCTTCCTTCATGTTGTGGTAAACCACTTCTGACTCATACTGGGCAGAGGCACCTGCTAGATAGGCACGCTCAGCTTCCGGAATCCCAATACGTTCAAAGGTTTCTTTGATTTTTTCAGGAACGTCATCCCAAGAACGGGCTGGCTTATCAGATGGTTTTTGGTAGTAGATCAAGTCATCAAAGTCAATCTCTGACAAGTCTGCTCCCCAAGTTTGCATAGGCATTTTTTTGAAGGTTTCATAAGACTTCAAACGGAATTCTAACATCCACTCAGGTTCTCCCTTAGCAGCTGATAGTTCACGAATGACATCTTCATTCAATCCTTTTCCTGTCGATAGGACAGGCTCTACATCATCATGGAAACCAAATTTATATTCACCAAGGTCAATTGGTTTTGGTTCTACTCTTTCTTCAGCCATAATATCCTTTCTTTCATTCTTCATTTCTACTGATTCATAAGACAAAAGAAACTTGTCTTAGTTGTTTTCTTGATTTTCGATTGTTTTCTTAAGGGCGTTCCAAGCTAGGGTTGCACACTTGATTCGTTGCGGAAATTTGGCAACACCTGACAAAAAAGCTGCATCGCCTAGTTGGTCTTGGCGTTCATCTTTTTGTCCTTGAACCATTTCAGAAAAAATAGTCGCAAGTTCTAAAATTTCTTGCTTGGTCTTGCCCAAAACAGCATCTGTCATCATGCTTGCAGAGGCAGTTGAGATGGTACAACCTGAGTTTAGAAAAGCGATATTTTCCAAACAGTCATCTGCATCAAACTTGACAGAGAGATTGATGACATCGCCACAGGTCGGATTGTTGAGACTGATTTGTTCAGCATCTTCCAACTTTCCTTGATGATGTGGATTTTTCGAATGGTCCGCTACCACTGCCATATAAAGGCTATCTAGTTTAGAAAGTGCCATTGAAAAACTCCTTTGTCTTTTGTAAGGCATCGACTAGCTTGTCGCAATCTTCCTTGGTATTGTAGATATAAAAACTTGCACGAGCTGTTGCTGGAACATCCAAATACTGGAGCAAGGGTTGCGCACAGTGGTGACCCGCACGAACTGCCACACCTTCATAATCCAAAGCCGTTGCAAGGTCGTGAGGATGAAGGTCGCCTAGGTTAAAAGCAATGACACCTGAACGTTGAGCCAAGTCCTGTGAACCATAAATGGTCAGTCCTTCAATTGCCTGCAATTTTGGAAATACGTAGGCGATCAATTCCTGTTCATGGGCTTCAATGACATCCATACCAATCTTTTCCAGATAATCCACTGCGGCAGCAAGTCCGATTGCACCAGCCATGTTAGGAGTTCCAGCCTCGAATTTCCAAGGCAATTCCTTCCAACTAGCAGATTGTTCATAAACGAAATCAATCATCTCACCACCAAATTCAAGGGGTGACATTTGCTCCAGATACTTTTCTTTGCCGTAAAGAACACCGATACCAGTTGGACCAGCCATCTTGTGACCTGAAAAGGCAAAGAAGTCCACACCCAAGTCCTGAACATCAATCTTCATATGAGGCGTAGATTGAGCACCATCCACCACCATGATGGCTCCAACTTGGTGGGCTATTTGAGTGATTTCCTTGATAGGATTAACCACTCCAAGAACATTTGAGGCATGAGCTAGGGAGACAAATTTCACCTTATCAGTCAATTTAACTCGCAAGTCATCCATATCCAAGGCACCGTCCCTGAGATAAACATAGACAAGCTCTGCCCCAGTCTTACGGCAGGCTTCCTGCCATGGAATGATATTGGAATGGTGTTCCATGACAGAAATCAAAACTTGATCTCCCTCAGTCAGAATCTCCTCAGCAAAGCGAGCTACCCAGTTAAGACTGGTTGTCGTTCCTCTGGTAAAGAGAACTTCCTTTGTAGAGTCTGCATTGATAAACTTACGAATGGTTTCACGAGCCGCCTCATAAGAAGCTGTCGCCCTTTCTGCCAAGGTATGAACACCACGGTGAACATTGGCATTGTCCTTCTCATAGTAGCGGTTAATCGTTTCAAGAACAGCTAGTGGTTTTTGTGTCGTTGCAGCATTGTCTAAATAGACCAATGGCTCATCGTTGACAATCTGGTCTAAAATTGGAAAATCCTTGCGAATCGCTTCTACATCTAACATAGGCTACCCCTTAGCGTTTTGACAATTTTTCTTCGATAGTCGCAATCATTTCATCACGAACTTCCTTGACTGGAATCTCAACGATAACGGAGCCAAGGAAACCACGGACAACCAAACGTTCTGCAGTTGCCTTATCCAAGCCACGGCTCATGAGGTAGTACATATCTTCTGGATCCACCTGACCGATAGAAGCCGCGTGTCCTGCAGTAACATCATTTTCATCAATCAAAAGAATTGGGTTAGCATCTGAACGCGCTTGGTCTGAAAGCATGAGAACACGACTTTCTTGTTGCGCATCTGCTCCCTTAGCACCCTTGATGATGTGACCGATACCATTGAAAGTCAAAGTTGCTTTTTCAAGAATAACCCCATGTTGAAGGATATTTCCAATTGAGTTGCAACCATAGTTGGTTACACGAGTATCAATCCCTTGTACCTGACGGCCACTTGAAAGAGCTACAACCTTGAGATCTGCATGGCTACCATTTCCAATCAAGTCGCTATCAAAGTCAGCAACAACATTCCCTTCGTTCATGACACCAATCGCCCAGTCAATACTTGCATCGTTGCCTAATTTACCACGACGGCTAATGTAAGCAGTGACGTTTTCACCTAGACGGTCAATCGCAGCAAACTTCACTTGAGCACCAGAACGTGCAATCACTTCGACAGTGATGTTTGCAGTTGCTTTTGTACTTCCTTCACCACGTGACTCTAAACGCTCCAGATAACTAATCTTAGAATTTTTACCAGCGATAATCATAATATGCTTGTTAAACGGTACATCGCTATCGCTGTCTTGGTAGAAAATACCTTCGATTGGTTCTTTAATCTCAACATTATCAGGAATATAGAGGACAGCACCACTATTGAAATAAGCTGTATGGTAGGCTGCCAACTTATCATCGTCATACTTGACAGATGACATGAATAATTCCTCAACAAGCTCTGGAATTTCTTCTAAAGCTGAATGGAAGTCTGTAAAGACGACACCCTGTTGAGCCAACTCAACTGGAATTTGCTCAAAAACAGTTTGCGTTCCTACTTGCACCAACTTCAAGTGGTTATCTAAAGTTGTGAAATCTGGAACATTTACTGATGGCTCGCTTTCTGTAATCGTTCCATCACCCAGATTCCAACGGTGGAATTTGACACGCTCAATAACTGGTAATTCCAAAGTCTCAATCTTGTCAAAAGCTTTTTGACGGAGGTCAGCCAACCAGCTTGGTTCAGCGTGCATTTCTGAAAAAAGTTTAATATTTTCTTTAGTCATTTACTTCTCCTAAAAGATACGAGGGAATTACAATTCTTCCTTGTAGTCGTAGCCAAGTTCTTCAGCTAGTTTTGCGTATCCTTCACGCTCCAAACGCGCAGCCAATTCTGGACCACCAGAAAGGACAACACGACCTTCCATCATGACGTGTACCACGTCTGGTGTGATGTAGTTCAAAAGACGTTGGTAGTGAGTGATAATCATAGCACCAAAGCCTTCACCACGCATAGCATTGACACCTTTTGATACGACTTTAAGAGCGTCAATATCAAGACCAGAGTCAATCTCATCCAAAAGGGCAAAAGTTGGTTCCAACATCAAAAGTTGAAGAATTTCATTTCGTTTTTTCTCACCACCAGAGAAACCTTCATTGAGATAACGTTCAGCCATTTCTTCTTTCATGTTGAGCAATTCCATTTTCTCGTCCAACTTAGTGATAAACTCACGAACTGAAATCTTTTCATCATCTTCTTTACCAGCATTCATAGCGGCACGAAGAAACTCAGCATTGGTAATTCCAGGAATTTCAGATGGGTATTGCATAGCAAGGAAAAGTCCCATACGCGCACGCTCATCCACTTCCAACTCAAGGATGTTTACGCCATCAAACAAAACTTCACCTTTGGTTACTTCATAGTTTGGATTTCCCATGATAGCGGCAGAAAGAGTCGATTTACCTGTACCATTTGGTCCCATGATAGCGGCAATTTCTCCTGTTTTCAGGGTCAGGTTCACCCCTTTTAAAATTTCTTTTCCTTCAATCTCAACGTGAAGATCTTTGATTTCTAATACTGACATGATAGTTCCTTTCTTTTTCAAGACCTTTACAGTGCTTACTAGAAACATACTAGTTGTCTCTAGAAAATACGGTAATACTCAATGAAAATCAAAGAGCAAACTAGGAAGCTAGCCGCAGGTTGCTCAAAGTACCGCTTTGAGGTTGCAGATAAAGCTGACGTGGTTTGAAGAGATTTTCGAAGAGTATAAAAGGTCAATAAATATACTTTTATAGTATAACAAAAAAAAGCCTAAAAGGCTTTGATTTTGTCTGGAAGCTGAGGGCTAGTCTTTCCTATTAAAATGCTGATCGATGACATCAACGATTTTGCCCATCACATAACTGACACGAAAATTTCTGAAGAGTAAAATTGCCCAAAAGGCTGCCATAATATAGCGGCCAGTCATCCAGGCTTCATTGAAAAAATAGGTCTCAGCAGCTGTAAACAGCGCCATAATAATAAATTGTTGTTTATTCATAAATTTATTGTATCATGAAATCTTTCTTTAGTCTTCCTCTACCTTCACTTTATCAGCCAAAAATTCAAATCCTTCTGGAATCAGACTTTCTTCTGCTTCTTTTTCAGTTTGAGAAGATTTGGCTTTGGCTGAAAAGGCTGCGCGAACTTCTTTCCATTCCTCCATGGAAATAGCTAAAATCTCAGGTGAAAAACCTGCTGCCTGACTGAGGATGTTGCCAAACATAGTGTTGAGATTGTCCCGTTTCATGGTTTGACCAGCATTAAAGTTAGACTCAAAAGCAAGAATTGCATGGTGTTCATTGGCCGCAACCGGTTGAGAACCAACCAGCAAAGCCTTATCCGGCCCACCTAGACTTTCAATTACCTCTCCCCAGGCATTCTGCAAGCGAATCAGGTTTTGACGTGCCAAATCAGGATTTTCGACAGCCTCTTGTAAGATAGATTGCACTTTATTGCGATCTACACGATAGACTGTTTTGCCCGTAGCTGGACGACTAGGAGCTGGACTTGTTGGCTTGGATACAGTTCCCACATTTGCGAGTTCTTGTTTGAGACGTGTCACTTCCTGTCTCAGCGTAGCAATTTCATGTTCAACTGCCCCAGAAAGAGCTAGTTCAGGCTTAATCTCTGCTAAACGGATGGTCATCATCTCAGCATAAATCTTGGGCTGCAAACTAGACTTAATATCTGCTAAACTCACTGTCGCTAAGCGAATCATTTCAAACAGATTTTCCTGAGGAAGTGCCAAATTTTCTACAAAGACTGGACTATGATGAGTATTTTCTCCCCCTGTTTGAACAATTAACAAGTCTCTTAAATAGTGCAAAAGGTCGGTCACAAAACGGGTCATGCTCTTACCATTATCAAAAAGAAGATTCAAGCAAGACAAAGCTTTGGGAACATCCTGTTGAGACAAGGCAGCCACATAATCATCCAAGGCTGATAGGCTAATGGTGCCAGTAATTTCTTCAGAGATGGCAGTCGTCAATTCATTTCCCTGTGTCAAACTCAGGGCTTGATCCAAAATAGACAAGGCGTCCCGCATTCCACCTTCCGCTCGTCTGGCAATGATTTCCACAGCCTCTGGTTCAGAACTGATATTTTCTTTTTCTAAGATATAGTGGATATGTTCCTTAATATCCTGTGTCTTAATTGATTTAAACTCAAAACGTTGCACACGGGATAAAATAGTAGCAGGAATCTTGTGCAATTCAGTAGTGGCCAAAATAAAGACTACATTCTGTGTTGGCTCTTCCAGCGTCTTTAGGAGGGCATTAAAAGCCCCTGTAGACAGCATGTGAACCTCATCTATGATATAAACCTTATAACGAGCAAGACTAGGGGCATAGGTAGATTTATCACGAATTTCACGGATTTCATCCACCCCATTATTAGAGGCCGCATCCATTTCAATGACATCTTCTAAACTACCATCCGTCACTGCCTGACAAATATAGCAGTTATTGCAAGGTTCGCCACCCACTTGATTGGGACAGTTCATAGCCTTAGCAAAAATCTTAGCTACACTGGTTTTTCCTGTTCCCCGTGGACCAGAAAAAAGATAGGCATGACTTATTTTCTCTTGCTCTACTGCTTGTTTAAGAGTCTTAGCCACAACTTCTTGACCAACCAACTGGGAGAAGTTTTGACTTCTATATTTTCGATAAAGTGCTTGATACATTAAGATTTTTCCTCAAACATTGTAAAGTCCCATTCCGTCTTTTCAAGCAAAATCGCGACAAATTGTTCCAAATAATCTCGATCCATAGCATCGTAATCCTCAATCTCTGAAGAATCCAGATCCAGAACTCCAAGTAACTGACCATTCTTCATCATCGGCACCACAATTTCACTTTTAGCTAGACTGTCACAAGAAATATAGTTGGGATAGGTCGTCACATCTCCAACAATAACAGTTTCCTGAAAGTGAGCTGCCTCACCACAAACACCCTTGCCTAGTGCAATACGGATGCAGGAAACACCTCCTTGGAAGGGACCTAAAACCAATTCCTTTCCATCGAACAAATAAAAACCTGCAAATACGGTATTAGGAAAACGTGATTTTATGAGAGCACTGGCGTTGGAAAGATTAGCCAAAACATTGGTTTCGCCTTCCAATAGGAAGGACAATTCTTCATTTAACATTTGATAACGTGATTGTTTTTCTGATTTTAACATAGAACTATTATATCAAAAAAGGAGCCGAGACAAAAGAAAAATCCCTTGTTTAGTAAACAAAGGATTTTGTGAATTTTCAATTTGATTAAAGTTCGATATCACCAAATAAATCAGCCATTGAGAATCCTGTTTGTGTTTCTGGAAGTTCAAAATCACGTTTTTCTTGACGTTTTGGACGACGTGGACGAGCAGCACGTTTTTCTTCTTTTTGTCCTTCTTCTTGAGCTGGACGCTCTTCAAGAGCTTTAATAGAAAGTGATACGCGCTCTGCATCTGAGTTAACTTCAAGAACTTTAACTTGAACTTCTTGACCTACTTTAAGAGCTTCTTTTGGATTTTCAATACGTTTGTGTGAAATTTGTGATACGTGAACAAGTCCATCAATACCTGGCAATACTTCAACAAATGCACCGAAGTCAGTCAAACGTTTAACTGTTCCTTCTACTACATCACCTTTAGCCAATTTTTGCTCAACGCCATCCCATGGTCCAGGTGTTGTTGCTTTAAGTGAAAGTGATACACGTCCTTCTTCTTCGTTAAGATCAAGGATTTTCACTTCAATTTCTTCACCAACAGTTACAACTGATTTTGGTGATACGTTACGTTCATGTGACAATTCAGTCAAGTGAACCAATCCATCAACACCACCAAGGTCGATGAAAGCACCAAAGCTTGTGATACGGGCAACTTTACCAGCTACAACATCACCAACAGCCAATTTACCGAATACTTCAGCGCGAGCTGCTGCTGTAGCTGCTTCAACAACTTCACGACGTGAAAGGATGAAGCGGTTTTCTTTAGCGTCAACTTCTTTGATTTTAGCATCAAATTCTTGACCTACAAAACGCTCAGTGTTACGTACGAAACGAGTATCCAACATTGAAGCTGGGATAAATCCACGAACACCTTCAAATTCTACTGAAAGTCCACCTTTAACGGCACGAGTTCCTTTAACAGTAACAACTTCTTCTTCGCGACCAACAAGTTTGTCCCATGCTTTGCGAGCTTCAAGGCGTTTTTTAGATACAAGGTATGTAACTGTATCAGTATCTTTACCAACTACTTGACGAAGTACAAGAACATCCAATACTTCTCCTACTTTAACAAAGTCATTGATATCTGCATCGCGATCGTTTGTCAATTCGCGAAGAGTCAAGACACCTTCAACACCAGTTCCAGAGATTGCAACGTTAGCTTGAGTCGCATCAACTGTCAATACTTCAGCACTAACAACATCACCAGTCTCAACTTGGCTAACGCTATTTAGCAAATCTTCAAATTCGTTCATCTAAAAAATCCTCCAACAATCAAGTTTTTCTTAAACTTGACATACTTATAATTTTTTTCCTAAGCACCCGCAAGGACATGTTCATATCATTCACGTCTTTCAATTATAAAAATAAAATACCCTAAGATATTTTGCTTTTTATCTTGATTATTACCTAAGAACTGGGGTAGCTGGATTCGAACCAACGCATGAGGGAGTCAAAGTCCCTTGCCTTACCGCTTGGCTATACCCCATTGATAAAATGGAGAGAGAGGGATTCGAACCCCCGAACCCGAAGGAGCGGATTTACAGTCCGCCGCGTTTAGCCTCTTCGCTATCTCTCCTACAATCAACATGGACTATTATATCATGAAAATTTCAAAAAAACAAGACTTATTTTGCTAAATTATAATTTTCAATCAAAATTTCCACAGCTTTTTCCAATTTTTTATAAAAACTATCGACATTCCCATTCTTTATGATGGCAAATTGTCCATCTAATTCGGCAATTTCTCCGATAACTTTTTTACCAATGGTCAAGGTATAACCTTCAAAACTGTCTTTTCCTACATTAACCTTGGCATCTGCTACTTGAATTTCGATTTTTTTATCTTTCTTACTCATTTCATACCTCTCTTCACTTTTTCTATTTTACAAGAAAATCCTAAAACTAGCAAGAAAAAACTCTATATCAGGCTTGTCTGACATAGAGTTTTATGTAAACAACCTCAATCAATTTAGCATAGCTAATAGTTAGTAAACAAGCATAATTGACTATCCTTTTTAGGTTATCAGTGAGTCTCACCACCTACTAACTGCAAATCCTTATCTTTGTAGTCTACAATAGCTTCAATAGCTACCTCTATGCCTCTTACAATATCACATAGACTCATTCCTGCAGTATTCGGCTTATTTACTACTTGTTCCATCATATATGGAATATGCATGAAACCTGCTCTCATATTAGGGAATTTTTTATCCACTAAATAAAGAGCTTGGTACATCAAATGATTGCAAACAAAGGTTCCTGCACTATTGGATACAACTGCCGGAAGTCCCTGTTTTTTAATAGCTTGTACCATCGCTTTGATAGGTAAACTACTAAAATAGGCCGATGCTCCATCAATACGAATCGGTGTATCAATTGGTTGATTGCCTTCGTTATCAGGTATGCGAGCATCATCTTGATTAATAGCCACTCGTTCAGGTGTTAAACCTGTCCTGCCGCCTGCTTGTCCAATACAAAGTACAGCATCTGGTTGATATCGTAATATTTCTGCCTCTAAAACTTCTGACGACTTATAAAAAACCGTTGGAATTTCTACCCAGCGAACTTCGGCCCCATTAATCTCAGATGGTAATAATTTTACAGCCTCCAAAGCTGGATTAATCTTTTCACCTCCAAAAGGATTAAAACCTGTAACCAATATTTTCATTTTATTTTCCTTTACTAAAATGCGAGAAAGTACATTAAGAATATGTGAATAACAATCATTACTAGCGCAACACCTGCTTGAGCCTTTATAACGCCATTCTGATCTTTCATATCCATCAATGCTGCTGGTAGAGCGTTAAAATTAGCAGCCATTGGGGTCAATAAGGTCCCACAATAACCTGCTGTCATGGCAAGAGCACCAGCCACAATTGGATTAGCTCCCAGAGCAAATACAAAGGGAACTCCAACACCTGCTGTAATAACGGTGAATGCTGCAAAAGCATTTCCCATAATCATTGTGAATAGAACCATTCCAAGAACATAGGCCAAAACTCCTATAAAGCGACTATCTGAAGGAACAATACCGCTAATCAGATGAGAGATAACATCACCAACACCTGCTACAGTAAAAATAGCCCCCAAAGCCCCTAATAATTGGGGAACAATCCCACTTGTTGAAACTTGCTGAGTCATTCGATTATTTTCTGATAACAAACTCTTAGGGTGACTATTGGTAATCACAAGAACAGAAATTGTAGCAAATAAGGCGGCAAGGCTAATCGAAATCTTGCTAAATTCTGGAATCATTTGCGCTAAGACCAACGCAAGTATTGCCATCAGCATAACTGGAATAAAAATTTTATTTTTCAATCTGTTAGATTCAATATTGGCTTTCATTTCATCTAAGGATGGCAAGGTTCCGATACGGACTTGCTTAAACAATGTTAACAGCGATAATATGATTACAATAATACCAATACTCATATTTGGCATATAGGAACCACCTATAAACGTAATAGCCAATAGAGTCCAAAATGCAGATGTTCCAAATCGGACTGGGTTTGTTTTATCTTTATAACTACAATAGGCTGTATGGAGAAATTGACAACCAATCACAATATAGGTCAACTCTAATAGTTGCTTTGCCAACTCTGTCATTTTTGTTCTCCTCCCCTAGTCTTTTCTGATGTCAATTTTTTATCAAATAAATAATTATAAATCCCCACTACAATAAGTGTTATAACAGCAACAATAATAGATGCAGAAGCAATCCCTGCATAATTACTTTCATAGCCTAACTGATCTAATGTTCCCCCTATCAAGAGGACTCCCCCAGCACCTACAAACGTATTTTGAGCAAAGAAATTTCCAAAATTTTCATTTGCAGCCGCACGCGCTTTTATTGCCTCATCTTCAACCTCTGTTAACTTTCTACCTAATTGAGACTCTGCTGCTGCTTCTCCCATAGGTTGAACCAAAGGTCTGACAAACTGAGGGTGTCCTCCTAGACGAATTGAAAAGAAACCAGCTAACTCTCGAATAAAGAAATAAACTGTATAGAAGTTTCCAACTGTCAGACCTTTAATCTTTCGAATCAAATCAATTGATCGTTGCTTGAGTCCAAAGGTTTCTGACAGCCCCACAAGAGGCAAGGTAACCATAAAAATCGTGAGCACTCGCTGATTGCTAAATTCTTTTCCCAAAATCTCCAAAAATTCAACAAGAGAAACACCTGAAACTAAAGCTGTAACCAAACCAGCTAAGACTACTGTTGCAATTGTATCAAACTTTAAAATAAAACCCACAACAATGATTGCTATTCCTATTAGTTTAATCCACTCCATATCAAACTCCTTTATATTCAAAATGACAGTATTTTTTAAATTTTATCAAAAGCAATACCATTCCTTATTTAATGTGTTTTTCTAGTTCTTTTTGATATTTGCTATTGGATTCCAATTTTTCTTTTTGCCATTTTTTAAGAGCTTCGTCATATTCTTTTGTTGTAACAATATCTTTTTGCAATTTCATTCCTTTAAAGATATATGGATCCCCCTTAATACCAACTTGTGAGTATGGTTTTGAGAATGGTACTACGTTACTTACAACTGGAGAACCACCAGATGAGGCTGTTGGCATCAATAATGAACTATCTGTCAACCAAGCTTGAGCTTTGGCATATTTTTCATATCTCTTCTCTAAGTCAGTGGTCTCAGAAACAGCATCTTCTAACAATTTCTTATATTGATCCAAACCAAGTTTAGCGACAACATCCTTATCTTTTCCTTTCGTAATACCAAGGTGTTTCATGGCAGAACCAGATTTTGGATCCATAATATTCAAGTAAGATGCTGGATCTTGATAGCTTGGAGCCCATCCTGTACTGTTCAAATCATAGTCTTTTTGAGAAGGAACACGCGCTTGTGATGTAATCGTTTCTTTTTCATTATCTGTCATTTGAAGTACATCGATGACAACATTTTCAGCACCAAGAGTTGATTCAATAGACTGTTTGAAAGAGTTGCTTTGTTGAACGGCGATAGTATCTGTTTGTTCAACCGGGACATCCAAGTGAATTGGGAAGGTTACCCCTTTAGATTCCAAGTCTTTCTTAGCTTTTTCGAAAGCAGCTTTAGCCTTGTCAGGGTTGTAGATAGAATCCTTACCGTCAACTAGCTCAACACCTTTCCATTGGTCACCATAGTTCACCAACTCTGCTTGGGCGATTTGACCAAAGTTCTTACCACCTGCTTGTACGAAGTTATCTGGAACAAGGCTGTTACGAATAATCTTGTCCGCACCATCTTCACCGTTTAGCTGGGCAGCATACGAATGACGGTTGAAGGCAAAGTTGATAGCCTGACGGAAGTCCTTATTGAGCATCGCTTCTTTTGTAGAAGTCTTTTGCTCTTCGCTTGTTTTCGCAGTTTTATTGTATGACTGACGATTTACGTTAAAGGTGAAGTAATAACTGCTTGAGTCCTGTGGGCTATAAGTGATTTTATCTCCGTATTCTTCCAAAGTTGAAGCAAAGTTTGAGCTGCTTGGGAAGAGACGGGCTGTCGTATAAGCACCAGAGGAGAAGCTACGGATCAAAGACTCCTGATCTGAACCATCGTAGTAGGTCAATTTAATCTTCTCAATTTTAACATTTTCTTTATCCCAGTAATTTGGATTTTTTTCATATTCAATCAACGATTTAGAAGTCAATGTTTTTAAGAAATAAGGACCATTGTAGAGAATACCTGCTGGGCTAACCTCTCCGTAATTCTTTCCTGATGCCTTTAAAAACTCTTCATTTACAGGCAACATCGTTGCTGTAGTCACTTTTGAATTCCAGAAACTTTCTGGCGCATTCAATGTATACTCAACTGTATAGTCATCCAAAGCTTTAACACCAACTGTAGAGAAATCATTGGTTTCACCAGTCATATAGGCGTCCAAGCCTTTGATTGAATTTTGGATGAGAGAGACACCGTCTGACTTACCATCAGCGACGTGTTTTAGTCCTGTCACAAAGTCATGGGCTGTTACTTCTGCGTATTCTTCGCCTTCTGATGTGTACCATTTCACTCCTTTACGAAGTTTATAGGTATAAGTCAATCCATCTTTTGAGACAGACCAATCCTCAGCCAAAGAAGGAATAACATTACCATATTTATCATTTTCCATCAAACCATCAATGACATTCCCGATAATATCTGTTGTGGATGTACGCGTTGCTATACTGTAGTCCAAGGATGCTGGATCCACTGCATATACATAAGAAAATGTTGTCGGAGCATCTGCTTCTTTATCAGCTTTTCCACAGGCTGCTAAAAGAGCTGTTGTGCTTAGGATAAGTCCTGTTGTTAAAATCCACTTTTTTGATTTCATAAAAATCTCCTTTAATATATTTTTAATCTACTTTTACAATCCAACCTTCTGGCGCTGGAATATCACCAAACTGAATTCCTGTCAATTCATCATAGAGTTTACGAGTCACAGGTCCTACTTTTGTTTCACTATAAAATACATGGAAATCATCACCGTGCTGAATACCTCCAATTGGAGAAATAACCGCTGCTGTACCACAGGCACCAGCCTCTACAAAACGGTCAAGGTTATCAATTGGGACATCCCCCTCAATAGGAGTCAAGCCCAAGCGGTGTTCTGCTAAATAAAGTAAGGAATACTTGGTAATAGATGGCAAGATAGATGGACTCAATGGTGTTACAAATTCATTATCAGCTGTAATTCCAAAGAAGTTAGCTGAACCGACTTCTTCAATCTTTGTATGAGTTGAAGGGTCTAGGTAGATAACATCTGAGAAATGACGTGATTTAGCCAATTTCCCTGGCAAGAGACTGGCAGCATAGTTCCCACCAACCTTAGCCGCACCTGTACCATTTGGAGCGGCACGGTCGTATTCATCCTGAATCAAGAAGTTGGTTGGGACCAAACCACCCTTAAAGTAATTTCCAACTGGCATAGCAAAGATGGTGAAAATATACTCTTCTGCTGGTTTTACCCCGATAATATCTCCGACACCAATCAAAAGAGGGCGAAGATAGAGGGTTCCACCTGTTCCGTATGGTGGTACGTATTCTTCATTCGCACGGACAACTGCTTTACAAGCTTCTACAAACATTTCTGTTGGAACTTGTGGCATCAAGAGACGGTCACATGTCCGTTGCAGGCGTTTGGCATTTTCATCAGGACGGAACAGTTGAACACTGCCATCCTTAGTACGATAAGCTTTCAAACCTTCAAATGCTTGTTGACCATAGTGAAGACTTGGAGAAGACTCTGAAATATGCAAAGTTGCATCCTCTGTAAGCTCTCCTTGATTCCATTGTCCATTTTTAAAATGAGCAATATAGCGATAAGGTAATTTCATATAGGAGAAACCAAGGTTTTCCCAATCAATCGTTACTGTCATATTCCACTCCTTATTCTAAAAACCTATTTCTTATATTCTACACTATTTTTCTAAAATAGCAAGTATATTTTGTAATTTTCAGAAAATTTCTTCAATAAAAAGAACCAGCTCTTAGAACTGATTCTTCATTTCACTTATTTAGCTTCAGTAAATACTTCTTTAAGATAAGCATCAAAAACTTCTTCATCAGAAATCGTGTCAGAGATGAAGCTACCGTTACTTGTGCGTTCTGACAAGTTCAAGTCTTGCAATCGGCTTTCATAGATTGTTCCTTTGTTGGATTGAACAAGCAGAGTTTGGTCGTTCTCGTCCACTTCTGTACTAAAGAGGTCACCAACGAAATCTTGTTCTGCAACTGCTCCTGCTAAGAAGACACGATGTGGTTTATTTTTCAACTCACGCAAAACTTGTAAACCACGTTTGGCACGGCTGGTTGCTGGAATTTCGTCAATAGAAACACGTTTCAAACTTCCACGCTGAGTCAAGAGGTAGAAGGACGAGGTATTACAGATAAAGGTCGATTGGAGGACATCATCTTCTTTCAAGTTCATAGCCTTGACCCCTGCCGCCTTGGCACCGACAACTGGAACCTCTTCGATGTTGAAACGAAGGGCATAACCATTTTGGCTAATCAAGACAACATCATCTAGTTTAATCGGAGCCACTGCTACAATCTGGTCTGTATCGTCTTTGAGCTTAGCATACTTAACTGACTTAGACTTGTAGGTCCGCCACGGAGTGAATTCTTTTCGTTCTACACGCTTGATTTGACCGAGACGAGTCGCTGCAAAATAAGTTGTCGCATCATCAAACTGATCCACTACTTCAACATAAAGGATTTCTTCGTTAGTTTCAAAGTTTGTAATGGTCTGGCTCAGATGCTCGCCGATGTCCTTCCAACGAATATCTGCCAATTCATGGATTGGTCGATAAATGACATTTCCAAGGGTCGTGAACATCAAAAGATGCTGGGTGGTCTTGGCAGATTGAACAAAGATTAAACGGTCATCATCACGTTTGCCAATTTCTTCCAGAGTGGAAGCTGCAAAGGAACGTGGGCTGGTACGCTTGATATAACCTGCCTTGGTCACGCTGACGTAGGTATCTTCCTCGGCGATCAGACTAGCTGTATCAATCTCGATTGCTTTCGCAGTGTCTTCTAAAGTACTCAAACGTGGAGTCGCAAATTTCTTCTTGACCTCACGAAGTTCTTTCTTCATGAGATTGTACATGGTCCGTTCATCACCGATAATCGCCGCAAGCATAGCAATCTTTTCACGAAGTTCTGCTTCTTCTTCCTGCAAGACAACTACGTCTGTATTGGTCAAACGGTACAGTTGCAAGGTTACGATAGCCTCAGCCTGCTCTTCTGTAAAGTCATAGCTGACCTCAAGGTTTTCCTTGGCGTCCGCCTTATTCTCAGAAGCGCGGATAAGGGCAATGACTTCGTCCAAAATCGAAATCACGCGAATCAAACCTTCTACGATATGGAGACGTTTCTCTGCCTTTTCCTTGTCAAAGCGTGAACGCGCCAAAATCACTTCACGACGATGTGCGATGTAGCTAGACAAAATTGGAACGATCCCAACCTGACGAGGCGTGAAATTGTCAATCGCCACCATGTTAAAGTTGTAGTTGATTTGCAGGTCGGTGTACTTAAATAGGTAGTTGAGAACAAGCTCCGTATTGGCGTCTTTCTTAAGTTCGATAGCGATACGAAGACCATCACGGTCAGACTCATCACGAACCTCAGCAATACCAGCTACCTTATTATTGACACGAACATCATCGATTTTTTTGACCAGATTAGCCTTGTTGATTTCATAAGGAATCTCAGTAATAACAATTTGTTCCTTACCACCTTTTAGCTTTTCAATTTCAGTCTTGGAACGAACAACCACGCGCCCTTTTCCTGTTTCATAGGCTTTCTTAATTTCATCACGCCCTTGGATGATGGCTCCAGTCGGAAAATCTGGTCCAGGCAAGAATTCCATGAGTTTATCCACCTTGGCTGTCGGGTGGTCAATCATGTAAACCGTCGCATCAATAACCTCAGCTAAATTATGAGGTGGAATGTCTGTGGCATAACCAGCCGAAATACCAGTAGAACCATTGACCAAGAGGTTTGGAAAGGCTGCTGGTAAGACTGTCGGTTCTTTCTCTGTATCATCAAAGTTCCATGCAAAAGGAACAGTCTTTTTATCGATGTCTTGAAGAAGGTAGCCAGCAATTTCAGACAAACGCGCTTCGGTATAACGCATAGCCGCAGGCGGATCCCCGTCCATAGAACCGTTGTTACCATGCATTTCAACTAGAATCTCACGATTTTTCCAGTCCTGAGACATACGAACCATGGCATCATAGATAGAACTATCACCGTGTGGGTGGAAATTCCCCATGATATTCCCGACAGACTTGGCCGACTTACGGTAGCTCTTGTCAAAGGTATTGCCATCCTTATTCATCGAATAAAGAATACGGCGCTGAACCGGCTTCAATCCATCACGAATATCTGGCAAAGCCCGGTCTTGAATAATGTACTTGGAGTAGCGCCCAAAACGCTCTCCCATAATGTCCTCCAGGGACATGTTTTGAATGTTAGACATAATAATTCTCTTTTTAGTGTTTTATTGTAAAGTAAATCTATATTTTATAAATTTAACTGTTTCTTTGTAGGTAGTAAGAAAAGAAGAGCAATCCTACTAATCCTAGAATGAATAAAAGATTAATTTTAATAACAAATAAGCTAAGTAGGGTATTAATTAGGCCGTGAAAAATGGCGCAAAAAAGGACCGACTTAGTCTTTTTGAAAACAGCTGCTAGAAGAATACTGAGATAAATTGCAAATAGACTGAATAATATAAAAGGCATACCACTTTGGGAACTTCCAATCACAAACCATAAAGGTATATGCCATATTGCCCAAATACAACCTGTTATCAAACCGGAAATCCAAAAGGAGAATCTAGTTTCCAAAGTTGGTTGCAAGATGCCTCGCCATCCCAATTCTTCTTCGCCACCATAAACACAGACTGCACTCAAAAAAACAACAAACAAATTTCCTAGTGGAAAAGCCGGATTAAGCTCCGTAGATGAGAAAGCAATGACACCTGTTTGCACGAAAATTAGTAAAAGAAATAACAAAATATATTTCTTTGAGTCCCCTAAGATAAAAGAGACTATGCTTTTAATGGATTTTTGAGGCAAACAAGAAATGGCTGCAATGGTAGGACCGAAACCTCCTAGTAAATGGAGAAAAACTCCTAGTGGACTTGTTAGACTTAAGAGGCTCATTTGCGTCAGAAAAGCGAGCAATCCCCAACCAAATCCCCAAGAAATGAGAAAACTAATCAGTAAAAATTTTGTTATCTTATTATTTTGTAAATGTTTCATTTTTTTCGAGTCTCTCCTCAGCATACTGAATCATCTTCTCAGCTACTTCTTTATCGTAGTCAAAATCCATCTTTTGAGCAAGGGACTGAGCCTCTTGGTGGAAAAGTTGCATCGTAGCAAACAAAGACTGAGTGATTTTGTCACTATTTGAGAAATCAAGTAGACTTGAGAATTCATTCTCTTTCTGAGCAGGCAAATAGTTAAAGATGTACTTATAATTTTTACCGATGTCAACTGCTCCCCTATCACTTGCAACCTGCCAAGCCAAGATCTTCAGGAGTTCTTGTTGGCAAATCCCGTAAAGATGGTCAGTGACATAGAAAACTTGCTTGCGACAGATTCCCTTGACCACATAGGCGGAAACCCACCAAAATTCATTGCAGGCTTTTTCAAAATCTATCTCACTAGCTGGATGCGTCCAGAAACGCTGAGGACTGGGAGAATAAAACTCAAACAAACCCTTAGGATCCTCTAGCACCGTGAAATCCGCTTCGCTTTCTACCCACTCCTGGATATGATCTTTGGGGCAAAGGGTCAAATCAATCCGGTTACCATCTTCAAAGAGCATGAGATAGAGACGACGGTTGCCTAGGATATTATGCTACTCAATGATACGTGTTCCAAACTGGTCCAACCAAGCAAGATTACTCGTCAGATTATCTAAGTCGTCCACGACATATACAACATCATAGTCTTGAAACTCGTCTTTTGGTGCTTTTGTATCGGTTCGCGAACCAGACATGGCGACAGCCTCGACTTTTAGACTTTTTGCGGTTTGTAAAATTAAATCAAACATCTCGGTTTCAGTTCTCATGGGAATACCTGCCTTTTTAGTAAAAACTCTTGATTCTGTATAGGACATGTCTATAAAGCGGACTGTCTGCTGGAACTTTTTCATTATCAAATTCTTTGACAAATTCCATGCCTACCTTTTGCATGACTTTTTGCGAAGGGAGATTGAGTAAGGATGTAAAGGAGTAAACTTCTGACAAGCCAGCTTGCTGGAAAGCGAAGTCTAGACAGGCTTGGGCAACCTCTGTCGCATAACCACTATTCCAAAACTCTTTTCGCAAACGCCAGCCGATTTCTACAGCTTCTTTTCCAGCAAAAATCCGTAAATCCGAATGGTGCAGACCTACCAAGCCGATAAACTCCTGATTGTCTAAGTCACTCAGGGACAAACTTTTTACTTCATTTACTTTTTTCATTTTTCTTTTTGAATATTTTTGTGCCAGTCTCTCCCATGAGACAGGCAAACTGACTTTTTTTCTGTCAGTCACTTTTTTGAAAATAAATCGCTGGCAAGTTTTTAGTCAACAATTTTTAATTTATTTCTTGATTGTGAAAAATGCAGATTATCTGAATAAAATATTCTTTCAATACCTTTATTAGGAGTACTAACTGAATAGTTTAAATAATATAGTTCAGAACGATATTCTTCGTACATCTTTTCTATACTTTTATGAATATCATAAGTTAATATCCATTTTTTATCTTTCATATAATCCTTGATTGTTTTTGATAACCTAGAATGATCATCATGGTTATAAAAATTTGTATATAAACCTGGTCCTTTAGTATAATAAGGTGGATCAAAAAAAGTAAATGAATTTTTTGTTTTAGAAATTGACCTTTTAATAAACTGCTCAGCATCCATATTAAAAAGTTTAATCTGTTTTTTATGCTTAGATATTTCAAGAATTTTGTTTATTATATCTGATTTACTGAATCGACAATCTAGTTTGTATTTTCCATTCTGATTTTTACCACCAATAACCCCAGCTTTTATAATACCAGATCTATTTGTTCTATTAAGAAATAAAGTTGAAAAACCCAGAAGTAGTAAATCAGAAACATTTTTTTTATTATCTTGAATTGATTTCTGAATTTTCCACTCATCTATTGTTATGTCAGTATTTTCTATTTTATCAATCAACTCTTCAGTCAAATAAAGAACAGAGTACCAAAATGCATAGATAGATTTATCATAATCATTTACAATAATCTTTTCTACATCTCCAAGTAGCAAAAGTTTCATAGCAACTCCCGCTCCTCCCATATAAGGCTCAATATAAGTATGGCAATTATTTTCTTTAATCAATTCTTTAACGAATTCATAAACCTGAGTTTTCCCCCCAGGGTATCTTAATGGCGTATAGGTCTTACCTGACATATCATCACCTCATCTCTTATTGATAAAATTATACCCCTTTTTTAAGTAACTTCCAAATTATAATCTAGGAAGTTTAACATTATCAGCTACATAGTTAAACGCTTTTTCAAATTGTACCTGAAATTCTTGAACTTTTTCAGGATTATTTTTTGCCCAATATTTGACTGGATTATTGTTGTACTTCCAATGAACTTTTTCTTTATTAAACCATTTTTTCCACACTTTTCTTTCAGCTATATTCTTAAACTCTCCATTAACTTGTTTATATTCCGATTCATAAGTTCCATTCTTAATTGATTGAATAACTTGGTAAATTGGATTATTCATAAAAACACTATGATTATAATTCTTTGCTATTTTCCAATAATCTGAGTTATTATCATCAAGAATATCAAAAATAAATTCCTCTGGATTACATTGAAGGTCATTAGTAGGCAAAGTAATAAAATTTCTATAATCGTTTATATTTGCTTCAACATCTCCATCTAAGCAAACTATCGAATTCTTAGAAAATTCTGTTACTTTAGATTTATACAAGTGTATATAATTGGTACATGATAAAGTTGTATTTGACATGAAGTGTAATGAATTTTTAATTGAATGGTTATTACTATTCTTCAAAGAATGTATTAAGCCTTCAAAAACATATTGAGCCTCAGCATCTTCAAAATAAATCTTAATACTATCAGTAATTTTCTGTTCATTAGCTTGTGCCAACAACATATTTTTAAAATCAATTAAATATTTCATCTCTGATAACGTAGTTGTTGAATTGTCTTCAGAACTAATATCGGAGGAAAATAGTTTTATATCATGATTAGTACGTTGGTTCGATATTTTCAGTTTTTCACAATGTTCCAATAAAGTCAACGAATGTGAAGTGGCAAAAATTTGCACGTCAAAACTTCTTGCTTTTTGAAAGAGTATATCTAATAATTTATTCTGAGCGGCTGGATATAATGTCGCATCTATTTCATCAATAAGTAATATCCCACCCTTGTAATCATTAGGAAAATCATTTTTTAATTTCTTAAATGAATACAAAGCTAATAAAATTTGCCCAATATTATCTTCCCCTGATGAAATCATTTCAATAGTCATCTCTTCATCAATAAATGATGCTGTTTTCTTATTATTCAGATTTGTTTCAGTTGCAGTAAGATTGTCTGTATATTTTTTTAAAAGTATTGACTGATAAAGATTATGTATTTCTTTCTTATCCTGCGATGATAAATTGATTTGCAAGTCACTCATTTTAGTGGATCTGACTAACGGTGTTAATCTTTCCAGGCCTAAATAAATTACTGGATGGACATAATTGGATGATTTCCCGTCTTTTCTCCTAGTAACTAGACGAGGAAGTTTTTTGTTATGGTTCGTACTCTCAATTTTAAAACTATCTTTATTGCTCAATGTAACTTTAGCATGTTCTATATTTCTAACATCATTTGGAGATAATTTAAAATGCTCTGCAGATGTGGACTCAAAATCATCCCCAAAATAAGTTAGTAATTTTTTATATTGCACAACTTTAGGGTCATTTTCTGAAAGTCTCTTTATATCTTTTTTATTAAGTTTTTTTACATCTCCAGAAATAAAAGGAATAACATTATTGTGATAAGAGAAACCTTGGGCAATCATTCCTAATATAGTTGATTTCCCTGTACCATTCTTCCCTGAAATAATATTTACATATTTTGACGGCTTGAACGATACTTTTTTAATTACTCTAAAATCTTTAATTTCTAATTCTTCAATGTACATTTTATTATTTTTCGATGATACCATTTTTAAAAACTCTTTCTTTTAAATATAATTACACAATATTTTAAAACACCGTCGCTTCTTCCAACGTAAACTTGACATTATCCTCAATCCATTTACGGCGTGGTTCGACCTTGTCGCCCATGAGGACATTGACGCGGCGTTCTGCGCGTGCTAGATCTTCGATAGTGACACGGATAAGGGTACGAGTTTCTGGGTTCATGGTTGTTTCCCAGAGCTGGTCAGCGTTCATCTCTCCAAGCCCCTTGTAGCGTTGGAGTGTTGCGCCTTTACCGAACTGCTTGCGGAGTTCTTCAAGTTCTCCGTCTGTCCATGCGTAGGCCACTTCTTCTTTCTTGCCTTTTCCTTTGGACATCTTGTAAAGAGGCGGAAGGGCAATATAGACATGGCCTGCCTCAACTAACGGACGCATGTAACGGTAGAAAAATGTCAAGAGCAAGGTCTGGATATGGGCACCGTCTGTGTCCGCATCGGTCATGATAATGATCTTGTCATAGTTGGCATCTTCAAGGGAGAAGTCTGCTCCGACACCCGCACCAATAGTATAAATCATGGTATTGATTTCTTCATTTTTGAGGATATCCGCCATCTTGGCCTTGGCTGTATTGATAACCTTACCACGAAGAGGTAGAATAGCCTGGAACTTGCGATCACGGCCTTGTTTAGCAGAACCTCCGGCAGAATCTCCCTCAACTAGATAGAGTTCATTCTTAGCTGGATTCTTAGACTGGGCTGGGGTCAATTTCCCAGACAGCAAGCCCTTATCTTTCTTATTTTTCTTCCCATTTCGGCTCTCATCACGCGCCTTACGTGCTGCTTCACGAGCATCACGAGCCTTGATAGCCTTGCGGATGAGGTTAGAAGCCAGTTCCCCATTTTCCATAAGGAAGAAGGTCAACTTATCCGCCACAATGCCATCCACAACGGGACGAGCAAGAGGGCTTCCTAGCTTGTCCTTGGTCTGACCCTCAAACTGCAAATGTTCTTCAGGGACTAGAATAGAGAGGACAGCCGCTAGCCCCTCACGATAGTCTGATCCTTCAAGGTTTTTATCTTTTTCCTTAAGAAGACCTGTCTTACGCGCGTAGTCGTTCATAACCTTGGTAATGGCAGACTTGAGTCCTGTTTCATGCGTCCCACCGTCCTTGGTGCGAACGTTATTAACAAAGGACAGAATGTTATCTGAAAATCCATCATTGTACTGGAGAGCTACTTCCACTTGGAAACCGTTGTCTTCACCTTCAAAGTAAAGGACTGGCGTCAAGGTTTCCTTGTCTTCGTTCAGATAAGAAACAAAGTCCTGCACCCCGTTCTCATAATGAAACTCAATCGCTTCATCTGTTCGCTTATCTGTCAGAGACAAGGTCACATTTTTCAAGAGAAAGGCTGACTCATTGAGACGTTCTGAAATGGTATTGTACTTGAAGTCTGTCGTAGAAAAGATCGTCGCATCAGGCATGAAGGTAACCTTGGTACCTGTCTTAGACTTAGGCGCTGTACCGATTTTCTTCAAAGTCGTAACAGGTTTGCCACCATTTTCAAAACGTTGCTTGTAAACTGCGCCATCACGGGTGATTTCAACTTCTAGCCAGCTAGAAAGGGCATTAACAACGGAAGAACCCACCCCGTGAAGTCCACCTGATGTCTTGTAGCCACCCTGACCGAATTTTCCTCCGGCATGAAGAATGGTAAAGATAACTTCAACAGTTGGAATCCCCATAGCGTGCATACCTGTCGGCATCCCACGTCCATGGTCTTGCACAGTCAAACTCCCGTCTTTATTGATGGTGACATCAATACGGTCACCAAACCCAGACAAGGCTTCATCGACTGCATTATCAACGATTTCCCAAACTAGGTGATGGAGACCAGCGCCATCGGTCGATCCGATATACATCCCTGGACGTTTACGGACCGCATCCAACCCTTCTAGCACCTGAATGGCATCATCATTATAATTGTTAATATTGATTTCCTTTTTTGACACAAGGAACCTCCTATTCGTTCATCTTTACTATTCTACAGGTTTTCCAAGGATTTTGCAAAATTTTTCTTTCTCCGATGTGACAATTTCAGAAGAGATTCTCTGCCTTTCTTCTCTATTTCATGATATAATAGGAGTATGATTACAATAGTTTTATTAATCCTAGCCTATCTGCTGGGTTCGATTCCGTCTGGTCTCTGGATTGGACAAGTATTTTTTCAAATCAATCTGCGCGAACATGGTTCTGGTAACACTGGAACGACCAATACCTTCCGCATTTTAGGTAAAAAAGCTGGTATGGCAACCTTTGTCATTGACTTTTTCAAAGGAACCCTAGCAACGCTTCTTCCGATTATTTTTCATCTGCAAGGTGTTTCACCTCTTATCTTTGGACTTTTGGCTGTTATTGGTCATACTTTCCCTATCTTTGCAGAATTTAAGGGTGGTAAGGCTGTCGCAACCAGTGCGGGAGTGATTTTCGGATTTGCGCCTGTTTTCTGTCTCTACCTTGCAGTTGTTTTCTTTGGAACCCTCTATCTTGGTAGCATGATTTCACTATCTAGTGTTACAGCATCTATCGCGGCTGTCATCGGAGTTCTACTCTTTCCACTTTTTGGTTTTATCCTGAGCAATTATGATCCTCTCTTCATCGCTATTATCCTAGCACTGGCTAGTTTGATTATCATTCGGCATAAGGATAATATCACACGTATCAAAAATAAAACTGAAAATCTTGTTCCTTGGGGATTAAACTTAACTCATCAAAATTCTAAAAAATAAACGCCAGTTTGAACAGAACTGACGTTTTTTGTATGCTTATTTTGATTTGATATAGTTGATACCATCTGCTTTTGGTGCGACTGCTTTTCCAAAGAAGGCTGCCAAGACAAGAATTGTCAAAACATAAGGTGCGATTTGAAGATAAACCGCAGGCACTCCTTGTAGGAATGGCAATTGAGATCCGATAACAGCCAAACTTTGTGAAAGTCCAAAGAAGAGACTAGATAGCATGGCTCCGATTGGATTCCATTTTCCAAAAATCATCGCAGCAAGGGCGATAAATCCAGGTCCAACAATAGTTGTCACTGAGAAGTTAACTGAGATTGATTGAGCATAAATCGCTCCGCCAATTCCACCTAGGAAACCTGAAATAATAACCCCTAAATATCTCATCTTGTAGACATTGATTCCCAAAGTATCTGCTGCTTGAGGATGTTCACCGACAGAGCGGAGACGAAGACCAAAGCGAGTCTTAAAGAGGATAAACCAAGCAAGGAATGAGAAGGTAATCGCGATATAACCAAGCAGACTAGTTGACTTGAAAAAGATATCACCAATCACTGGGATATTTGCTAAGACTGGGAAATCAAAGCGTCCAAAAGTCTGACTTAGGTTGTCGGTTTGTCCTTTATTATAAAGAACTTTCACCAAGAAAACAGCCAAGGCTGGCGCCATCAAGTTCAATACCGTACCGCTGACAACATGGTCTGCACGGAAATGAACCGTCGCTGCTGCGTGGATGATAGAGAAGAGACCTCCAACCAATCCTGCAACTAGCAAGGATAGCCATGGAGTTGCTGCGCCAAATTGTTCTGCAAATTCAAGGTTAAAGACAACTCCAGAAAAGGCACCCATAACCATAATTCCTTCAAGGCCGACGTTTACCACACCACCACGTTCAGAGAAAACACCACCAATACTTGTAAAGATGAGGGGTGCTGAGTAAATCAGCATAGAAGACACCAAGAGGGTGAGCAAGGTTGTAATAGACATCTTTACTTACCTCCTTTAACTTGTTTTTTCGGTTTGACAAAGCGTTCGATAAGGTAATGAACACTGACAAAGAAGATAATAGACGCTGTTACAATGCTGACAAGCTCAGACGGTACCTGCGCCGCATTCATACCAGGGGCTCCAACTTGGAGAACACCAAATAGGAAGGCTGCAAAGAGAATACCGATTGGTGAGTTGGCTGCAAGCAGACTAACCGCCATCCCGTTAAACCCAACAGCCAATGACGCCCCTTGAACATAGACGTTCTGGAAGGTTCCAAGTCCTTCAACAGCTCCACCAAGACCTGCCAAGGCACCTGAAATAATCATTGATAGGATAATAGTTCGTTTTGCAGAAATACCAGCGTATTCCGATGCGTGTGGATTAAGACCAACCGCACGAATTTCAAAACCAAGAGTTGTTTTCTTGAGCATGAACCAAATAACTGCAACGGCAATAATGGCAAAGAAAATACCAATATTCATCCGTGAGTTACCAGTCAACTCAGCCAACCAAGGTGTCTGATAGGTTGCATTAGCCCCAACACGAATGGTCGAATCTGTACTTTGCATGAAGTCTTTAGGGAAAGCATGGATAAAGGCATTTCCTACATACAAAACGATGTAGTTCATCATGATAGTTACGATAACCTCTGACGTCCCTAGATAGGCTCTAAGAATACCCGGAATCGCGCCGACAATTCCTCCCGCAATCAAGGCAATCACGATGGTTGCTAGAATCATCAAGGGACGTGGCATATCTGGATGCGACAGGGCAAACCAACCACTAAGAATCCAACCTGCCAAAGCCTGACCAGGAAGACCGACGTTAAAGAAACCTGCTCGACTAGCGACGGCAAAGCCAAGACCAATTAAGACCAAAGGCCCCATGGCACGGAAGATTTCCCCAATCCCACGTAAACTACCAAAGGCTGTATAGAACAATTCTTCGTAGCCCCAAATAGCATCATAACCAAAGATCCACATGACAATGGCTCCAAGTAAAATTCCTAGGAAGACAGAAATCAAGGGAACCGAAATTTGTTGTAATTTTTTAGACATCACTCTTCTCCTTTCCCAAGTTTCCACCAGCCATCAAGACACCAAGTTCTTGTTTATTGGTTGTTTCTGGTGATACAATACCTTGAATCTTCCCATCGTGGATAACGGCAATACGGTCTGAGACGTTTAAAATCTCATCCAATTCAAAGCTGACAACAAGAACAGCCTTCCCATTATCACGCTCTTCAATCAAGCGCTTGTGGATATATTCAATGGCACCGACATCCAAACCACGAGTTGGTTGGCTGACGATAAGGAGATCAGGATCACGATCAATTTCACGAGCAATAATTGCTTTTTGTTGATTTCCTCCTGAGAGTGCAGCTGCAGGAACAAATTCGCTGGCAGCACGAACATCAAACTCCTCCATTAGCTTTTTAGCATAAGAAGTAATATTTGAATAGTTCAAAATTCCATTTTTACTATGTGGTTCTTTATAGTAAGTTTGAAGGGCAATATTTTCAGAAATCATCATTTCCAAAATCAAACCATCACGGTGACGGTCTTCTGGAACGTGACCAACACTCAACTCTGTAATCTGACGTGGGTGCAAGCCCACAATTGAATCTCCTTTTAGCTCAATGCTACCAGATTCAACCTTGCGAAGACCTGTAATGGCTTGAATCAGTTCAGACTGACCATTCCCATCAATCCCCGCAATACCAACAATCTCTCCAGCACGAACATCTAAGGACAGATTTTTAACAGCTGGAACACCGCGGTTTTCATTGACCACCAAGTCTTTAATAGACAAGATCACTTCTTTTGGTTGAGAGACTTGCTTCTCTGTTTTAAAGGAAACAGAACGTCCAACCATCATTTCTGCCAAATCAGCATTAGTAGCCCCTGCAATTTTGACGGTTTCAATTGATTTCCCACGACGGATAACTGTAACGCGGTCAGAAACTGCGCGAATCTCGTCCAACTTGTGAGTAATCAAGATAATTGATTTTCCTTCTTTGACAAGATTTTTCATAATAGCCATCAACTCCTCAATTTCTGATGGAGTCAAAACAGCCGTTGGTTCGTCAAAAATAAGAATATCAGCTCCCCGATAAAGGGTTTTTAAAATTTCTACACGTTGTTGGGCTCCAACTGAGATGTCTGCAACCTTGGCAGAAGGGTCCACAGCTAAGCCATAACGTTCAGAAAGAGCCTTGATTTCTTTGCTAGCTCCAGCGATATCTAGCACACCATTTTTAGTCAATTCACTTCCTAAAATAATGTTTTCAGCCACCGTGAAAGCCTCTACCAACATAAAGTGCTGGTGAACCATTCCGATTCCCAAGCCAGCTGCTTTAGATGGGGAGTCGAGGTTGACAACTTGACCGTTGACCGCGATTTCACCACTAGTTGGTTCAAGAAGTCCTGCTAACATGTTCATGAGCGTGGACTTACCAGCCCCATTTTCTCCTAAAAGTGCATGAATTTCACCCTTTCGTAGGTGCAGGTTGATTTTGTCGTTGGCAACAAATTCACCAAACACCTTGGTAATATCACGCATCTCTATGACATTTTCGTGTGCCATGTGCTCTTCCTTTCAGAGTCTTATTTTATTTCAATAAAACTTGCTAGTTTGTCTAGTAGCAAGCTTTACTGAGACAAAATGACTTTGTCTCAACTCTTAAAAAGCGGCCGATGGCCGCTTCCTAAGAAATAACTTCCATCCATTATTTTGCAGGAACTTTTACGCTTCCATCAAGGATTTTAGCTTTAGCATCTTCGACAGCTTTTTTACCTTCTTCTGAAAGGTTAGTTGTTACCAAGTCAACCCCTTTATCTTTCAATGAGTAAACGATCACTTGACCGCCAGGGAATTCACCTTTTTCTGCCTTGTTAGAAATATCTTTTACAGTTGTACCAACTTGTTTCAAAGTAGATGCAAGAACAAAGTTTGATTCTTTGCCATCTTTAGAAGTGTATTTACCTTCTGCTTCTTGGTCACGGTCAACACCGATAACCCAAACTTTTTCATTTTCAGGACGGCTTTCGTTGAGTGATTTTGCTTCTGCAAAGACACCAGCACCTGTACCACCAGCTACTTGGTAAACAATATCTGCACCGGCTGCGTATTGTGCAGCTGCAATTGTTTTACCTTTAGCAGCATCACCAAATGAACCAGCGTAGTCAACTTGGACTTTGATAGATGGGTCTACTGACGCAACACCAGCCTTGAATCCTGCTTCAAAACGAGAGATAACTTCTGACTCCTGCCCACCTACAAAACCAACTTGTTTTGTCTTAGTTGTTTTTGCTGCAGCTACACCTGCAAGGTAACCTGACTCATTATCAGCGAAAGTTACGCTCGCAACATTCTTTTGATCTTTAATCACATCATCAATCAAGACATAGTTCAAATCAGTGTGCTCTGCTGCTGCATCTTTAACTGCATTGTGAAGGGCAAAACCAACACCGAAGATTAGGTTGTAACTTCCAGCCGCTTGTTGCAAGTTGTTAGCGTAGTCAGCTTCACTTGTTGATTGGAAGTAAGTGAAACCGTTATCTTTTGAAAGATTGTGTTCTTTACCCCAAGCCTGCAAACCTTCCCAAGCTGATTGGTTGAATGATTTGTCATCAACACCACCAGTATCAGTGACGATTGCTGCTTTTGTCTTCACATCAGAAGATGAATCTGCCTTACGAGAAGAGCGGTTACCACATGCAGCAAGTCCAACTGCTGCCACTGCTACTAGGCCAAGACCTAGCCATTGTTTCTTGTTCATTACTGAACCTCCTAAATAAGATGTGCAACGATGTTGCAAGTATGGATTGGTTGGCCACAAGGACCGTGCCACTCAAAGAGCGACTCAGACTAGTTTAAGTCTGTAAAAGAATATGGAAGTAATTCCCCGACCGTCATCTCGACCGTCGATTTATCTTTTGCGACTAAGGTCACTTTTAGATCTTGTTCAAAAAATTCGACCATTACTTGGCGACAAGCACCACATGGTGAAATTGGTTTTTCAGTTTGACCATAAACAATCAGCTCTGAAAACTCTCTTTGCCCTTCAGATACAGCCTTAAAAATGGCTGTTCTCTCACCGCAATTGGTCAAAGGATAGCTAGCATTTTCGATATTCACTCCCGTGTAAACACTTCCGTCTTTTGCCACTAAAACTGCTCCGATAGGAAAGTGAGAATAGGGGACATAGGCACGTTTGCTGGTTTCAATTGCCAGTTCAATCAACTCAGTAGTCGCCATCTGCCAATTCTCCTTTTAGAATTGCTACTCCAGCTGACGTTCCGATACGGGTCGCCCCTGCTTCCACAAAGGCAAGAGCATCTGCATAAGAACGAGCTCCACCAGCAGCCTTGACACCCATATCAGGCCCAACTGTTTCACGCATCAATTGAACATCTGCTATCGTAGCGCCACCAGTTGAAAAGCCAGTAGATGTTTTAACAAAATCAGCTCCTGCTTTTTGGGCTAATTGACAAGCCACAACTTTTTCTTGATCTGTCAGAAGGCAAGCTTCAATAATGACTTTCACTAACTTGTCACCACTTGCTTCCACGACTGCGCGAATATCTGACTCTACCAAGGCTAAATTGCCTGATTTGAGAGCCCCAACATTGATTACCATGTCAATCTCATCAGCCCCATTTTGGATAGCTTCTTTTGTCTCAAAAGCTTTCACAGTTGAAGTTGTTGCTCCCAAGGGGAAACCTACTACTGTGCAGACCTTGACATCTGTGCCTTCAAGCCCTTTTTTGGCATGTTCAACCCAGGTCGGATTAACGCAAACACTGGCAAAATCATACTCCCTAGCCTCAGACAACAAACAATCAATTTGATTTTCTGTTGCATCTTGTTTTAAAAGCGTATGATCGATATATTTATTTAATTTCATATTCGGATTCTCCTGCGGTTTATGAGATAATTTCTATAATTTCTCGTAAACTTTGCACCCTATCATTTATTTTAACATATTTTTGAAAATCTGTAACTAGCTGAGGAGAAATTTTTCCATTTGTGTATACTTTTGCAACAATTTCTCCCTTTTGAACGGAATCTCCAACTTTCTTTTCAAAAACAATTCCTGTCTCATAGTCCAAGGCATCAGACTTGACTGCACGACCAGCTCCCAGTCTCATAGCATAAAGCCCAAATTCCATAGCCGGAAGAGCAGAAATGACACCCGTTTCCTGAGCAGGGATTTCCACCACATGGGCAACATTGACTGGGCGATAGAGGTCCTCCAAGTCTCCACCTTGGGCTTGGACCATCTCCTCAAACTTAGCCAGTGCTTGACCATTTTCAAGATGTTGGCGAACTTCTTCAACTGTCTTGTTTACATTTGCCAGGCCAAGCATAATTTGAGCCAATTCACAGATAAAGTGGGTAATATCCTGACGGCCTTGACCTTGCAAAATCTCCAATGCTTCAAGGATTTCCAGACGATTTCCAATCGCTCGTCCCAAGGGCTGGCTCATATCCGTAATGACTGCTACCGTTTTTCTACCAACTGCCTTACCAAGTTCCACCATGGTTTGAGCCAATTCACGCGCCTCATCAACCGTTTTCATGAAGGCACCCTCACCGACAGTTACGTCTAGCAAAATATCATCCGCTCCTGCCGCGATTTTCTTGCTCATCACCGAACTCGCAATCAAAGGAATCGTGTCGACAGTTGCGGTCACATCACGGAGAGCGTAGAGAAGTTTATCTGCTTTAACCAGCTGGTCTGATTGCCCAATGACAGATACACCAATATCCTGAACCTGACGAATAAAATCCTCTTGACTGCGCTCGACTTGATAGCCTTTAATGGACTCCAATTTATCAATTGTCCCACCAGTATGGCCGAGACCACGACCACTCATTTTTGCGACTGGAACTCCAAAACTCGCTACTAAAGGAGCTAAAATCAAGGTCACCTTATCACCAACACCACCAGTAGAATGCTTGTCAACCTTAACCCCATCAATAGCAGATAAATCAAACTCTTGCCCTGTCTGAACCATATTCATGGTCAAATCAGATATTTCTCGAGTCGTCATTCCTTTGAAATAGATAGCCATAGCAAAGGCAGACATCTGATAATCAGGAACAGTTCCTGACACATAGCCTTCTACCAGCCATTCAATTTCACTCGAAGTCAGTTCTTGACCATCTCGTTTCTTTTGGATTAAATCAACTGCTCTCATTCTTTCACACTTCTAAGGATATAGTATCCCTTGTCTTTTTTTAGGATTTCACAATTGCCAAACACATCTTCCATCTTAGACTTAGCACTTGGAGCCCCTTGTTTTTTCTGGATGACGATGGTCAAATCTCCACCAATTTCCAAGAAATCTTTACTTTTCTCGATGATTTCATGAACGACTTTTTTTCCAGCACGAATAGGGGGATTGGAAATGATATGGTCAAAATGTCCTTCAACTTGTTCATAGATGTTGGACTGGAAAATCGTCGCTTCTACTTTATTTCGTTCAGCATTTCTCTTAGCCAAATCCAAGGCACGATTATTGATATCGACCATGGTCGCCTGAACGCCGTAAGCCTTGACTAAGAACAAACCTAATGGACCATAACCACAGCCGACATCTAGGACTGTCTCTCCTTGGTTGACCTCAAGACACTTGAGCAAGAGTTGACTTCCGAAGTCAACCATCTTCTTGCTAAAAACACCTGCATCCGTCAGAAAGGTCATTTTTTCTCCCAACAAGTCCACTCTCAACTCATGAATGTCGTGAGCAGCGTCAGGATTCTCTGCATAATACATTTTACTCATGAAACTATTTTACCATAATTTGACTTAAATTGTAAATCGTTTACATATCCAGAATGAGACAAAAAGATTGAAGGAAGTTGCTTTACAATAGCTCCCCTTCAATCTCTTTCAACCTTTATAAGCAAATAGTATTTCATCTAGGACTACAGCTATCATTGCCATGATAAAACAACAAATTTATTGTCTATAATCAAGCGCATTTTTATTACTATTGCTTAACCTTCAGATACTTAATTATCAACAAAATTCCCAACAAAATATTTAGATAAAAGCCCAACTGATACGTTTTTGTCAGGATTTCCAAACTTGTCCAAAGCCGTACCAAATCTTCTAGCGACATGCGGAAGAAATAACCCTCTGTAGCAATCCACAAAATCAAAAATAGATAACTTCCAGCAGCAAGCCATTTCGTCCACCGTTTTTTTAGTAGGCAAGCAATCAAGAGCGAACAGATAAATACAGCTGTTACAATAGCATGTTCCATCAAAAAAGTAAAACCGTAATAGATTTCCACAAAGCGTCTGCCATTATCCGCATTCGCCCCTTTTATAAAAGGTAGTGCAAAACTTAAAATAAAACAAAGTTCCAATATGTAACGTTTTAAGATTTTCATAGTACACCTCCTATAAGTTGTGAATCCCAAAGTCCCCTTTATTAGCTTATAAGTCAGGAGAAAGTAGCTCCTACTTCATCAATAAATTGGTCAACCTCTATCTACCTCTATTATACGATATTGGCTTACTATCATCAAGAAACCGCTTTATTTTTTTAACTTTTTATGATATGATAAACAAAATATCTAGGGGAAAACAAATGACCAACGAATTTTTACATTTTGAAAAAATTAGCCGCCGGACTTGGCAATCTTTACATCGAAAGACCACACCCCCTTTGACAGAAGAGGAATTGGAATCTATCAAGAGTTTTAATGATCAGATTAGCTTGCAGGATGTTACTGATGTCTATCTTCCCTTAGCCCATCTCATCCAGATTTACAAGCGTACCAAGGATGATTTGGCCTTTTCAAAAGGAATTTTCCTCCAACGTGAAAGTAAATCTCAACCTTTTATTATTGGGGTTTCTGGGAGTGTTGCCGTTGGAAAATCCACAACTAGTCGCCTACTGCAAATCCTACTATCCCGTACGCTTACAGATGCTAGGGTTGAATTGGTAACAACTGACGGCTTTCTCTATCCCAACCAAACCTTGATTGAGCAGGGGATTCTAAATCGTAAGGGATTTCCTGAAAGTTATGATATGGAAGCTCTTCTCAACTTCTTGGACCGCATCAAAAATGGACAAGATGTGGATATTCCTGTCTATTCTCATGAAGTCTACGACATCGTACCCGAAGAGAAACAAAGTGTCAAAGCTGCTGATTTTGTAATTGTTGAGGGAATCAATGTCTTTCAAAATCCACAAAACGATCGTCTCTATATCACTGACTTCTTCGACTTTTCCATCTATGTTGATGCTGGAGTGGATGATATTGAGAGTTGGTATCTGGACCGTTTCTTGAAAATGCTGAGCCTAGCCCAAAATGACCCTAATAGCTACTATTATCGTTTTACACAAATGCCGATTGGGGAAGTGGAGTCCTTTGCCCATCAGGTCTGGACCAGTATCAATCTCACAAATCTACAAAATTATATTGAACCAACTAGAAATCGTGCAGAAGTGATTCTTCATAAAACAAAGAACCATGAAATCGATGAAATTTACTTAAAAAAATAATTTTCCCTTGTCAAAACGTAAGTTTTCAGATATAATGGTATAGTTAGTAAATATGGAGGTAAGAACATTGGCAAACATTAAATCAGCTATCAAACGCGCTGAATTGAACGTTAAACAAAACGAAAAGAACTCAGCTCAAAAATCAGCTATGCGTACTGCTATCAAAGCTTTCGAAGCAAACCCATCTGAAGAACTTTTCCGTGCTGCTAGCTCAGCTATCGATAAAGCAGAAACTAAAGGTTTGATTCACAAAAACAAAGCAAGCCGCGATAAAGCTCGTCTTTCAGCTAAACTTGCTAAATAAGAAACAGTCCATAGAGGCTGTTTTTTTGTCCTCAAATAGGAAAAGGTAGAAAATGAAAATCGCAATTATCGGATATTCTGGTGCTGGTAAGTCAACTCTAGCTGAAAAGTTATCTCTCTACTACTCCATCCCAAAACTTCACATGGATACACTCCAATTTCAACCTGGTTGGCAAGACAGTGACCGTGAATGGATGTTAACCGAGATGAAACGTTTTCTCACCAAGCATGAAGCTTGGGTCATCGATGGAAATTATTCTTGGTGTTTCTATGAGGAAAGAATGCAGGAAGCTGACCAAATCATCTTTCTCAATTTTTCACCATTTACCTGTCTCTTTCGAGCTTTTAAACGTTATCTCAAATACCGAGGCAAGGTCAGAGAAAGTATGGCAGAAGGTTGTCAAGAACAATTTAATCGGGAGTTTATTCGATGGATTCTCTGGGATGGTCGAACAAAAAATGCTAAGGATAGATACCAATACTTAAACAATACTTACCCAGAAAAGATGCATATTCTCCATTCTCAAGCAGAGATTGATTGTTTTTTGCGATCTTTAAAAAAGTAAACAATATAGTAGCATTTCATTAAAATCAGCATGTACTGATTGACTAAAAAAGGAAGTTTTTCATCCAGAAGTCATCTTTTTTCCTTTTATTCAACAATTAAAAATAACTCGAGCAATTTATAAATCAACAATAAAATTCCCCTAGAAATGAAGAGAATCTTGTTCATAGTTTCTGAGTTCGTGATACAAAAAAACTGAAGGAAGTATAATCCTACTTCTTTCAGTTTTTTATTGTCTCAATTTAGAAAAAACTTCTCCAATCTTACCTTCGATAACTAAATCAGCTTGGCTGTCTTGAGGAGTGCTGGACTTGTTGATAACAACAAGATTTGACCCTGAAAAATAATTGACTAGACTAGCTGCAGGGTAAACAACTAAGGAAGTTCCACCAATGATCAACAAATCTGCTTGCTGAATGGCTCGAGCTGCGCGACTAAATACATCCATATCTAGCGCTTCCTCATAAAGGGTCACGTCAGGTTTGACCACCTTGCGACAATCTAAGCAGTAGGGAACTGGACCTTCAAGTTCCAAAAAGGCAGTCAAATCATAAAAGCGATGACAGCCCAAACAATAATTACAATCTGCACTACCATGCAGTTTCAAAACTTTCTGAGATCCTGCCATTTCATGGAGACTATCGATATTTTGCGTCACAATCGCCTTTAATTTACCTGTTTTTTCCAACGACGCTAGATAATCATGTGCTAAATTCGGCTTGGCATCAGGATAGACCAGATACTTTTTGTAGAAATCAAAAAAATCCTCTGGATAGCGCTCAAACATAGTGCGTGAAACCAGTTGCTCGGCAGTAAAATGGCGACCCAGTTTCAGACTATATATACCATCTGAACTACGAAAATCTGGAATATTAGACTCTGTAGAAACCCCTGCACCACCGAAAAAGACAATGCTCTGACTTTGATCAATAATACCTTGTAATTGTTCAATCTTATCCATTTTGTACTCCTAGGAATTTTCAAGTTAAAAAGTTGAAAGTCTTGACTTCTTGTCAACTTGGCTTCCAACTTTATTTGATTATGATTTAGATATTAAACTGACTAGTCTCGGTCCTTTGACACAATTAGGCTTCCTTCAATTTCCTTATTCTTACCTATTTCAGGATCGATTCATTGTTGATAGTTATCATTTTGAGAACAAGAGAAATCATTCTGAATATAGCCTACCTTTAGTCTGCAATCAATGTTTCCAAACCGACCTTCATCATATCAGTGAAGGTGTTTTGACGTTCTTCTGCAGTTGTATCTTCATCTGGATTAACCAAACTATCTGAAATAGTCATAATAGCTAAAGCATCAACATGGTGTTGAGCAGCAAGATAGTAAAGAGCCGCTGCTTCCATTTCCACAGCCTTGACTCCCCATTTACCAAGCTCGATATTCTTTTCAAAGTAGTTTGAGTAAAAGACATCAGATGATAAAACGTTCCCAACGTGGGTTGTCATACCAAGTTCTTTGGCGATATGGTAGGCCTTGTCCAGCAAGTCAAAGCTAGCGATTTGTGGGAAATCATACTGTGGCCAGTCATTACGGACGATGTTTGAATTAGTTGCAGCTGCTTGCGCCAAAACCAATTCACGAACGTGTACATCTTCATTCAAAGAACCTGCAGTTCCCACACGGATCAATTTTTTCACGCCGTAGTCAACAATCAACTCACGCGCATAAATCGAAATAGATGGCATTCCCATCCCAGTTCCCATGACAGATACACGGTGACCCTTGTAAGTACCAGTATAACCAAACATGTTACGCACTTCGTTAAAACAAACAGCATCTTCAAGGAAATTCTCCGCAATAAACTTAGCACGAAGAGGATCCCCAGGAAGAAGAATTTTATCAGCAATTTCACCCTGCTGAGCAGCAATATGGATAGACATAATTAAGATATAAAGGGCGACAGAGAACAAAGTAAAAATAGGAAACTGACGAAGCATCTCAGATGCTAGACAGTTTATCTTTTTTACACAGTTCTCCGCCCGTATTCAGTTCAATGAATACAGTTAACCCATCCTTTCTTTTATTGTTATGAAAAGTTTTCCGCTCGTGTTCAAATCAAAACACACGCTCTACCTTTCTTTTTTTATATTATATAGCTAGGAAAAATCGGATTCGATCAAGATTCCAATAGGCCTACTTCATTTTTATTTAAAACAGTTATAAATATTTTTTAATCTTTTAAATCAAATCCTTGACTGGAAGAAATGGGCATTTCCTACCTAATTACTTTATTCTTTGACTTCTGACACAGTATGTTAGCCCAAGAAAAACGGTCTAATATTTTTGCAAATTCATAAGCTAAAACAGCTGTTACTAAGAGATACGGAAGAGAATCTATACCTAGCCCAGTGAAACCTATAACTAATCCAGTTGCAGACCAGGGGGCCCTCAAGGTCACAGACAAAAAGCAAACAGATCCCAAAAGCAAAATGCTTGGCTGGCTATCCCCACCTAGAATCATTCCAAAGAGAGCAGCTCCAGCCATCCCCAAGGCAAAAGATGGCGTAAGTGTACCACCATAGGCTCCTGCCCACAGAGTAATAAGAACGACCAGTGCTTTTAGGATAAACAAGAGGAATACTGTTTTGCCATTGCTACCATTCAATACTTCCTGAGCCATCATACGTCCATTTCCAAGTAGATGTGGAAAATAACTTGCCAACCCAGCAAGAAAAAGAAAAGCTGTAGGCAATGTGAGAAGTACTCGTTTATCTTTTATCCTGTTTGAAGACACTTCTTTACTCAAGCGACCAAAAAGCCAAGCTAGTGGGGTTAAGAAAAAAAGTAATAAGGGAATAATCCACATTTCCTTTAATGACCATGCGATGGCTGGAATCTGGTAGAGAGCCTGATCTGAAATAACCAAGCCTGCTGTATAGGTTGAGACATAGGTAGTCAAACCGACTAAGACAACTCGTTTAATAGATAGAGCAATTCCTAGAGTTTCAAAAACAAAGAAGACACTTGTTAATGGAACCTGGTAGACAGCTGCTAAACCAGCACCAGCACCACAAGCAAGGAGAAAGATTTGATCCTTCTTAGAGAGAGAACATATTTTTCCAATTGGTCCTGCAAATAGAGTTCCAATCTCTCGTGGCGCAGCTTCTTTACCAATAGGTGCTCCCCCTCCAACTGCAATAATCTGCCAAATTGAATGAAATAGCTGTTTTAAAAAATGAAGTTTGTATTGTGAAGTCTCATCCTTCATCTGTGCTTTAATGGAAAAAATCTGTGATTTTTTTTGCAAGAAATACCAGACCAAGGATGAGCTGGCACCCACGATTATTAAACTTAATCCTATCCGCGACGAGGAAACTCCATCTGTCAAGAATACAGTTTGATGCTCTGATTGACCAAAAGCTATCTCCTCTATTATCTTTAAAAGATAATGTAGAAAAATACCAGATAAACCTGAAACTATTCCTTGCAAAATGACTGCTAGGAATAATTTAAGATTATAAGGGATTTTCTGAAAAATACTCCTCACTTCTTTTAACATAGTAATAATTCAGTAAAAACGGCTTTAAGTAAGCCTTTAAAATCACCTTTAACACACTCAGTCACTTCTATAACCTCTTCGTGGTTAATCTCTTCTTTGAAACCAGTAGTATAGTTAGTAATACATAAAATTCCTAGAAGTTTCAAACCCGAGTAGGCTACAACAATAACTTCAGGAGCAGTTGACATTCCGACCACATCTGTTCCAAGCATCTTATAGGTACGAATTTCTACTCGTGTTCAAATCAGAACACCTCACTCTACCTTTCTGTTTAATTTTGTTCTTTCACAGAGAGCTACCTGAGTTCTATTCAAGCTCAGGTAGTACTTCTCTTATAAACTAAATCATCTCATTATTAAATAGTAGGATTTTTTACAAGACATCGTCATCAGAAATCTTAGAATTTAATGTTGTTCCCCAATGGGTAATTTTACGGTGGGGTTGAGCTAAAATTGGTCTGTTTTCATAGATTGTTTGCCATCTATTCCATAGTAGACCTGTCTTTTTCTCAATCTTAATTCGCAAATTTCTCATATTTTCTTTGATTGGGAGGTTGAGGACAAAACCTGCAGTCTGGTTGCGACCGTTTCCTTCCCAAGAACGACTACGAACAACTTGGTTTCCATCTTTATCTACTGTAACTTCTTCCCAAGTTATAGAGTAGCGGGCAATGTAAGCTCCACTATGTTGAATTGTCAATGTTTTATCTTTCACAGGAGTCTGACTGATTGGTTGAACTGGCTTAGAAACTTGTGTCGCCGTCTCACCATTCGTAGCTATAAAGCGGAAAACTTCTACTTCTGCAAGACTGAGGGCTTGATTGTTCTTACGTAGTTGCACACGAACACGGCGTCCCAATTTCCCATTTAATTGAACATCCAAGCTCGTTCCGTCAAGTTTAGAAACATACTGTCTAGCAACTTCTGTTCCTTTTTCATCATACAAAATCACATCAAAGTCTGACAGACGTTTAGAAAGTTCTCCATCCCCACGGTTATGAAGGCGAACAAGTCCTACCTGTTCTGTACGACCTAAATCAACTTCCCACCAAGGTTGATTTTCAAACTTAGTATGGGTAATTGATTGCTGGCTATAACTACTATTGGTATTGCCATCCAAGGCACGACTAGCATCTCCACCAAAATCAGTAGAACTTTGCTTAGCTTGTTTTTTCCAAGCGATATTCTCAGCACGATATACTTGGACTTCTGCAAGACTGAGGGCATTATAGCCTTCTAGCTCAATTCGAACATAGCGCGCTTTTTTATGGTTAATCGCAATTTGTGCTGATACATCTTTAAGAGATGTTATTCGTTTTCTTTCAATTTCTTTACCAGAACTGTCTAAAAGAATGACATCAAAGTTTGCCAATCTATCCTGGGCAGTGTCTGTGCGGTTGTAAATATTGATTTGGCGAATGGTTTCTTCTTTAGCCAAATCTACTTGCCACCAAGGCTTGGATTGGAAGTTGGTGTGAGTGACAGAATTGTGACCATAGTTACCATCAACTTTGCCATCCACAGCTCTTCTAGCATCTCCTCCGAAAGCTGTCGAACTTTGAGTAACCTGTTTCCCTAAGGCAATATTTTCCATTGGTTCAGCGCTTGGTTGACTAGAAGATTGAGGCAGAGCCTGTTTCTTAAAGAATCGCACTTTATCCAATTTCGGATCACGATAACCATGTTTATCCAAGGTAGCTCGTTTACCAATATTAAAGTTAGGAATATCATTCATTCGACTTTCAAAATAGCCACGAGAACGGTGTTTAAAGCGTGAATTACCTGTAAATGTAACGATATCACGATCATTATGAATCAAGGGAGTCACAACATTATCATTATCAACCACATAATGCTTAATTTTTCCACTAACAGCTAATTTACGGCTTTCCAAACCAACATCCCAGAAACCATTCTTAGCATTCCAAACAGTTCTGGAAGTAATCACTTTAGGAGCACTGAAAGTCGTTACTTTCCGTAATACATGGTTATAAAAATCAGGATATTTTTGGTAAGCTTCAACCGCTGCAATCTGAGCTAGGTAGCCTCCAAGAGAATGACCTGTCATATACAACTTGGTAATACTTGTATCCTTGGCTAATTCTCCAACAACTTTGCGGATATCATCCGCTTGAGCTGGTTTATTTCCCCCTAATAAAACCAAATCTGCACTTAAGTCCTTGGCATCATTAACTCGCGTTCCACGAATAGCCAACATGTGCACCGTTCCATCTTTGAGATAAGGAAGGTCGCTCTTGGTCTCAAATAAGAAAGCATCCAAGCCACTATCTGCATGGTAGGCTTTTTTCATCTTCCAGAAAGGAGCCAATTCATTGTGCATGAGTTTGTATTCTTGACGATCAAGATAGAGACTCGGGAAAGGATTCTTATGATCTAAAATTTTCCCAATATAATCATCGTCTCGATAGGCTAACTCCATAAAGAGAAGAGAATCACGGTCTGTGACATACCATTCTTTCTTATTGTCATCTTCTCCATCTGCCAAACCATCCCCATCACTGTCTGCTAGCAAGGGATGACTGTTATATCCTAGATAATCCTTACCATCTTTGTTGTACACATAAAGTTCATCTTTGTTTTTGATGCCATCTTGGTCATCATCCCCTTCCAAATCGAGAACTTTTTCACCATAGAGAGATTCATCAATCAAATCATTTTCTAAATGTAATTCCCCTTTGGAAATCTTCACCAAATCTTCTGCTGTTAAAGAACGAGTATTTGTTGGTTTTTCTGTCACAACTTCTTCTTTAGTTTCTTCTACAGGAGCATGAATAGGCGAGTCTTGAGCTGGCTCTGTTGTCTCTACTTTTGACTCTTCCCTTTTGTTTTCAAGAACTTCACTTGCTTCCAGAAGCGGTTGAGGAGCTAGTCTTGGCTCCTCTTTAAGAGGAGTTTCTAGTTTTGGAGCAACATTTTCCGGCTCTCTCAATTCCTCCTTAGAATCTAGCACTCTTGTTGCCACTTCAGATGTTACATCTTGCTTTAGTTCATTGGCTGAAATTCCAGCTGGAGCTAGAAATGCGAAGCCGACTGCAACAGATACAACCCCGATACTTAATTTTTTTATGCCAAAGCGCATAATTCGTTGACCAATTTTCATTATTTCTTATCTTTCTTTTCGTTTATTTGTAAGCAGACTCAAGCAAAATCTCATTGTGCTATATATGATAAGACTGAGAAATTCAGAAAGTAAATTCATTCTTATCTCTTCTTATCATACTAGTCTGCTTGGCTAGGAAGCTAATTCCAGCTTCCTAGATTCTTGTCTTTCACAATGCTGGCTATCAGACTCTTTCAGGTACAAGAGTAGGAAGAAACCCATAGTCTACCTATGTTTCTTCTTTAATCCGGATAGGCAGTCAATCCTGAAAAGACAGAGACATCCCCCTTTTAAATCTTTTTTCTTACAATTCTGCAAGAATCGCTTTAAGCAAGCCTTTGAAATCACCTTTAACACGTTCAGTCACTTCTACAACTTCTTCGTGGTTGAGTTCTTCTTGGAAACCAGCCGCAAAGTTAGTAATACATGAAATTCCTAGAACTTTTAAGCCTGAGTGGGCTGCCACGATAACTTCAGGAACCGTAGACATACCAACTGCATCTGCTCCCAGTGTCTTATAGGCACGAATCTCTGCTGGTGTTTCATAAGTTGGACCGGTTACACCGATATAGACACCTTCATCAAGCTTGATACCCAGTTTTTTAGCCACTTCATGGGCAGTAGCACGGTATTCTGGAGTGTAGGCCTTAGACATATCTGGGAAACGTGGACCAAAGTCATCCAAGTTTTCACCCATCAATGGATTTTGCCCCGTCATATTGATATGATCTGAGATAGCCATCAAAGTACCAGGACCATAACCAATACCACCAGCTGCATTGGTTACAATAACACCTTCACATCCAAGAACTTTCATGACACGTACTGGGAAAGTCACGACTTCCAGAGGATTGCCTTCGTAAAAATGGAAGCGACCTTGAAGAGCCAAGACCTTGCGACCTGCAAGTTCACCATATACCAATTTCCCAGCGTGACCAACTACTGTTGAACGGCCCCAGTTTGGAATATCCGCATAGTCTACTACAACTGGATTTTCGATTTCTTCTGCCAATTCTCCAAGACCTGACCCAAGGATTAGACCGAACTCAGGCGTTTGGATTCCCTTTTCTTTCAGGAAAGCAGCTGTTTCATTGATTTTGTCTAAAAATGTCATTGTGTGTCTCCTTTATTATTATTTTTTAGCATTTGACCGATTTTGTCAAAGGTTTTGGCATTGCGAATAGTAATATTGCGATAGAAAGGCACCTTGAGCAAGTACTTGTGATAGGCAGTTTTAGAGTAGGTTTCTTCAGAGAATTTTCCCCAGAAAATACCAAGTTTTCCAAAATGAAGCACCTCATCTTTCAGCTCTAAACTTTCAACTGTCGCGATGACTTGCTCCACGTCCAAGCCCTCAGTGTAAAAGAGGACGTCTTTTCGTGCCAAATCTTCATTCCACCAAGCTGGTAGATTCTCCACTTCTGCTTCATAGTCTTCTTGACTCATTATGGAAAAACTCTGAATAAATGGATAATGGACTGCAAAGAAAGTCTCTAATTTTTCAATCAATTGGGATTTTGAGTCTGCCGAAGTAAAGAAAATATTGCCACTGTTGATGTAGCTTTCAACCTTTTCCAGTTCCAATTCTGTCAGTTCTTGACGAAGCTCCGCCATGACGACCTTATTCTTGCCACCAACATTAATACCCCTCACCAGCAAAGCATAGTGCGTCATTTTATACCAATTTATCTAAGAAACTTTCCCCAATCATGGCTGTTTCAACACCAAAGTTATCTGCAACAGTCGCTGAAATATCTGCAAAATGTCCAACTGGAATCAAACCATTTCCTTTAAAGGCAGGACTGTAAGCCAAAAGTGGAATATATTCACGAGTGTGGTCTGTTCCTGCATAGGTTGGGTCATTTCCATGGTCAGCAGTAATCAAAAGAAGGTCATCCTCTCTCATGGCTGCGATAATTTCAGGCAAGCGTTCATCAAACTCATGCAAGCAATCACGATAACCATGAGCATTACGACGGTGGCCGTAAAGGGCATCAAAGTCAACCAAGTTTGTGAATGAGAATCCTTTTTCAAATTCAGCAAGGCCCATGGTCTTCAATAGTGTATCAATTCCATGGCTGTTTGACTTGTTGTGGCCCATGTCATGGTTAATACCAGCACCGTTAAATATATCATTGATTTTACCAACAGCATAAGTATCGATACCAGCTTCATTCAATTTATCCAAAACAGTCGGTGCAAATGGAGAAACGGCTAAGTCACGACGGTTGGCTGTACGAGTGAAGTTGCCTGGTTCACCTACATAAGGGCGAGCAATGATACGACCTAGAAGGGCAGGGCGCTCAAGGGTAATTGAACGAGCGTATTCACAGATACGGTACAATTCGTCCAAAGGAATAATATCTTCGTGGGCAGCAATTTGCAAAACAGGATCAGCTGAAGTATAGATAATCAACTCTCCAGTTTCCATCTGACGTGGTCCAAAATCATCGATAACGGCTGTTCCTGAGTAAGGTTTGTTGGCTTCACGAATGACCTTACGTCCTGAAAATTCTTCGATTTTTGTCAAGATTTCTTCTGGGAATCCATTCCAGAAAGTATCGAAAGGCTCAGTAATGTTGAGTCCCATGATTTCCCAGTGCCCAGTCATGGTATCCTTACCAAGGGATACTTCTTCCAATTTTGTTGCATATCCAGTTGGATTGCTTTCTGCCGGTACAGTCTTAAGAGGAGTTTCACGAGGAATATTTCCAAGACCTATTTTAGCCATATTTGGGACATTCAAACCAACTGTTTTTGAAATGTGTCCCAGTGTGTCAGAAGCTCCATCTGGAACCCCTGCATTGACAAAGTTATTAGCATCTGGTGCAGCTCCGATTCCTACAGAATCCAGTACCACCAAATGAATACGATTAAATTTAGACATCTTATGCCCCCTTCTATTTTTCTTTTCTTGAGGTTAAAATCTGAACCCCATCTCGTCCAGCAACAATGACCTTATCCACCATTTGGTTGAATAAACCGTGCTCTACGACACCAACGACATGGTCCAATTCTTGTCCGAAAGCAATTGGATCTTCAATGACATCCAAGGCAAGATCGATGATAAAATTCTGCATATCCGTCACAAAACGTTGGCCATCTTTTTCACGGAAACTTGGTTTGTAGCCAGCTCGTTCAAAACGACGAAAGACCTGTTCTGCACCATACTGAACCACTTCTACTGGCAATTTAAAAGCACCTAGTTTTTCGACTAGCTTGCTTTCATCCACCACCCAAATGTATTCTTTTGATGGTGTCGCAACAACCTTCTCCATCAGAAGAGCACCACCACCACCTTTGATTCCATTAAACTGACTATCCACTTCATCCGCGCCATCAACTGTCACATCGACAAAGTCTACTTGGTCAATAGATTTGAGTGGGATATTAAGGCCTTCTGCCTGTTTAGTGGTCGCACTAGAAGTCGTTACAGCTATAATCTGCAATCCTTCTTCCTTGATACGACGACCGATTTCTTCGACAAAATAATAGGCAGTCGAGCCTGTTCCAAGTCCAACGACCATGCCATCCTTGACAAACTCAGCAGCCTTGATACCTGCCATTTTCTTCAGATTTTCCACCGATTTACCTCCATCATTCTCAGTTCTTATTTTACTATGAAACCGCTTTTTATTCAAGTGAAAAGATCAAATTTACATTTTTCATCAATCTTTCTTTAAAAATATGCATTTTCTTTTTACCAAACGAATAAAAATGAGTTTATCTTTTATGTATTTGATTTGTTCATCTCTTTCCAGTTCCAAAAATAAGACCTTAACTTTGATACGTCTAGTTTAGCATTAAAGCAGGCGCATTTCAAGAATCATAAATTAAGAGAAGGAAGTAGGTTTATCTATCTATTTTAAACAAGTTTATCTTTGCTTACCCTCTCTTGTTGACAAATAATTTTCATTACTTTAGGAAGACAATTACTAATTCCCGTCGGCAAGACCACATACTGTTCTTGAGATAGTTCTTGGGCTATAGCTGAATGAAGATGAGTCGCTACTGCCACACTCTCGTAGAGACTGGCTTGTTTAAACTGGCCTGCAAATCCTGCAATCATCCCAGCCAGAGTATCTCCCATTCCCCCAGTCGCCTGATAGGGACCACCAACCTGTAACTGGTAATAATCAGACTGGTCAACTTGCCAAATACGAGTAGCTGGGCCTTTCTCCACCAAAATTGTTCCTTGAGGAAAGGAAGTCAGGGCACTAGCCGTTGCATCTTCCTTTTGCTTTTCAATCGTAATTCCAGATAATTTTTCCCATTCTTTTTGGTGAGGAGTTAGGATAAGCTGACTCGAAGGAAATGACAAACTTGTTCTAGCAAGGATGGTCAAGGCCCCTCCATCTACAATCAAAATCTGATTTTGGCTTAAGTTAGCAAAGACCTGTTTGACTAGATTTTCTCCAAAAGCATCGTCTCGTAAACCAGGTCCCAGCAAGACAACTTCTGCCTTCTCCAATTGCTCTTTTAACAACTGCTGGTCTTGAAGAGAAAAGGCCATAGCCTCAGGTAAATGGCTGTGCAGAGCTGGAATATTTTCCCTGTCCGTTCCAACGGTCACCAATCCTGCACCACTCTTAACAGCAGCTAGTGCAGCCATAATGATAGCACCTCCATAAGGATAAGTCCCACCAAGCAACAGCAGACGACCGTAGTCCCCTTTATGACTGGTACGAGAACGTTCAATAATAACTTTTTCTAGTAAGGTTTGATCAATCACTTTCATCCTTTTTTCCTCTCGCTTTTATTATACAACAAAAAGGAGGCGCAGACCTCCTTTTCTACTATTTTCCCTTAAATTCCGTAAAAGTTTGTAAGATTTTGTCTGCTACTGTCGGAGAAGGAGCTCCCTTTATCTTTAGCGTTTCATCTGCATATGGAGTAAGGCCAGCGAAATCTCCAATTTGGATAGAATAGAGAGACGTTTTAAACAGTTCAATATCGTTTTGGTCATTTCCAAAAGCAATGAAGTTCTCCCCACATAACTTTTCAACAGTTGTCGCCTTATGAGTATCCAAGGGGTTGACATAAAGACACTTTTCATGCGTATGATAGGACAGATGGGCTAGCCCCAGTCTTTCTAACTGACCAAGCAGATCATCAAGCAAATCCTCATGGTCACCCATATAAACGACTACCTTAATCGGAGTCCCTAAGTCCTCGAGTTTCTGATGACGAGCTACCTTTAGGGGATCCACACTGGAGAAAAATGGAATCTTCTCTACAATCTGACCACTATAGTCAAAGCAATCATCTACAAAGAAAGGAAGATTATAGGTCTGGCAATAATCCACTAGAGCCTGATAAATCCTAGCATCGAGATTCATTTCATAGATAGCTTTTCCCAGATAATAGGCTACACCACCATTCAAACCTATGACCAAGCACTGACTAAGCTCGGAACCTAATAAGCCTAAACTATCTCGATAAGAGCGTGCTGAGGCAAATACAACCTCATGTCCATAATCTTCAGCCTTTAAAAGAACCTGCCTAATCTCTTCATCTATGGTCATATAGTCAAAAGACAGCGTCCCATCCAAATCAAATACGAATTTCATTTTCCTAGTCCTTGTCCAATGTCCGAAGTGCCGCCTGATAGGTTTGCTCCATCAGCATAGTAATGGTCATAGGACCAACACCTCCAGGAACTGGCGTAATATGGCTAGCAAGTGGGGCAACTGCCTCATAATCCACATCCCCACAGAGCTTACCATTTTCATCACGATTCATCCCAACGTCAATGACTACCGCACCTGGTTTGACAAAGTCAGGAGTCACAAACTTGGCACGACCGATTGCAACAACCAGAATATCTGCTTTAGCAGCTACCTTGGCAAGATTATGAGTACGTGAATGGGTCAAGGTTACTGTTGCATTTTTGGCTAAAAGAAGCTGGGCCATGGGTTTTCCAACAATGTTTGAACGACCGATGACGACCGCATTTTTACCTTCTAATTCAATCCCATATTCATGAAACATTTCCATAATTCCTGCAGGTGTCGAAGGAATCATGACTGGATGACCAGACCAAAGACGCCCCATGTTTAGGGGATGGAAACCATCCACATCCTTTTCTGGGTCAATAGCTAATAAAACCGCCTCTTCATCGATATGTTTTGGTAATGGTAACTGGACCAAAATCCCATGCCAAGCTGGATCTTGATTGTATTTGGCAATCAAGTCTAACAATTCCTCTTGCGTAATGTTCTCTGGAACTCGCACTACTTCGCTACGGAAACCAGCCGCAAGGGCAGAGCGTTCCTTGTTGCGAACGTAAACTTGGCTGGCTGGATTGTCCCCAACCAAAATCACTACCAAACCAGGCACTAGACCTATTTCTTCCTTTAATTTTTCAGTCTTTTCAGCCAACTGCCCCTGCAATTTGGCCGCTAAAGCTTTCCCATCAATAATCTGTGTCATATCACTTCTCTTTTCTTTCAAATATCTTCCATTATACCAAAAACCGCTAGTCCCCTCTAACACTTCTTTCCTAGGCTATCCTATAGTTTCAAACTATAAGAAAAAGCTCTGGTCGAGCTTTTCACTAATCTTGTCTTGAAAGTTTAAAATTGGTTACAAATAGCTTAACAAAGCTAACTTATAAAACCTTACTCAAGAAATCCTTAGTCCGTTGTTCTTGGGTTTGTTCAAAAATCTGTTCTGGTGTTCCGTCTTCAACAACCACACCGTCTGCCATAAAGATGACACGATCTGCCACCTCACGGGCAAATCCCATCTCATGTGTTACGATAACCATAGTCATTCCTGACTTGGCAAGGTCTTGCATAACAGCTAGAACTTCTCCAACCATCTCAGGGTCCAGAGCTGAAGTCGGCTCGTCAAAGAGCAAAACATCTGGTTCCATAGCCAACCCACGCGCGATAGCAATCCGTTGTTGCTGCCCACCTGACAAACTCTGTGGATAAGCGTCTGCCTTATCCGGCAAACCAACTTTTTCCAACAGCTCTTGGGCTCTCTTCTCAGCAACTGCCTTGCTTTCACCTTTGGTCTTGATAGGTGACAAGGTGATATTTTCCATCACAGTCATATTAGGAAAGAGATTGAATTGTTGGAAAACCATCCCCATCTTCTCACGCATGGCAAACAGGTCATTCTTCTTGTCCGTAATATCGACTCCCTCAAAGATAACCTTTCCTTTAGTTGCTTCTTCCAACAAATTCATAGAGCGAAGCAGGGTAGATTTCCCGCTCCCTGAAGGACCGATGATAACGACAACTTCTCCTCTTTTAATCTCGAGGTTGATGCCCTTCAATACTTCATTCTTTCCAAATGATTTATGTAAATTTTCAATTTTTATCAAGGTTTCTGTCATTATTTCTTATCTCCTTGTCCCATACGTTTTTCAAAAGCTTTCAAGGCTACGGTCAAAATAGAGGTCATAATCAAGTAGTAAAAGGCTGCAAATAAAAGTGGAGTCAGAGGTAGATAGGTTGTTGTAGAAACTGTTGTAGCCCCATTCCACAACTCCATAACACCGATAGCTGATAAGAGGGAGCTGTCCTTGATAATGGTAATAAATTCGTTCCCCAATGCTGGCAAAATATTTTTGATTGCTTGTGGCAAAATCACATAGCGCATCGCATTTTTAGGACGAATCCCTAAAGAATAGGCCGCCTCTAGCTGACCTTTTGGAACCGCATTGATTCCAGCACGAACAGTCTCAGAAACATAAGCACCACTGTTCATAGAGATAATCAAAATCCCTGGAATCAGACGAGAAAGATCAACACCCAAAATTCCAACCTGAATAGTCGGGGCATTGATATGCATAAGAGCAAAGGCAATCATAATCTGAACCATCATCGGTGTCCCACGGAAAATCCAAACGTACAAGTTGGCGAGCCAGACAAGCGGTTTAAACTTTGAACGTTGCCCAAAAGCCAAGACAACACCTAAAATGGTTCCCAAAAAGACAACACAGATAGAAATGAGAACCGTCACGACAGCCCCATAGTTAAAATAAGGTAAATACTTAGGTAAAAAAGAAAAATTCATAGTCACACTGCTTTCTAAAATAGAATACTGTATGATTATAACATGTATTGAATTAAAATTCAAACTTTTTATTTGATTTATTCAAAAAAACTTTAAGCTAGTAGAATTAGCGAGAAATCTTAGTTTTTTCTAGTCAATTTGGCCTCCTTTATGGTAAAATAGTAACGATAAGAAATGAAGGAGAATCAAAATGGAATCACATTTGGTTAGAATCATCAACCGCCTTGAAGCAATGGCAAACGATGGCGGAAATTTAAAACGTAATTTTGAACGCGAAGGAGTTGTTGTTGCAGAAGTTGCGTACAGCCACGACGAAGAAAACGGCTCAATCTTTACCCTTCGTGATGTAGAAGCTCGCGAAACCTATACTTTTGATAGCATTGACTTGATTGCAATGGAGATTTACGAACTTCTCTACTAATCTAAAACAAGCAGGATTACCCCCTGCATGTCTAACCAAAATCCTTTTTGTCTCACAAATAGGATTTTTTTATAGTCCAAATTCACAAAAATTTTCATTGTAACAACTTCTCAAAGCTGCAATCTTTTTACTTGCTTTACACCCCAATCCTGTTATAATGAAAGTATAGAAATTTGACTATTTTTGACCTTTAAACAGGTCAGGCTAAAGAAAGAAATGAGGTAGATGTATGCTTTGTCAAAACTGTAAAATCAACGACTCAACAATTCATCTTTACACCAATCTCAATGGAAAACAAAAACAAATTGACCTCTGTCAAAACTGCTACAAGATTATCAAAACAGATCCTAACAACAGTCTCTTTAAAGGAATGACAGATTTGAACAATCGTGACTTTGACCCCTTTGGTGATTTCTTCAATGATCTAAACAATTTCAGACCTTCTAGCAATACTCCTCCGACTCCCCCAACCCAATCAGGTGGAGGTTACGGTGGAAATGGCGGTTATGGTTCCCAAAATCGTGGACCTGCCCAAACTCCGCCCCCAAGCCAAGAAAAAGGCCTGCTGGAAGAATTTGGTATCAATGTAACTGAGATTGCCCGTCGTGGAGATATAGACCCTGTTATTGGGCGCGACGATGAGATTATCCGTGTCATCGAGATTCTCAATCGTAGAACCAAGAATAATCCTGTTCTTATCGGTGAACCAGGTGTCGGAAAAACGGCCGTTGTCGAAGGTCTAGCTCAGAAAATCGTTGATGGCGATGTTCCACATAAACTCCAAGGTAAACAAGTCATCCGTCTGGATGTGGTTAGCTTGGTTCAAGGAACGGGTATCCGTGGACAATTTGAAGAACGCATGCAAAAACTCATGGAAGAAATTCGCAAACGTGAGGATATCATTCTCTTTATCGATGAAATCCATGAAATTGTTGGTGCTGGTTCTGCGAGTGATGGTAATATGGATGCTGGAAATATCCTCAAGCCAGCCCTTGCCCGTGGGGAACTACAACTGGTCGGTGCCACTACCCTAAATGAGTACCGTATCATTGAAAAGGATGCTGCCCTAGAGCGTCGTATGCAGCCTGTCAAAGTCGATGAACCAACAGTGGAAGAAACAATCACTATCCTCAAAGGAATTCAAAAGAAATACGAAGACTACCACCACGTCCAGTATACCGATGCTGCAATTGAAGCAGCTGCAACTCTTTCCAATCGCTACATCCAAGATCGCTTCTTGCCTGACAAGGCCATTGACCTCCTAGATGAAGCTGGCTCTAAGATGAACTTGACCTTGAATTTTGTCGATCCTAAAGTCATTGATCAACGCTTAATCGAGGCTGAAAATCTCAAGTCTCAAGCTACACGAGAGGAAGATTTTGAGAAGGCCGCCTACTTCCGCGACCAGATTGCTAAGTATAAGGAAATGCAAAAGAAAAAGGTCACAGACCAGGATACTCCTATCATCAGTGAAAAAACCATTGAGCATATTATCGAGCAGAAAACCAATATTCCTGTTGGCGATTTGAAAGAGAAAGAACAATCTCAACTTATCCATCTAGCTGAAGACCTCAAGTCTCATGTTATTGGGCAAGACGATGCTGTCGATAAGATTGCCAAGGCTATTCGCCGGAATCGTGTCGGTCTCGGTACCCCTAACCGTCCAATTGGAAGCTTCCTCTTTGTCGGACCAACTGGTGTCGGTAAGACAGAACTTTCCAAACAACTAGCTATCGAACTCTTTGGTTCGGCTGACAGCATGATTCGCTTTGACATGAGCGAATACATGGAAAAACATAGTGTGGCTAAGTTGGTCGGCGCTCCTCCAGGTTATGTTGGCTATGATGAGGCTGGGCAATTAACTGAAAAAGTTCGCCGCAATCCATATTCTCTTATTCTATTGGATGAAGTAGAAAAAGCCCATCCAGATGTCATGCACATGTTCCTTCAAGTCTTGGACGATGGTCGTTTGACAGATGGGCAAGGACGCACCGTTAGCTTCAAGGACTCCATCATCATCATGACTTCAAATGCTGGGACTGGAAAAGCCGAAGCCAGCGTTGGATTTGGTGCTGCTAGAGAAGGACGAACTAACTCTGTCCTCGGTGAACTCGGTAACTTCTTTAGCCCAGAGTTTATGAACCGTTTTGATGGCATTATCGAATTTAAGGCTCTCAGCAAAGATAATCTCCTTGAAATCGTCGAGCTCATGCTAGCGGATGTTAACAAACGCCTTTCTAGCAATAACATTCATTTGGATGTAACTGAAAAGGTCAAGGAAAAATTGGTTGACCTTGGTTATGATCCAAAAATGGGGGCGCGCCCACTTCGTCGTACTATTCAAGACTATATTGAGGATGCAATCACTGACTACTACCTTGAAAATCCAAGCGAAAAAGATCTCAAAGCAGTTATGACCAGCAAGGGCAAGATTCAAATTAAATCTGCCAAAAAAGCTGAAGTGAAAACTTCTGAAAAAGAAGTATAAATCCTATAGAAAAGGAGTAGAAAATGAAAATTTTCTGCTTCTTTTTTACTAAAATAACTGTAATTTCTTGACAGCTTGCCCTTTGTCCATTATGATAATAATAACGATACTAGATAATGAGGAAAATTCAATGGCAAACCCAACTTTCGGAGAAAAAAAAGCGAATACAGACTATGTTGCACGCTATGGAGTGTATGCAGTTATCCCTGACGCTGAACAAAAACAAATAGTTTTAGTTCAAGCTCCTAATGGTGCTTGGTTCTTACCAGGTGGCGAAATTGAATCAGGTGAAAATCATCAGGAAGCCCTAAAGCGTGAATTGATTGAAGAGCTTGGATTCACAGCTGAAATTGGTACCTACTACGGACAAGCTGACGAATATTTCTACTCTCGTCACCGTGACACCTACTACTACAATCCTGCCTACCTCTATGAAGCGACTTCTTTCAAAGAAGTACAAGAGCCACTAGAAGACTTTAATCATATTGCTTGGTTCCCTATTGACGAGGCTATTGAAAATCTCAAACGTGGTAGTCATAAATGGGCCATCCAATCTTGGAAAAAACAGCATAAGATTGACTAATACTCTTCGAAAATCTCTTCAAACTACGTCAGCGTCGCCTTACCTTAGATATGGTCACTGACTTCGTCAGTCTTATCTACAATCTCAAAACTGTGTTTTGAGCAACCCGCGGCTAGCTTCCTAGTTTGCTCTTTGATTTTCATTGAGTATAAATCAAGCGACTTTATTCAAAAAGTGCTATAATAGAATTAGAAAATCGGAGGAAATATTATGAAGCTTATCAATACGACAAACTCACACTCGCAACTTGTAAAAAGTCAGCTAGAAAGTACCGATGCAACCCTTGTTGAGGTTTATTCTGCAGGGAATACAGATGTTATTTTTACCCAAGCTCCGCTTCACTATGAAATCCTCATCTCAAATAAACACCGTGCTATTCGTGAGCCTGAAATCGAAACCATTCAAGAATTTTTCTTGAAACGTAAAATTGATAAGGAATCTATTGATGAGGCCAATATCAAGACACTCTACTCAGAAAAATTGATTGGAATTTCAATCCCAATCAAGTAAAGAACTTGAGTAAAAACTCGATTTGAGAGAAAGTCCAATAAGTCTTTCCATAATAAAACGCATAGTAGCAAGAGTTCCTAAACCCGCTATTATGCGTTTTTATCATTTTGAATCCTTTTGCTCACGATATTACTATAGAAAAAGATTTGATTCTGCTCCTCACACAATCAAATCTTTTTCTTTTATTAAAAACGAATCGTTTCACGTGTTTTCTCATATGAGGTAACAAAGCGATTGGTTACACCAGGCTCTGCCACTTCCAATGCTTGAGAAATCTTGTCAAATGAAGCATGATAATCAAATTCTTTTTCAAAAATATCTAAAGCTTCGTTAAATGCTTCTTGAATGCGTTCATCAAATGAGCGGTAACGGTTAGAATACTGTAATAATTGTTCTGTCAAAGTTGCATATTGTACAATATTATAAGTTTCCGTTTCTAAAGCTTCCATATCATTCGTTGCAATTTCAAGAACTCGGGTAACAGATTCAATGTTAATCATTTTCTGTTCTAACTCAACCATTAAATCCTCGGTATTATTGCTTGCCGTAAAGAATAACTTCAAGAAAGTTTGTGGAATACCTGGCAGATTGCGTTTTTCCATGTATCGCTTGATAGTATGGAGACGATTGACATAAACATTGGCCTTTTGACGTGCATTGATATCATCTTTCTCAATTTGTGTCAGGCGCTCACTAACTGAAATTTGCTCATCTTCAATATCTTTTAGTTGAGTTTGTAAATCCTCAAGATTTTCTTCAAGAACTGAATAAGCTTGGGTTGGTTCTTCTTGATTTGAAGTTACCTCAACAATAGCTGCCTCAAAATTCTCTAATTCTGTCTGAATACGACGAACATGGCTTGCAGCTGTCTCAGGAAGTAAATAGGTCTTGCTCAAACGTGCAATATCTTCTCCCAATAAAGTATTATTCTCTTTCATATGTTGAAGGTAAGTTGGAAGAGTTGCAAGTAGATTTTCCACTACTTTCTGAGCAGCAATTTCTCGAGTAAAAATATCATACAAGGCATTGATTTCCTCTTGTGCCTGTCCATTCTCATATTCGGCATTATCCAATTCCAACTGACGAATATTCTCTTGGTTTTTCTTGAATGCTTCATAAAGCAAGTGGAAACGTGCTTCAATATCCGTTTCAACAAAATGATAATTAGCATCAATTAGTTTACGATAACCATCTTCTAAATCTTCTAGTTGATCTGGTAGCTCTTTAGATAATGTTGTTACAATTGCTGGTATACGATCAACAATATGTGTCAAAGCCAAGATATGATTTTCAGCATTATCCAAAATCACTGCGGCTTCCACAGGGTCACCCGATGAATTCAAGGTTACAAATTGTGAAAATTCAGATTGGATATTTTCTAATTGTTTTTCAATTTCATCCAAGGCTTGACCATACTGTTCTGAATTTTCAGCAACTCTATGCTGAAGTTCCTCAAATAAATCCAAAGCATGAAGAACACGACCACTATTTTTAGATTCTTGCTTCTCTAAGTCTGCCAAAGCATTGCGAATTTCAGCAATATCTTCTTCAATCAAAGTAATTTGACTCTCAATTTGGTCAATTTGATGACTGGCCTTGAGAAAACGAAATGAATGGTTATAGCCTTCTGCTTCAAAGAGATTATTTTCAATATCGGCAAAAGAGTTGAGAGATAAATCGACCCATTTTTGATTCCATTCACGGAAAGCCACTTGACTTTGTCCAATCAAGTGCATATTTTTTACAGCTTCTACTTCATCATTTACTGGAAGATTGTATAGTTCTTCTTTTCTTTCTTCTAGCGCCTCTAATCTTCCCTCATTTCGCTTACGTAGAAAGATTGCCACTACATAAGCCAGAACTAAAATGACTGCAATTGCAACCATTAAATAAATTAGTTGTCCATTAGACATATCAAACTCCTTTTTTACTTGAAACAATCGTAATGATTATATCATATTTTTTAGACCAAGGGAACTACTTCTCCCGATTTTTTAGACATCAAGTGTACTATAAACGGCATTTTCTTCGATAAACTCACGACGAGGTTCTACTCGATCCCCCATCAACATATCAAAGATTTTATCTGCTTCTGCAGCATCGTCCACAGAAACTCTGGCCATCAAGCGATGTTCGGGATCCATGGTTGTTTCCCATAATTGGTGATCATCCATTTCACCCAGACCTTTATAACGCTGAATGGTTGGTTTGGCACGTCCTTCACTATGGCGAGCCAAGGCTTCTTGGAGTTTAATTTCTTGATCTGCTCCTGGCTGAATATATTCTTTAATCTCGCTTCCAACCTTGACACCATAGATTGGTGGTTGGGCGATATAAACATATCCAGCTTCTAGGATTGGTTTCATATAACGATAAATCAAGGTCAAAAGAAGGGTACGAATGTGGGCTCCATCGACATCGGCATCCGTCATCAAAACGAGTTTTTGGTAACGGGCTTTCGAAACATCAAATTCTGCGCCAAATCCTGTTCCCATGGCTGTGAAAAGACTACGAATTTCTTCGTTAGCTAGAATCTTATCCATACTTGCTTTTTCAACGTTCAAAATCTTACCGCGAATTGGAAGGATAGCCTGAAACTCACGGTTACGACCAGATTTGGCTGATCCACCAGCTGAGTCTCCTTCGACGATGAAGAGTTCTGTTTCAGCAGGATTGTTAGAAGAGCAGTCTGCTAGTTTCCCTGGAAGGTTGGAAATTTCCAAACCAGATTTTTTACGAGTGACTTCACGCGCACGCTTGGCAGCCACACGAGCCTTAGCAGCTAAAATCCCTTTTTCCACGATACGTTTGGCAATCTGTGGATTTTCCATGAGGAAATCGGAGAAGGCATCACTGAAGAGGCGATTGGTAATCTTGACCACTTCGCTATTCCCCAGTTTGGTCTTAGTTTGTCCTTCAAACTGTGGATTTGGGTGTTTAACTGAGATAACTGCAGTTAATCCTTCACGAACATCTTCCCCTGTTAGGTTGTCTTCATTGTCTTTTAGTAACTTATTCTTACGAGCATAATCGTTGATGACACGTGTTAAGGCTGTACGGAAACCTTGTTCATGCGTTCCACCTTCATGGGTATGAATATTATTGGCGAAACTCATGACATTTTCATGGTAACCTGTTGTGTACTGCATGGCTACCTCAACTGTGATATCATCCATCTCACCATCTGTGTAGATTGGTGTATCAAAGATTACATCCTTGTTCTCGTTGATATATTCAACATAACTAGCAATCCCACCCTCATAATGGTAATGCTTGGTTTGTTCCAAACCTTGGCGCTTATCTGTAATTGAAATTTGAAGACCGCGATTTAGAAAGGCCAACTCTTGAATCCGTTTATTTAATTTATCAAAATCAAAAGTTGTTGTTTCAGTAAAGATTTCTGGATCTGGTGTGAAGTGAACCGTTGTTCCAGTTCTATCTGTATTCCCAACCACCTCAAGGTCTGCGACAACATGACCACGACGGTATTCTTGGTAATGAATTTTACCGTTTTTGTGGACATGGACGTCTAATTGAGTGGAAAGAGCATTAACGACTGATGACCCTACTCCGTGAAGACCACCTGAAACCTTGTATCCGCCACCGCCGAACTTTCCTCCAGCGTGAAGGACTGTAAAGACGGTCTCAACAGCAGGACGGCCTGTTTTTTCCTGAATATCGACTGGGATACCACGCCCATCATCGACAACAGTAATCGAATTATCTGGCTCAATAAAGACTTGGATATGGCTGGCAAATCCTGCCAAGGCCTCGTCAATTGAGTTATCAACAATTTCCCAGACTAGATGGTGAAGACCTTCTTTTGAGGTTGATCCAATGTACATCCCTGGACGCATACGAACAGCCTCTAAGCCCTCTAAAACTTGAATTTGACTGGCATCATAATCCTGTGCCTGCAGATTTTTGATTTCTTCTGTCATCTTATTCCTTTTTCTTATATGTCTAATACTTGTCTTAAATTCACGATACTGGTAAACAAGTGGGTATCGAGTCTTGCAGCTTGACCTGCTTCGATATCAATCGGTCGATCACCAATGACAAGACCAGAGCCAATCTGATATTTTTCTCTTAAATAAATCATAGACTCAGGATTTGGCTTTCTCTTAAAACCTGAGCTAGAAGTCACTACTTCCGTAAAATAGGTTGCTATAGAAGTTTTTTCTAAAATTTCTAAGACCTGATTATTTCGATGAGAGACCAAAAAATGACGGCCACCTTGATTTGAAATGTCTTCCAATAATTCAGAAACTCCTTCAAACAAAATCGGGTGTTCAAGCTCTCTGGCTTCATTTTCCTTGTATTTTTCTAAAAAATTCTCTAAATTGGGAGCGAATGTCTCAATCGCAAAAGGAGTAGAAACCTTTAAAGCTTGATAGACACTGTCATGGTCTTGTGTGACGCCATACAGTGCCAATGTTTCAACAAATGCGGCTGTTGAAGTTTCATAATTATCCAGTAAAGTTCCACCTAAATCCCAGATATAATCGTGATATTTCATACCCTTCATTATAGCATTTTTTTATGAAAAAAGCGATGATTTCCCTGATTTTTCCACATAAAAAACGAGAGAATAACTCCCGTTTTACTGATTTTTACCAAAGACATCTCGATAGAGCATTCCTGTTCGTAAACTCTCTTCGTCCCCTCCTAGTTGCTCCACCAACTCGTAGGCAAAGGCAAGAGCTGTCGAAGGGCCTCGACTGGTTGTCAACTGACCATCTACCACTACTGTTTCCTTGACATATTGACCATCAAGGATTTGCTCTTGAACGCCGTCATAACAAGTAAACTTCTTGTTTTTCAACACTCCTGCTTGATTGAGGGCAATTGGTGCCGCACAAATGGCTGCCAGTTTCTTCCCTTCTTGCTCGAAGCTTTGCAATTCTTGCATCAAGGCCTGATTGTCCCGTAAATGTGCAGAACCAGGCATGCCGCCAGGAAGAACAACCATATCATAGTCTGATAAATCACCATCAAAGACACGATCTGCTCTTACTTGGATTGCGTGCGAACCTGTCACTTGCTCCTCAAAACCAACCATATCACAAGTAATATTTGCCCGACGCAAGACATCCACAACTGTCAAAGCTTCAATTTCTTCAAAGCCCTGAGCCAACATAACTGCTACTTTTACCATGATTTTCTCCTTATTTGATTTGTTTTAATACAACCTTTTTCCGCTTGAATGGGACTTTTCCGCTCTTTTCTTCAGCTAGATTGGTCTGGTAACTCATCGATAAAAGCAAGCCAACACCAATCAGATTACTGATAATAGCTGATCCTCCTTGAGAAATGAAAGGCAGTGGAATCCCGGTCAAAGGAAGCAAGCCCGTTACAGCACCGATATTCTCAAAGATGTGGAAGAGCAACATCATAATCAAACCTGTGGAAATATAGGTGTAGAACTGGTTATTTGATTTGAGAGTAATCTTCAACATACGATAAATGAGCATGAGATAAAGGGCGATAACAAGGACAGAGCCAATAAAGCCAAAATCTTCTGCGATCACCGTGAAAATCATATCCGACTCTCGAACCGGAATAAGCAGATTCGAAGCATTAAAACCTTGACCAAATAAGCCACCACTCCCAATGGCAATCTGCCCTTGAGCCTGCTGGTAAGTCGTTGTTTGGGCAAACTCAAAGGGATTGAGCCAAGCCAAAATCCGATTGATTTGGTAGGTCGGCATTCCAATCTGGTGAAGAAAAGCTCGTCCGTCCTTGCTAATAAAGATAGCTAAGAAACCAGCAACTCCTGTTACAGCAGTCACAAATACTGGGATAATAATTTTCCAAGAAACTCCTGATAGCAAGACGATGCCTGAGAAAATGGCTACAAAAACCAAAGCCGTCCCCAAGTCACTTTGAAGTGCTAAAAGAACTAGGACTGGAATGGTAAAGACAATCATCCAAAAAATTAATAAAAAGTCCAGCGGAACTGTGCGTCTCCATTCCTTATGTTTCTTTGTAAATTGAACAATCACACGAGCCAACATGAGAATATAGGATATCTTCATAAATTCTGACGGTTGGAATAGGGTAATTCCATTTATTGATACCCAGTTTTTGGCACCCGTTGATGCAACTAGGCTTGGATTATAAAAGACGATCGGCAAGACCATGAGTCCCAAGCCTAAAATATACAGAAAGGGTGTCACCTTCCAAAGAAATTCTGTATTAAAGAGCATGACGATAAAACCAATCACAAGCCCCAAGGCGATCCAGGCGACCTGCTGCCCTAAAATGGGCAGAATATTGTTTGGATAATCATGACTAACAGCTATATAAATAGCCACCACGCCAATAACCAGTAGAAAAAATACTGGCAATAGCAAACTATAATCGACTCTAGAGTCGAGAGAACGTTTCATATACACTAACCTTATACTTTCATACAATACTATTTATCAAAGTTCATTTAAAAATTTATCAACAGCCTCATCAACTTCGGATCGAGAGACGGTTTTAACAGTCGCTTCTTTTGCTAGAGATGCTACTATCTGTTTGCCATATCGCTTTCCGACAATTCTCCTATCCAAAACAAGGGTTAAGGAACGTTGGTGTTCGCGTCTCATACTTCTTCCCAAAGCTTGCTTTAAACGAATAATGGCCATTGGCAATTGATAATCATAAAAGGCATTTTTCCCTTCTTGAATTAGTTCCTGATTGATCTTTTTCGTCAAGGGCTCTTGAGGATTTTGGAAAGGAAGTCTTGGTACAACCTGAATCACAAAAGGATGGCTTGAAAAATCAACTCCCTCCCAGAAACTTGCTGCACCAAGCAAGATTTGTTGTTCTCCTTTTTCAAAGCGTTTCTTCAGTTGATGAACATCGCCATTTTTATACTGGGCTAAATGACTTACAGGGAGTAAATTTGATACTGCTAGAAGCATGTCTTTGGCAGTAAAGAGAGCCAAAATCGGTTGTTGGAAAGCTTGAACTCCCATCAGTAAATCAGCTACCTCCTTGGCATAAACTTCTAAGGAGGTTTCTGTTACCAGGGGAAAATCTTTGACCAAGACCACTTCTTGATCCTGTTTTTTACAAGCTTCAATCTTAACAAATTTAGCTTCGGGATAGCCTAACAGGTCTGCCAAAGAAACTCTTTGACTAATCTCAAGAGTGGCCGACACTCCCAAGACTTGACATGAATCAGGCACTAAGGAAGATAGAAGAATACGGCCTGATTTCGTAGAAGAAATCTGAATTTTCTTTTGACTCGTTTCAATTGCTTCAAGCCAGTAATCTCGGTCAGCTGTAAAATAGCGAACCAGCTCCTCAAAGCCTTCTACTTCTAGTTCTGAAAAATACTGGTGGAGATTGGCAAGAGAATCTAAGATATTTTTCTTAGATTTTCCAGACTGAAATTGTTCAATCAAGTAAAGGCACTCAAAGCGAATACTTTCTAGTATTCGTTGTTGGACCTTATTTTGCTCCTCCAGTAAAGCCTTATCAAGCAAATCGATAATAGACTGGATATCGTAGGTTTCTTGAAGCAGATTTTCTAGGGCCAACAAAACTTTTTGGACTTCATCAATAATCAGTAAACGGTCGCTGACAAATTCAGGATTATCTTCAAGTCTGGTTACAAGATAGGCATGATTGGTCACTAAAAGTTTGCAGATTTGTGCCCTTTCTTGACTACGTTTCCAAAAATCTTCCGTCACAAATAAACTTTTAGAAGATAACTTCCCATCATGACGAAGGTCTGTCAGAAAATGTTGGTAACGGTAGAGCTGACCAATCTCATCCAAATCTCCGGTTTCTGTCTCTGTCAACCAGACCAAGAGTTGCATTTTAAAGCGTCTAAATAAGCGATTTTCATCATTTTCCTGCAAGGAACGATAAAAGGCATCCAACTTCAGGTAATTTTGCGGCCCCTTTAAAGAATGAATATCTGTATGGAACACCTCTTTAAGACGTTTACCTTCTTCTTCCATGATTTGATTTTGAAGAATCTTTGTCGGAACACTAAGGACAATCTGACGATTTTCCACTTGGGACAAAGCGGGTAAGAGATAGCCATAGGTTTTCCCAATTCCAGTCGGCGCTTGAATTAATGATACAGGCTCATCCTTCAATAGCAAACCAACCTCTTTAGCAAAACGTTCTTGCTCCTCCCTCACTTCAAGATTTAACAGAGAAATATTCTTAGAAAAATCTTGAGATAGTTTTCGTGACTCATTTGGGGTTGCAGGTTTCTTGAAATATAGCCCTTGAACTTCGACCAAGTCAGAGGAAGTCAGGATAGATTGGTTGCGAAAAATTTCTTCAATAACCAGGTAAGACTCATATAAGAGAGCGTCAGCCATTTCCAGCAAGCGTTCCAAGAGTCCTTTAGGAAGTTGGGCCATCTTTTCTCGTAAAAATAAGAGTAATTCTGCTGTAGCTTGGGCATCTGAAAGAGCTGTGTGGGCGTGTTTTAGAGGAATTCCTAATTCTCGACACAAAATCGGCAAACTATATTTTTCCAGTTCTGGGAAAAAGACCTGAGCCAATTCGACCGTATCAACACGAGGATTTCTTAGTTCATAGCCTTCAAAAAATAAATTTTCCGCCAAAAGATTGGCATCAAACTGAACATTGTGGGCTACAAAAATCCCATCCTCCACCAAGTCAAAGATTTTTCTGGCAACTTGCGAAAAATCAGGTGCTTGCGCCAGACGTTGGTCTGTCAATCCTGTCAGTTCTTTGATATGAGCATCTAAGGGTTCATGTGGATTGACATCCGTCGTATAGTGATCAACGATTTTTCCGTCCTCAATCACGACAATTCCCACTTGGATAATTTTAGCCTTACTACCTGTGCTAGTTGCCTCTAAATCCACCACAACATAGCGATTACCAATCGTTTTCATTATAAAAAATTATACCAAAAAAAGGGCCATTTGGCACCTGCAAACATGGGATAATTTTCAAACTCAAGAAGGTTACTTGTATTAAAATTCCCAGTAAACAGAGCATCCTAGCTTACTGATTTGTTGAAAATGGTGAAGAAATACGAAAAATTGAGAGAAGAAATATTTGCATCTTCCTTCTCTCAACGAATCATTTACTTTATTTAACCATGTCAGGATCGTAATCATAAAATCCTGTATCAAGGAAACGGTTTTTAGGGTGAAGTTTACGAACTTCTTCATCCAGCAAGAAGGCTTGGTCATGGCTAAAGTTGTCCTCTTGAATCAAGCTACGCGCTTGGATAAAGAGTTTTGCAATCTCAACAAAGTTCTGACCAGGTGTATAGAGACCTTCTAATTTCCAGTGAGTAAAGCCATGCTCCACCAATTCTGTTAATTTTGTCATCAAATCAAGGTCGTTATTAGCAAAGATGTGGGTACCATGATTGTCTTCAAAAATGGAATAATGGCTCTCTGGGTCACTTGGCTCAGCCAAGAAGAGGTCACGCTTGCGCGTCTTTTCATCATCGATATGCGTAAAGTTATAGTAGTTTTGCAAGAGCGGACGTTTAGAATGATGGATGACACTAGCACCGTACACCAAAACTTCAGCAGGAATTTCCAAAATCTCTGGCATTTTGAAGAGTTCAGCCGATGGAATTTCACGCGCCAAAACAGCCTCAGATGCGCCAGCCTTTTGTCCCCAGAAGTTAATCTGGCGACTACTTGTTACCATAGTCGAAGCATCGTAGATGGTCTTAAAGGAATAACCATCGCGATTGACTACGTAAAAAACACCTGCATCCCCAATCGTAATGTAATCGGTCTCAATTTCTTCCAAGAAATCGAGGAAGGGCTTAATACAATCCATCATGCCTTGGTGCATGAGGGCGTTAACCGCAACGATCAATTTCTTACCAGCATCATGAACCAGATTAGCGATTTCACGCAATTGGTCATGACTAAAGGTTGTTGGCAGACGAAGGCCAAAATCTTTCTCACCGACATAGATACGGTCTACGCCAGCTTCGAGCAATTGTTTAACTTGTTCAATACTTTCAGCAGTTGCTGTAATGATAATCTTTTCCATAGGAAAAATTATACCATATTTCTCCAAAATCAGCTATTCTTTAAAAATGAAAAGGGACCTTATTCTTTTTGTAACCTTTCTGTAATAATTCTCTGCTGAAAAAATGATAAAATAGGTATGTACTGTTAAGGAGAGAATCATGCCCGTAAGAAAATTACAATCCTATGAGGTAGACTATCAAGAAGAATTAAACTCGCAACTTCCTCATTATCAAGCTTATACACCTGAAGCACAAGCTGATAGCAATTTCAAAGAAATTTTATTTTTTGTCAATATCGCTGTTTTTTGTATCTGCATTGCCATCTTTAGTTTTATCTTTTTGTCATTAAAATTAACAACTGTGCTCGCCTTACCTGCAGCAATAGTATCCAGCTTACTTGTTTTAAAAGTCCAACGCTCTATTATCAAACGAAAACTAAAAAAATAAACATATCGCCCCATCTGGAGCGATATGTTTATTTTTTCTTTTTCGATGGTGTGTGGATAGCAATCTTCACTTCAAAGATCGTTCCCTTGGGTTTATTATCTTTGACAGTAATGGTTCCTTTTAAGGCGTCTACAATTTGCTTGGCCAGAGATAATCCTAAACCAAAACCACCTTTTTGTCGGGTTCTAGCCTTATCAACTCGATAAAAGCGGTCAAAAATTTTCTTCTTATCTTCTGTCGAAATACCGACTCCATTATCAGAAACAAGTAAATACAGATTGCGATCGGTCGCCGAGATAAGAAAATCAATTTCACCATCCTCTTCAGTATACTTGACAGCATTATCAAATAGGATAGTCATCAACTGCTTCAAGAGAAGCTGATCTGTGACAATCGTGCGATGGATCCGATTTTCAAAACGGAAGACACGATCATTTTCCGAAGCAATCATCTCATAGTTTGTGAAAGTCGTATTAAAAAAGCTAGTTGGAACTTCTGCAAGTTCTGGCTTAATCCCATCATCTCTCCGAGCTAAGTTCAGCAAGTTTGTCGTCAAAAAACGCATATTTCGGACTTCTTCCAAGCTCGATGCAATGCTTTCACTCACATCCATAATGGTAGCTTCTGGCTTACGAAAAAGGGTCTCTAAGCGATTTTGCAAAACTGCGAGTGGAGTTCGTAACTCATGACTGGCATTTTCCACAAAGGACTGTTGCTTCTGCATGCTCTCAAGCAGGGGCCTAACACTAACCCTAGCTAGATAGAGACTGGCAAGCAAAGACAAAATCCAGAAACTTGCCATCACAATCACAATCAATTTCTCATGCTTTTGACTGGCCTGCTCTAACTGACTGGTATTTATCAAGACAGCAGCATACTTGATATTGGTTGAAACCGAACTAATATTGGTTTCCATCAAAATCATACGATAGATTTCTTCCTGCCCATAGCTATTAAAAACCTGAATCTGATAGATATGGCCTAGTTCTTTCTTTTCTAACTCAATCTTATCCAAGCCCAAAAATCGATTTCCAGAAAGAAGTTGAGTAAAGTTCTTATCAAAGAGAATGACTTCCGTATTGGAACTGACATTGGGTTTTATCTCAGTCTTGCTAGTATCTGTAGCGGCATTTTCTAAATCTTTAATCTCTTCTGTTGCCCTATTTACTGCCAGCTGAATAACTGCTTGAGGATTTTCACTCAGTCCGTGGAGCTTATCATCCACCGAAGTATAAAGACTCGAATGCATGACTTGTAAAATAATCAGAGTCATGGTAGAGAAAATCAGAGTGAAGACACCAAAGTTGCGGATAAAATAACTAAAGTCATCCGCACACCATGTTTTTTTTAGTTTACTGAACATCTTTTAAAATATACCCAACACTGCGCAAGGTTTGCAAATTCTCTGCAAAAGTGGTTCCTTTTAATTTCTTACGGACTTTTGAAACATAAACTTCGACAACCGAAATCGTTGTATCACTATCAAATCCCCATAGACGATCAAAAATCTGAGTCTTAGGCAAAATAACATTTTGATTTTGAAGGAAATAAACTAATAAATCAAACTCTTTCCCCAGCAATTCGACAGGAGTATCTTCGACTTTAACGGTATTGGTTGACAAATTAACCACAATATTTCCATAAGTCAAGGTATTTTCATTAAACTTACCTGAACGTTTGAGAAGGGCTTGAATCCGCATTTTGAGTTCTTCTAGGTAGAAAGGTTTAGTCAGATAATCATCTGCTCCCAGTTCAAATCCATGTCCCTTGTCATCCAAACTTTCCTTGGCAGTCATAATCAGAACTGGAGTCGTAATCCCCTTTTCACGCAATTCTTTCAAGACTTGGAAGCCATTTTTTTCAGGTAACATCAAATCGAGCAAAATCAAATCATAGACGCCACTTTCAGCTTCATAGAGACCTTCTTCTCCATCAAATACCTGCATGACATCCGCAAAATCGTCTAAAAAGTCAAATACTGAATTTGACAGGCCTAGGTCATCCTCAACTAATAAGATTTTTATCATGAGAAACTCCTCCTTATTAAAACCATTATACCAAATTTGCCTTAAAAAAAACTCAACTTTCTGCATTTTATACTCAATGAAAATCAAAGAGCAAACTAGGAAGCTAGCCGCAGGCTGTACTTAAGTACGGTAAGGCGACGCTGACGTGGTTTGAAGAGATTTTCGAAGAGTATTACATGAGATAGCTGAGTTTTCTTTTATTTAGTCTTAATTATTTAGTTCCGTATTGAAGAACAACTGCTTCCACTGCAGCTTTTTCACGGTTAATCAAGTCAACACGCGCTGCAATTTCCTTGATTCCCATACCGATGTTACGGCTAAGAGCAAGGTCAGAAAGTTGCGGTTCAAAGAATTCCTTGTACTCTGCCAAGCGTTGCTGAGTCTTAAATACGTGAGCAGGAAGGATAACAAAGCTATCAAAGCTCATATCTCCACCAAGGGCTGCCTTAATCCAAGCCCAGTTTTCACGCGCCCAAGACCAAGCTGGTTCCTGAGTTACTTGGTGAGCTAGGAATTGGTAATACCAAGCAGACAAGTCCTGTGGTTTGACCACAAATTTGTCCTTCCAAGAAGTAATCAAGTTTTGGATATTATCCGCATCTGTACTGTAAGCAAGAGCTGCTGCCAACTGGCGTTTAAAGACAGCATCTGTTGCATGAGTATAAGTATCAAGATAAAGTGCTAACAAGTCTTTAGTCTCATGATGTTTCATCTCATTGATCAGAACTTGTGAGCGAATAGCTGCTGGAAGTCCTGCAAGCTGATCCTTGTGGGCTGCGAAGATTTGGCTAGCGACTTGACTAGCTTCTGCATCATTTGAGCGAATCATCATAGAAACAGCCACCTGACGAACCAATTCATCCTCATCTGATTCGCCATCTTTAGCTTCAAAACCAAGACGGTCATAATTATGACGAGCCAATTTAGCAACCAATGCTTTGAAGGCTCTTTCAGCTTCTGTTCCTTCATCGATAAAGCGCTCAAGGGCCGAAATCACTTGAGAAACAGCTGAAACAACAAGGTAAGATTCTTCCTTAGCAAGTTTATCAAGAACTGGGAGCAAGTCAGCATAAGAAATGTGTCCTGCCTCAGCAAGCAAACGACGTTCTTGGACGATTTGCAATTTGCTTGTGTTATCAAGCTCAACTAGGTCAGCAAGAACTGCATCCAACAAGTCTCCTTGATAGTCGGTAATGTAGTGAGCTGTATTTTCAGTATTGAGACGAAGTGCTCCTTCATTTTCAGCAAGAAGAGCTGCGTAGCCTGGAATTTCGATATTTTCAGTTTCAAGTGTATCAGGCAAGCCTTTCCAGTTACTATTGAGTGGCACAACCCAGAGACGGTTCTTGTCTTCGTGCTCACCGATAAAGAATTGTTTTTGTGAAATCTTCAAGACATCATTTTCAACTTTGACAGTGAGAACTGGATAACCAGGTTGTTCCAACCAAGAATCCATGAAGGCTGCGACATCACGTCCTGACGCTTGACCAAGGGCATCCCAAAGGTCACGACCAATTGTATTGCTGTATTGATGTTTTTCAAAGTAGGCATGCAAACCTTTGGCAAAATCCGCATCACCTAGCCAACGACGAAGCATGTGCATGAGGCGACTTCCTTTGGCATAGACGATAGCTCCGTCAAAGAGCGTATTGATTTCATCTGGATGTTTAACTTCGACGTGGACAGACTGAACACCATCTGTCGCATCGCGTTCAAGAGCGTGAGGTACTCCACCTGTTTGGAAATCTTCAAAGATGTTCCAACTTGGCTCGATGGCGTCCACACAGACGTACTCCATCATGTTGGCAAAACTTTCATTGAGCCAAAGATCATCCCACCATTTCATAGTAACGAAGTTCCCAAACCATTGGTGAGCCAATTCATGTGCCACAACTAGGGCAACTTGTTGACGGCTAGCAAATGTAGAGTTCTCATCCACAACCAAGTAAACTTCACGGTAGGTCACAAGACCCCAGTTTTCCATAGCTCCAGCTGAGAAGTCAGGAAGGGCGATATGGAGAGATTGAGGGATTGGATACTTGACTCCGTAGTAATCTTCGTAAAACTCGATGGAGCGAACGGCGATGTCGAGTGAGAAATCAAGGTTAGATAGTGGGTGAGCTTTGGTTGAGTAGACACCTACAAGAGTACCGTTTTTAGTTTTAGCCGTCACACCTTGCAAATCACCCGCAACAAAGGCTAACAAGTAAGAAGACATGCGAGGTGTTGTCTCAAACTTCCAAATACCTGTTTCCTTACGGTTTTCAACTTCAATTTCTGGCATGTTAGACAAGGCCAATTCACCTTCTGCTTGGTCAAAACGTAGAGAGAGATCAAAAGTTGCTTTGGCTTCTGGCTCATCCACACATGGGAAGGCTTCGCGCGCAAAATGGCTCTCAAATTGAGTAGACAATACTTCCTTCTTCACTCCATCAACTGTGTAGTAAGATGGGTAAATCCCTGTCATGTTGTCTGTAATTTTTCCTGAGAAAGCGATAACCACTTCAACTTGACCAGCCTCAGCCAATTCGATATGAAGGGTTTCATTTTCATGGTCAACTGTAAATGGACGAGCTTCCCCTGCAACTTCTACAGAAGCGATTTCCAAGTCTTTTTGGTGGAGGGAGATGCGGTCACTCTGTGCTTGACCAGTGATGGTCACTTTCCCTGAAAACGTCTTGGTCTCACGACTCAAGTCTAAAAATAAATCATAATGTTCAGGAACAAATTGCTTAATAAAATGTTCAACTGCTTGCATAGTTTTCTCCTATTCTAAGTTTAAGAGCTAGAGCTCTTCTTCAAACAAACTTATTATATCATGTTTTGCCCAAGAAAAAAGGATTGGACAGCGATTTCCAAAACTTTCTTCCTTCTAACAGTCTACAGTGGGTAGACCTTGCGAAATTCTTCTAAAACAACCTTGCTTTCAGGTGTAAAAGTCAGTCCTGCTTCTCTCAGCCACTCGTCGAAACAATCCTCATGAACCTGACGCCAATAGGCTAGGGATTTGTCTCCTTCCCCTTCCTTAAATGCATGGTCAGCCGAAACATACTTGAAAGATTCAACAGAAACCTTTGTAATTTCGACAATACAGACAGCCTGATTTTGACTATCTAAAATGATGTCAAAGGTGCCTTCTTGCGGAAGTGGTTCGTCCTCTACTGCGTAGAGATCGTAGGCTGATGCTGTTGCCGTCTTTTCGCCTCTTAAAACCAAATCGGCCAAGAGATCGGCTTCCACTCCAAAAGCCCAGGCATCGATTTCATCTCCGATAGAAGGATTGATTTGTTTGTATTTATTCCACATTTCTTGCGGTGTCATGGGTGCTCCTTTGTAATTTTTTACTTTCTTCTTTTACACGTTTGAGGTGGTCTGGATGGTCAATCTCTAAATTAAAAATCGCTGGAATAGAACTATAGTGGATAATGCACTCAATCCCCATCTGATTCATTTTTTGTATGAAAGAAGTATTCAGATAGCCTGCTACAGCAAAATCAATCTTGTTCTTTCTTGCTTTATCCTGCATCTGTCTCAACATATCTAACATAATTGGACTTTCCATATCATGCCATTGACTGTTTCTCACAGTGGCAAAAATAAAAGAAGTCAAATCATTCATTCCAACTACAATCTTTGAAATACCAGCTTCCAGTATGCTATCCAAGTCAAAATATGCTGACGGTAATTCAATCATCGTGCCAACTTTCCCAGTAAAACCATGCTGACGCAATACTGTAATAGCTTGCTTTAACTGCTCAGCATCATTGACAAAAGGAAAGATAACAGATAGATTGGGATTGTTTTGATAAACTTCTGTAACGACATGTGCTTCAGCCTGAAATTCATCCGGACACGCCAGCAAACGCCTAGTTCCTCTATATCCAAACAAGGGATGCCCTTCGTCAAAAAACTCTCTAGTCCCCACTAAACAATTGGCTTCTGTATTCGTTAATTCAGAAAAACGATACCAAACTTCTTCATCTGAGTACAGGGAGCAGATAGTCTCTAGATAATCTTTTACAAATTGCTGACAACTTGCTAATATGATGTTTTGATTAAGCTCTCTCAACAAATATTCCCCACGAATCATGCCGACGTGGTGAAATAGTTGAGGATAAATTTTTTCAAGAATTTTTTCGCCACTAAGGGCAAGTTGATTTTTCATAGCCATTCACCTCGTCTTAAAAGATACAATATCATATATAATTATATGAAACTTTCCTCTAGTTCAAAAGCTTCATAAGGTTCAGCTAACTCATATCCTAAAAATTCTGCTACTTTTTTGGAAGCCTCGTTATGAGCATCCCAAAGTGGAAACATATCTCTATTTAAACTCTCTAGAATCATTGCAGCACCAAGCTTTTTAGCAAATCCATTTCCTTGTTCGTTCGGTCTAGTTGCAACTTCCACTTCAACTGCTTCACGGTAAACTAACCCTGAGGAAATTCCAGCAAATCAGTTCATTATTTTTAAGAATCACAAAGCCAAATCCACCTTTTAAAACAAAATCCTGATAGGATTCAAAATCCCCCTGTAAATCCTGTGACCATTCTTCCGTAGAAAAGCAGTTATAAATATGATTATCAATAGGCACAATATTGTAACCTTCCTCTAAATGAGTAACTAGATTATTTAAAAATTCAACTTGAAAATTTGCCTTATCTTTAAAAGAATAGCGAGTAAAAGAATTTAGCCCCACTTTTCGATGCAGAAAATCTTGCCAATTAGTATTTTCTGAAATAATAATCTTATAATCTAAACCATATTTTCTAACAAAATCTTCCCAAAATCTGGAATCCAACTCCCCTGCTAGGTATAGAAAATTCCCAACATCATAAAAGCTTGTTGTCCTATCATTGTTTCGGTAGACAGTTCCGATTTGAGATTTAAGACCATAGAGAACCATATTTTTCTTCCATGTTTTAAATAGTTCCATTATCCCCCTACTTCACCTTCCAATTCATGTAAGAGATCTTGTCCAGTTCTGGAAATCCTAATAATTCAGACTTAACCTTCAAGACTAATGGCGATGCATTTTCTTCTGTGATCTCTTGAATATCCATCCAAATATATCCAAGTGAATCATTCGCACCATAAGACACAGCTTCCGAAATCGTAACTTGAGGTGCACTCTCATTCATTTTAACATCATACAAGGCCATGACATGGTGAAGCATAAAATTTTTTAACTCTTCCCTGACGAAAACATCGTAGATTCGAGGATTAGAGTAGCTTCTAACAGTAAATCCCGTCTCTTCCATAACTTCTCTAGTCAGCGTTTCCGTCAGTCCTTCACCAAGTTGCTGACTGCCTCCAGGTAGATCATACCGATGTTAATAAGGGCCTCTCGTTTTTTCAATGCAGAGTAACTTCCCATTTTCAAAGCAAACACCATAGACACCAAAGTGATTTTTGATTTCCATTCAACTACTTCTACTTCAAAGACCAGCCACCGTCTACTGTAAGGATTTGTCCTTGCATGGCGCTTGCTTTTCTACTTGCTAAGAAAAGACTGATCTCTGCTACTTCCTCTGGCTCAATCCAGCGTTTGATTGGGGTTTCACTAGCCACCCAGTCCGCTAAACCACCTGGTTCAAAGTCGGTAGCGGTCATAGCTGTCTTGACTGCTCCTGGAGCGATACCAAAGACCTGAATCCCAGCTTCAGCATAATCTAGAGCCAACTGCTTGGTAAATCCAGCCAAGGCATGCTTAGATGAAGTATAGGCGTGACCACCTCCACCTGCTAGGCTAGAAGCAATAGAGCACATATTGATAATGGAGCCTTTTTTATTCTCTAGCATTTGTGTCAAATAATGCCGAGTCAACTCTACTGGAGTAACGTAGTTGATTTCAAAAATCTCTTGAATTTCCTGCGCTGATTGTTCCAATAGGGGTTTATAATCATCCAACACTCCAGCAGTATTGCACAAAACATCCACCTGAGGGCACCAGTCAAAAATAGGCTCCAAGTCCAAGGTCAAATCTCTCTGTAAAAAGTGAAAATCACCCTCTAAGAGTGGATTTTCACCTTGGTCAACTCCATAAACTTGATAGCCCTTCTCTAACAAGAGTCGAGCTTGAGCCAGACCAATCCCTGAACTCACTCCTGTAATGAGTACACGTTTAGTCATGCGCTTCTACCCAATCCGTCGCCAAAACATCACAAGGTGTCGGACTCCACATGGAAAAACCTTCTCCCTCCCCAGAAACGTTGATTAGGAAATAAGGTGTCACTTCAAGTGCAACCCCATTTTGCTCGATAGTGTCAAAAAGTTGGACATAGTTTTCAGCACCTCCCCAACCAGTTCGTACATATTTTTTCTTAGCCTTTAACCCAGGTAGAATTTCTTCAAATGTCATGTTTTTCTCCTTTAAAATCAATAATTCTTCCCTTCATTATAACAAAAAAACCGCTTTGCAACGGCTTTTTGACTGTGATTTATTTACATCTGCTTCTACTTACGGCAAATTATTCCCTGCTGCAAGATAAATTTCATACCATTCTTTTCTTGTTAAGCTAAAGTTTGCCGCTTGGCTAACTTCTCTCAAGTGATTAGGATTTGTGGTACCTACGACTGCCTGCATTTTTGCTGGATAACGCAATGTCCAAGAAATGGCAATAGTTGAAGAGGTTACTCCATATTTAATAGCTAAACGATCAAGTACTTGATTTAAAGCTTGAAATTTCTCATTTCCAACAAAATTCCCTTTAAAATACCCGAATTGTAAGACAGACCATGCTTGAATGATCACATCGTGTAATTTACAATATTCAAAAATGCTGCCATCTCGCATAGCTGCTTGACTATCTTCCATATTAACATGAAAACCTGATTCGAATCCTGGAGTAAAAGCCGCACTCAATTGTAGCTGATTAACAGCTAACGGCTGCTTGACATCTTTTTTAAGCAACTCCATCATCATAGGATTTTGATTAGAAACTCCAAAATTTCGAACCTTACCTTGTTTATAAAGGAGATCAAAGGCTTCTGCTACTTGGTCAGATTCCATCAAAGCATCTGGTCGATGAAGAAGCAAGCTGTCCAGATGATCAATCTTCAATCTTTGCAAAATACCGTCTACTGATTTTATAATATAGTCCTTAGAAAAATCAAAATAGGTAAATTCTTCTATGCGAATGCCACATTTGGACTGAATCCACATCTTTTCTCTTAAATCTGGACGATTTTTTAGGACAAGACCTAACAGTTCTTCACAACGACCACGACCATATATATCAGCCAAGTCGAAAGCATTGATTCCAACAGAAAGTGCTGTTTCTACAAGCTCTTCAACTTCTTTTACAGACTTATCTTTTATTCTCATCATTCCGAGAACAATTTCTGATAATTCTTTGTCATCTTGACCAAGAGTTATGTATCTCATCAAATTTTTCTCCTTTAATTTCTAACATTCTTCCCTTCATTATAACAAAAAACCGCTTTGCAACGGCTTTTTGACTATATTTCACTCCATTTTATCTTCTTAAACCCACGGAACAGGAGAAAGATACCAATAAAGAGAACAGCTAAAGGAATAACTTTTGTAAGGAAAACATTTGAAATGCCCATCCACTCATAGTAACGAAGCAGAGAACCTACCACAAGATGGGCAATAATCATACTAACAAATGGACGAAAAATCGGTTCTTTCCAATTCCAAATACTGATGACTAGGGAAATCGTAAAGACAGACAAACTATCCCAGGGAGCCGGAAGATAAAAGGCTCCTTCTTGAATGAAATTTGCCATTCCTACATATCCCAGAACAACTAGCAGAACAAGAATCCCAACGACAATATAAGTGCCAATTTTCATCTTAGGAGAATCTTGGACTAGCCCCCAACGTAAGATTGTGGCCACAAGAGCAAATCCAATCAGAAAAAGAAGAAGTTGCCCTAAAAAAGTAAGCAAATTGACTGTTAAGAGAGGACCTTTAGAAAAATCACCCAGTAGATGATAGTAACGTAATATCGCTAGGACAAAAATTGGCGTCAAAAGGGACTCCTTGATAGAACTCCGTGGTGCTTCCTTGAGAATCTCTTTCATTATTTTTTTAGGATTCTTACCTAAATAATCCTCTGCACTCATGCCATCTCGTTCTGCTTCTGAGAAATCTAACATCATCAAATAAATCTGCTCTCTGAGATAGTCTTCATCATAGAGAAATCCAGCAAGATTAAAACTATCCCACAGCTCCTCAAAATACTGCTGATTCTCCTCAGAAAACTCATGCAACAAAGCGCTTGTTTCTTCGTAATACTTCATTTTCGTCATGGTTTACCCCCCATTCTTAATTCCTTCTACTTTTTGACTCAAATCGTCCCATTGTTGCCAAAAGACCGAGACACGCTCTTCTCCTTCTTTAGTTAACGAAAAATACTTCCGATCTGGACCATCTGGCGACGGACGCATGTCGCCTCTTATCCATTGATTTTTTTCTAACTTTTGCAACAAAGGATAAATAGTTCCTGGAACGATAGTATCAAATCCAGCCTCTCGCAAAGTCTGAACCAACTCATAACCATATCGCTCTTTTTGACCAATCATATCCAAGACACAACCTTCAAGAACACCTTTTAATAGCTGAGTTTCCTTCATCCCTTCCTCCTTCTAATCTATTTTGTAATACCTACTAGTAGCTTCATCTATAGTATACTACTTCTACACTAGTTTGTAAAGCATAATAGTTAATACTCTTCAAAAATCTCTTCAAACCACGTCAGAGTCGCCTTGCCGTATGTATGGTTACTGACTTCGT
>NZ_VMMD01000026.1:0-30584 GCF_013277015.1 Streptococcus sp. 1032 | reverse complement strand
AACCTCAAAACAGTATTTTGAGCTGACTTCGTCAGTTTCATCTACAGCCTCAAAGCAGTTCTTTGAGCAACCTACGGCTAGCTTCCTAGTTTGCTCTTTGATTTTCATTGAGTGTAAATAGAAAAACAGAACTAGCATAAACTAGTCCTGTCTATTTTTACCCAATCACACTTCCATTTGGTACAGCTGGATCAACTGTGAGAAGGGTTAATTGTCCATCATGTTCAGCTGATAAGATCATACCTTGGCTGACATATTTTTTCATCATATTACGTGGTTTGAGGTTGGCAACAATCTGGACTTTCTTGCCGACCAATTCTTGTTCATTTGGATAGTATTTTGCAATTCCTGAAAGAATTTGACGATCTTCACCATCACCTGCATCTAGGCGGAATTGAAGCAACTTATCTGAACCTTCTACTTTAGACACTTCTTTGACTTCTGCGACACGGATTTCGACCTTGTCAAAGTCTTCGAATTTGATTTCGTCCTTGTTGAGTTTGAGTTCAACTTCGTCTGGGTTCCACTCTTTTTCGACTGCTGGTTTGTTGCCTTCCATTTGTTCCTTGATATAGGCGATTTCTTCTTCCATATCCAGACGTGGGAAGATTGGAGTTCCCTTAGCAACTACTGTTACACCTGCAGGAAAGTCTGCTAGATTTAAATTTTCAAGGCTAGAAACTTCTGCTAAACCAAGTTGAGTCAAAACTGCACGACTAGTTTCCATCATAAACGGCTCAATCAAGTGAGCGACGACACGAAGGCTGGCTGCCAAGTGACTCATGACACTTGCCAATTGGTCACGAAGAGCTTCATCCTTGGCCAAGACCCATGGTGCGTTCTCATCGATGTATTTATTGGTACGAGAGATAAGGGTCCAGACTGCTTCAAGGGCACGTGGGTAGTCAACTGCTTCCATGTATTTATGGTAATCAGCAATTGATTCAGCAGCTACTTGAGCAAGAGCATTGTCAAATTTAGTCACACTTTCTACATAGGCAGGGATTTGACCATCAAAATACTTGTTAATCATAGAAACCGTACGGTTAAGGAGATTCCCAAGGTCATTGGCCAATTCATAGTTGATACGGCCTACATAGTCTTCTGGAGTGAAGGTTCCGTCTGAACCAACTGGAAGGCTACGCATGAGATAGTAACGAAGTGGATCTAGTCCATAACGCTCTACCAACATTTCAGGGTAAACCACATTCCCTTTAGATTTAGACATCTTGCCGTCTTTCATGACGAACCAACCATGGGCAATCAAACGATCAGGTAATTTAACATCCAACATCATAAGAAGGATTGGCCAGTAGATGGAGTGAAAACGAAGGATGTCTTTCCCTACCATGTGGAAGACTGTTCCATTCCAGAACTTATCAAAGTTACCATGTTCGTCTTGACCGTAGCCAAGAGCTGTCGCATAGTTAAGAAGGGCATCAATCCAAACGTAGACAACGTGTTTTGGATTTGATGGGACAGGCACTCCCCATGTAAAGGTTGTACGAGATACCGCCAAATCTTCCAAACCTGGCTCGATGAAGTTACGTAGCATTTCATTGAGACGACCATCTGGAGTGATAAATTCAGGATGGGACTTGAAAAAGTCTACCAAACGGTCTTGGTATTTGCTGAGGCGAAGGAAGTATGATTCTTCGGATACCCATTCAACCTCGTGACCTGATGGAGCAATACCGCCAGTCACATTTCCAGCTTCATCACGAAATACTTCTGCAAGCTGGCTTTCTGTAAAGAATTCTTCATCTGATACTGAATACCAGCCAGAGTATTCACCCAAGTAAATATCATCTTGAGCCAGCAAGCGCTCAAAGACCTGTGCGACAACTTTTTCGTGGTAGTCATCAGTTGTACGGATAAATTTATCGTATGAAATATTTAGTAATTGCCAGAGTTCTTTAACTCCAACTGCCATTCCATCAACATAGGCTTGTGGTGTAATGCCAGCTTCTTCCGCTTTTTGTTGAATCTTTTGACCATGCTCATCAAGACCTGTCAGATAAAAGACATCGTAGCCCATTAGGCGTTTGTAACGGGCTAGGACATCACAGGCGATGGTTGTGTAGGCAGAACCGATATGAAGTTTCCCAGATGGATAGTAAATCGGCGTTGTAATATAAAAATTCTTTTCAGACATAATTTTTCCTTTCCAGGCAAATGAAACCTGTTTTTCTAACACTTCATTATATCACATTTTTAAGGATTTTCGATAGGGAAATCTATACAAAAACAAGATAGACGAGTGTCCATCTTGTTGATCTTATTCATAACGAAGGGCTTCGATTGGATCAAGTTTCGATGCCTTATTGGCTGGCAAGACCCCAAAAATCATACCCACACTAGCCGAAACCGCAAGACTAAATAGGGCAACTGGGATTGATACTCCCACCTCTATACCCGCAATCAAACCTTGTAATAGCAAACCTGCTAAGGCAGTTAAACCACTTGCAATTGTCAAGCCAATTAATCCACCTAACAAAGTCAAAATCATGGATTCAATCAAAAACTGGATTAAAATATTAGCACGTGTTGCACCCAAAGCCTTACGGAGACCAATCTCACGGGTACGCTCTGTAACAGAAACCAGCATGATGTTCATAACACCAGTTCCTCCAACAAAGAGAGAAATTCCTGCAATGGCACTAATAATCGTCGTCATAAAACTAAACGATTGTTGAACTTCTGCAAATGCAGCTGACTCATCTGATACTTGATATTCTCCCTGTTGCAAGCCAGCAAGCTCTGTCATTTTTCGTGCTAATTCTGGACCCAGAGTTTGAGTCAAGCTTGTGTCATTCACTCGAAAGACAATATTAGCTATTTCATCTACATTAAAATTCGCAGCAAGGGAAGTATTTGTAGTAATGGGCAAGCCACCAAAACCATATATTTTTGAACGTTTAGCCTCTGGACTAGTATAAACCCCAATGACTCGATAACTAAAACCATTGACTTCTACAACCTTGTTAATAGCCTCTTGAGGAGAGCCAAATAAACTAATGGACAATTCTTCATCAAGCAAAATAACACTTGCAAACTCTTTGAAATCTTGCTCTCTCAGACTACGACCTGCAATGATTTCATTCTTAACAGCGTCCATATAGGTTCTATTCCCGCCTGTCAAATTGGCATTTTCAACCTTTTTATCTTTATAAGTCAAGATGGCGTTCGTTGAGTTGGTTACATAGTAATTATCCACTCCCTTGAGTTTGGCTGCCTCTTTAACCCAGGATTCTTGCGGTTTTGGCGGTTCAACATGAACTTCCTCTTCTTTTCCAGAAACCGTAAAAGCTGATTGTTTCTGAGTAAAAGACCCATCTTTACTTTTTTTAGAAGAGAAAAAGACACTAATATTCTTCTGAGATTTGGTCATATCTTTGTTGAGTTGACGAGATAGGGAATCACCTAGAGCCATAATCACAACAACTGATGAAACACCGATAATAATCCCAATCATGGTAAGCAAAGAACGCATCTTGTGAGCCATGATAGATGAAAAGGCAAATTTCAGATTCTGCATCTTAGTTTTCCTCCTTTTCTAACTGAGCACTATCAGATGAAATAACTCCATCTCGAATGACAATCTGGCGTTTAGCATAAGCAGCTATTTCAGGCTCATGCGTTACCATGATAATGGTTTTTCCTTCTTTGTTCAAGTCAACCAATAGTTGCATAATTTGATTCCCTGTTTTGGTATCCAAGGCTCCTGTCGGTTCGTCTGCTAAGATAATAGAAGGATTGTTTACCAAGGCACGCGCAATAGCCACACGTTGCTTTTGACCACCAGATAATTCCGAAGGCAAATGATGACTACGCTCAGTCAATTCAACCTTGTCTAAATACTCCTCAGCTAACTTGCGCCGTTTTGAAGCCGAAACTCCTGCGTAAATCAAGGGCAATTCTACATTTTGCAGAGCATTGAGTTTAGATAGAAGAAAGAACTGCTGAAAGACAAAACCGATTTGTTGGTTGCGGACCTTGGCTAGTTGTTTTTCACCCAGTCCAGCTACTTCTTGACCTTCAAGATAATATTCTCCACTGCTTGGTGTATCCAACATCCCAATCGTATTCATGAGAGTAGACTTACCAGAACCAGATGGTCCCATGATGGCAACAAACTCACCCTCATTCACTTCTAGGTTGATGTTTTTGAGAACCTGCAGTTCTTGGTCACCGTTACGGTAGCTTCTGCAGATATTTTTTAGACTAATTAGTTGCTTCATCAGCCTTCACCTCTTTTCCTTCCTCTAGAGAAGACGTTGGGTTACTGATGACCTTGACTCCATTTGTCAGACCTGAAGTGATTTCTTGGTTGTCTGCATCAGCATTGCCCAAACCAACTTCCACTTTCTTGGCCTTTTTCTGCTCGTCAAGCACCCAGACATAGTTCTTATCATTTTCAGTCACAACACTTGTTAGAGGAACCAAAATGGCTTTACTCTTATTCTTGACCTCAACACTTACTGAGAATCCTTGTTTCAAATCACCGATTTCACTTGTAACATCGATGGTATATGGATATTTAGAACCAGAATTACCACCTGCTGCGGCAGTAGCTGCACTTGCTGCTTCACCATTGTTTTTAGGGTAGTCAGAAATGTAGCTAATCTTACCAGTCCAGCTCTTATCTTGGTAAACTTTAGAAGTAAAGGTTACTTCTTGGCCTACAGAGAGGTTGGCAAGGTTATATTCAGATAGTTCCCCCTTAACTTGCAAGTTTTCATTGCTAACGACATGAACTACCACCTGGCTAGCTCCAGTTGGAGATTTAGAAACATTACGGTTGACTTCGACCACAGTTCCCTCTAAGGTACTGAGAACCGTCATTGCATCCAACTGACTTTGAGCCTTGCTTAATTGCGCTGCTGCATCTGCACGAGCATCACGAGCATCACCTAGTTGTGCATCAATAGAGGATACCGAATTTCCTGCGACTGGAGCTTGAGTTTGGGCTGCAGCTCCTTCGTCTCCTGCTGGTGTTGGCAACTGTGGAGTCGGAGCTGAAGCGGCTTCATTTCGCGCTTGATTGAGTTCATTGATATGACGATCTGCCTTCGCAACTGCTCGACTCGCTGAATCATAGGCCGCCTGGGCTTCTGAACTACTGTACTTGACTAAAGCCTGCCCTTCACTGACTTTATCACCCACAGAAACAAGGATTTCATCTAAATCACCCTTACTAGCATCAAAATAAACATATTGTTCATTTTTTGCTGTTACTGTCCCTGATAATAAAACAGAGGATGCCACGCTTCCTTCCTTGGCAACAACAAGATGAGTAGCCTCATCTTTTACAGCAGTCTGAGAAGGTTGTCTAAAGAGCAAAATGCCCCCAGCACCCAATACAACCACACTTGCAGCACCGATTGCTGCATACAATTGCCACTTTTTAGCTTTACCATTCTTTTTCATAATGAAACTCCTTTTTGATTTAAAGTTCTTAACAATATTATACAAAAATTATCAATTTGAAACAATAACATTTCAGAACGAAATAATGACATTTCAGGATTTAATTATTGTTCGGAATTTATTTTACAATCGTTGTACTAGTTATATAATACACTTTATTTTTCTTTTTTGCAAGCCTTTTCTTTAATTTTTTTGAACGTAGCAGATTTTTGCAATCACATCAAAAAAAAGATAGAATATGACTATCAAAAAATGACACTCTACTATTTAAAAGAGTATAAAGGAGTTTTCAATGAGAGAATATGATATCATTGCTATCGGTGGAGGTAGCGGAGGAATTGCTACCATGAACCGTGCTGGTGAACACGGAGCCAAAGCGGCCGTTATTGAGGAAAAGAAACTAGGCGGAACATGTGTCAATGTCGGTTGTGTTCCTAAAAAAATCATGTGGTACGGGGCGCAAATCGCTGAGACTTTCCATCAATTTGGAGAAGACTATGGTTTTAAAACTACTGATCTTAACTTTGACTTTGCAACCCTACGTCGCAATCGTGAAGCCTACATCGATCGCGCTCGTTCTTCTTATGATGGCAGTTTTAAACGCAACGGAGTAGACTTGATTGAAGGTCATGCTGAATTTGTAGATTCTCATACTGTTAGCGTAAATGGTGAGTTGATTCGTGCTAAACATATCGTGATTGCTACAGGTGCCCATCCAAGTATTCCAAATATTCCTGGTGCTGAGCTAGGTGGCTCTTCTGATGATGTATTTGCCTGGGAAGAATTGCCAGAATCAGTTGCTATTCTAGGCGCTGGTTATATCGCCGTTGAATTGGCTGGCGTACTCCACACTTTTGGTGTCAAGACAGACCTCTTTGTTCGCCGCGATCGTCCTTTACGTGGTTTTGATTCTTACATCGTTGAAGGTCTGGTCAAGGAAATGGAAAGAACAAACTTACCACTTCATACTCACAAAGTCCCTGCCAAGTTAGAAAAAACTACTGACGGCATTACCATTCATTTCGAAGATGGTACTAGTCACACAGCTAGCCAAGTTATCTGGGCTACGGGTCGCCGTCCAAACGTTAAGGGCTTGCAACTTGAAAAAGCTGGAGTAACTCTGAACGAACGTGGCTTTATCCAAGTGGATGAATACCAAAATACTGTTGTTGAGGGAATCTACGCTCTAGGTGATGTAACAGGCGAAAAAGAACTAACTCCAGTAGCTATCAAGGCTGGGCGTACCCTATCTGAACGTCTCTTTAACGGAAAAACAACTGCAAAAATGGACTACTCAACTATTCCAACTGTTGTCTTTTCACACCCTGCTATCGGAACGGTTGGATTGACCGAAGAGCAAGCTATTAAAGAATACGGTCAAGACCAAATCAAGGTTTATAAATCAAGCTTTACGTCTATGTACTCTGCTTGCACTTTCAACCGTCAAGAAACTCGTTTCAAATTGATCACAGCTGGTTCAGAAGAAAAAGTTGTCGGACTTCATGGAATTGGATACGGTGTTGATGAAATGATTCAAGGATTTGCTGTTGCTATCAAAATGGGAGCAACCAAGGCTGACTTTGATGCAACTGTGGCGATTCACCCAACTGCATCTGAAGAATTTGTAACTATGCGTTAATCGAAATAAAAGAAGCTGATACAAATGTGTCTGCTTCTTTTTTGATGTTTTCGAATCAACAAAACAATTATCCAACTTAACCAGTAAGCAAAATCGGCCGTTACAGTTTTTTGTTACCTTCGCTATAAAAATAGATTGACAATAATTACTCTACGAGTATAATAGTTACTATACATTATAAAAGAGGTTAACTATTTTGAAAAAAGCTCACGTTTATGCCATCCCTGCTATTGGGGCTGCTCTCATTGCTGTTTTGGCACAAATCAGTCTTCCAATTGGACCTGTGCCCTTCACTCTGCAAAACTTTGCAATCGGCTTGATTGCTACTGTCTTTAGACCGAGAGAGGCTGTACTTTCTGTTGGACTCTATCTTCTTCTAGGTGCCATCGGTCTTCCTGTTTTTGCAGGAGGTGGAGCTGGATTTCATGCTTTGATTGGTCCTACTGCAGGCTATCTTTGGTTTTATCTTGTTTATTCTGGACTTACCTCTTCTCTAACTAACAGTGATAGTGGTTTTGTTAGAATTTTTCTAGCAAATCTCTTGGGAGATACACTTGTTTTTGTTGGTGGGATCATTGGATTGCATTTCCTAGCTGGAATGCCATTTGAAAAAGCTCTTGCTGTGGGAGTATTTCCCTTTATCATCCCAGATCTTGGTAAAATTATTGCTATTAGTATTATTAGCCGTCCATTACTTCAACGCCTTAAAAATCAGGCTTACTTTACTAACTAAAAAAGGATATCGAGTTGTCATGACTCAATATCCTTTTCTTTCATTTTGAAAACTTAGTTGCCTTTAAAGGCATCCACCATTGTTTGAAATTCTTCATTGGAGAGTGTAATCCCTTTGCCCATTTTAGTATGGTCTGGACTCCAAGCACGAATATCAAACTTTGCAGGGGCACCATTAAAGCTCACACGGTTGATTTCCTTAGTCCAACCTTTTTCGTTTTCAGAAAGAGTCAACAAGTGCTCTTCGATTTTAAATGTAAATTCTGCCATTTTCTTCTCCTTTTTTAGCTTTCATTTGATTATTCGTAAAATCTTGTAGATTTTAGGAAAATTTTATATAATATTGATATAAAAGAAGGGAGGCCAATATGAGACATAAATTCCAGCAAGTTCTAGGTAAAATACATGACTTTTTAAATGGACTTGAAGAACCAGATCAGACTGAAAGCAACTCCCTTACAGCCACTATTGAAGAGGCTATCCAGAAACAAACCGCTGTTCACCTTATCTTGTCTGAGACAAGTTTTACAGGTGACATCATCAAATACGATCAACAAGGCCAACAACTTATCGTGAAAAATTTTGCCAAAAATGTGACCCGTATTATCCGCATAAGCGATATTCAACGTCTTCGCTTTGTCCCTTCAACCGTCCAAACAGCCCAAAAAAATAGATTTAAGAAAGAGTGAGATGTAGTTACTTCATCCCACTCTTTTTTCTTAGCGAACTTGTTCAAAATGTAAATGAACGGCGATATGATCTCCATAACCACTTCTTTCCAAGTCACGTTGTAAACGATAGGAAATGTAGTGTTCTGCAATGGTAATGTAACCTGCACCCAGCAAACGATGTTCAACCATAGACTGAATCATGCTAATGGTAGCACGTTCTACCTTGGCTTCTTCCAAGTCCAAAACCACTTTTTTAGTGACTTGTGCAAGGTTTTGACGTAAATCATCTGTCAATACATAGACAGTCTGGGCTGCCTTTAAAATAGCTTGGTAAATCTTGTCTGGATTAAATTCAGCAATTTCGCCATCACGTTTGATTACTTGCATAGGTTTCTCCTTTATTCTTTGTTTTCTTTGATTTCTGCCAGCATTTTTTCTTCTTCTGCTGTCAGTTGATAATGTTCAAGCAAATCCGGTCTGCGTTCATAGGTTTTCTTTAAACTCTCATACAGGCGCCACTGACGAATCTTTTCATGGTGCCCGCTCATCAATACATCTGGCACAACCATACCTCGATAATCATAGGGACGTGTGTACTGAGGGTATTCAAGAAGGCCTGAAGAAAAACTATCATCTTGGTGGCTAGACTCCTTGCCAATCACTTCTGGAATCAGGCGAACCGTAGCATCAATCATGGTCATGGCCGCCAATTCTCCTCCAGTCAAGACATAGTCTCCCAGGGAGATCTCATCTGTCACTAAGGTCTTAATGCGCTCATCATAACCCTCATAGTGCCCACAGATAAAGATTAGCTCTTCCTCTTGAGCCAAATCTTCAGCATAAGCCTGATCAAACTGCTTTCCAGCAGGATCGAGGAGAATAACGCGCGGATTTTTCTTTTCAATAGCATCAAAGGAATCGAAAATGGGTTGTGCTCTGAGCAACATGCCCTGACCGCCTCCGTAGGGCTCATCATCTACATGACGGGCCTTTTCAGCATTTTCTCGAAAATTATGATACTGGATATCCAAGAGCCCTTTTTCTCGAGCCTTTCCAACGATTGAGTGCTCCAGTGGAGAAAACATCTCTGGAAAGAGGGTTAAAATATCAATCTTCATCGTCTAACCCTTCTAAGATTTCCACATCGACGCGGTTATTTGGAATATCAACATTGAGAACTACTGGTGGGATATAAGGCAAGAGCAAGTCACGTTTACCTTTTCGCTTGACCACCCAGACATCGTTGGCACCTGGTTGCAGGATTTCCTTGATGGTTCCAATCAAGTTATCACCCTCATAGACTTCCAAACCGATAATCTCGTGATAATAGAATTCACCATCATCTAAGTCATTCAAATCTTCCTCAGCGACCTTGAGACTGTATCCCTTGTACTTTTCAATCGCATTGATATGGTACATATCTTTGAATTTAATAATGTCAAAGTTCTTCTGTTTACGGTGGCTAGCAATGGTCACTGTTTGAACAAACTGATCTTTTTCATCAAACAAGGCCAGCTCAGCTCCTTTTTTAAACCGTTCTTCTGCAAAATCCGTCACAGACAAGACTCGCATCTCACCCTGCAACCCTTGAGTATTGACGATTTTCCCAACATTAAAGTAGTTCATCTTGTCTCCTGTACTCTATTTCTATCCTTTATTCTATCACGTTCCAAAGATTTTCTCAAGTTGGAGGAAGATACATAGAGGGGTCGCTATAGTCCAAAAAGTGCTAATAGTTTCCTCTTTAATATTAATTTATATTTGAAAGATGAGATATTCACATTCCCATTATACATATTACTATAAAATGTATACTCGCCAATTTCACCCTGACTTGTTTTCCATTTCATTCTTAAACTAGGCATATTCTATGGTAAATTTGTATGAATCAATAAGCATGTATAATTCTTTAAATTTTTAACTGTATGTAGTTTATCATTATCAACTAAACGATTACTTTTTGAATCATAGTTTAAAGAATAAAATTCTACTATTTCAATATCAATTTCTTTGGGATAAAAAATCAAATGGTTATAATGTTTATCATTTTCATCATGTTTAAACTCATATATATGATGAAATCTCGTATGTAAGGAATCAAATTCGATTGGTTTAATTACCTGAATTTCGATATTATTGATATAGGCCTTATTCTGAAAACTAATTTTTAAAATTACACCTATAAAAGTCGAAATCTGTAAAATTCGCAATAACCAATCAATGTACATTTCCCAATCTATGTTTAAAATACAATCAATGTTCATTCTTTTCCAGTCCCCCTTTAAAAAGCCTTCCAAATCACGTTAATGTTGGTACTTAATGGCTGCAATTTTACACTTCTCGCAAAAAAGCGAGACATTCGTCCCGCCCTTCTTATTTTTCGTCAATAACGATTCTTACTTTTTTGTCTTCAGTTGGGACAGAGTAGACAATCGTTCTTATCGCAGAAATAGTGCGACCCTTACGACCGATTACACGACCCACATCACTTTGATCAAGATCCAAATGATATTCCAAAAACTCTGGTGTATCTTCAATCTTGATAGTTAAGGCATCTGGTTGTGAAATCAAGGGTTTCACAATCGCAATAATGAGATTTTCAATCGTATCCATCTGTCAACCTACTTTAAACTTATTTTGAGAATTTAGAATCGTGGAATTTTTTCAATACACCTTCTTTTGAAAGGATGTTGCGAACTGTATCTGAAGGTTGAGCTCCATCAGCCAACCATGCAAGAACGCGGTCTTCTTTCAAAGTTACTTGGTTTTCAGCAACAAGTGGGTTGTAAGTTCCAACTGTTTCGATGAAACGTCCGTCACGTGGTGAACGTGAATCTGCTACGTTGATACGGTAGAAAGGTTTTTTCTTAGAACCCATACGAGTCAAACGGATTTTAACTGCCATTTTTAAAGTCTCTTTTCTTATTTTTTATTTCGGTGAAATAGCTGAGCTATTTAGCACATGTTCTATTATAGCAGATTTCTGGCAGGTGTCAAGAAAAAAACTTGACAGACTATAAAATTCTTAAACCATTTAGAAATTTGTTAGAAGTAGGAAATAAATGTTTGAAAGAAGCTAGCCGTGAATACTATTTTATACTCAATGAAAATCAAAGAGCAAACTAGGAAGCTAGCCGCAGGCTGTACTTAAGTACGGCAAGGCAAAGCTGACGTAGTTTGAATTTGATTTTCGAAGAGTATTAGAAATATTTTATAAAGACCATCAACTCAAACCCTTCATCTCACCTGAACGAGATTTGGATACTTGGCTCCTAAATCCCAATCCCGTTCCCAAAAGAAATATCAAGAATTTTAAGAATGATATCTATTAATTTAGAAAATATGAATTAATAGATTCTAAATAGGGGAATAATTTAGTTCTGTAAAAATTAACTTCTACACCTACAAAGCTTATTTTGACAGACTTTATAACAGTCTAAGAAAAAAATAGAGATTCATACAGTATCTAGATTTTCCAAAAATTCTTTATCATCAAATATTATTAACGAAACTATCCAAACCAAATCCGATGCATTGCTTCAAAGAATTCTTTAGTTGTTTGACTATCGAGGGCTTTTATTAAAAAATTTTTTCAAATAATTGCCACCTTGGCACATAAATTCTTGCTTTCTAAATTTAAATGTGATATATTTATAACATAAAATTTAAGTGTTATATATTTATAACATAAAAAAGGAGTCTATCATGAAAAAAAGTCAAAAAATGCGTGGCCTCATTGCAATGATTGCCGTAGCTCTCTTTATTGATTTTATTGTTTTATTTGGTTCTAATCTTAGTTGGGAACCCAAGTTAGTTATTACTGGTATTTCAGTGTTAGGTCAAATTATAGCTATTTGGAGCTGGCTACATAAGAGTCAGAAAGGTAAGGGAAAGATTATTTTTGACTTGTCTGCTAAGCTTTACACGATACTTGTGTTTGCAGCAAGCATTTTTTATACAGTAGGGATTTGGGTTGCGACCCCAAGCGTAAGTTCTGGTATTAAAGAATGGATTTTGGGAATTGGCCTCGTTATTGAAGTGATTGTATTTGTTTTTTTCTCTTTAAAAAATGTCAAGGAAACTCCGGACGAACGCTTTTATGCTAATTTAGCCAAGGCAGCTAGCTTGATGTTTGTTTTTATACTAGGCGCACTGATGATCCTAGCAGTTATCATTGGGTATATGGGGTCTCTCACTCTTTACATGGGACAGATATTTATTAGCATAGCTGCCTTGATTTGCATCTTTTCGGTTGTCTATCTTATCTTGGAACGTAGAGGATAAGCATGGCCAAAGAAAGCAATATTATTACTAATCTCAAATCTGTCCGTGAGTCCACAGGCATGACCCAGCAGGAGTTAGCCGACCGCATCGGCATACGACGCGAGACAATTCTGCACTTGGAAAATAACCGTTACAATCCTTCGCTGGAAATGGCTCTTAAAATTGCTCAAGTTTTTAATCTGAAAGTAGAAGAGCTCTTTGAACTCAGACAGAAAGAGGAAGCATAATTCTTTTCGAGACCTAGTATTAAGTTCATTGATTAATTAGGAATTGAAGCCAAAAGAAAAATCTCTAAGCAAGCGATTTTTCTTTTGGCTTTCTCTAAAACTACCTTGTCACTAATATTTGAAATCCCCTTCCTTTTAGGGTACAATGGTATAAATGAATTTTTGAGAGGAATAGAATGAAAAAACTAGCAACCCTTCTTTTACTATCCACTGTAGCTCTAGCTGGATGTAGCAACATCCAACGTAGTTTGCGTGGTGATGACTATGTAGATTCTAGCTTGGCCGCTGAGGAAAGCTCCAAAGCAGCAGCCCAATCTGCCAAGGAGTTAAACGATGCTTTAACAAACGAGAATGCCAATTTCCCGCAACTTTCTAAGGAAGTTGCTGAAGATGAAGCCGAAGTGATTCTCCACACAAGTCAAGGAAATATCCGTATCAAACTCTTCCCTAAACTCGCTCCTCTAGCGGTTGAAAACTTCCTCACTCATGCCAAAGAAGGCTACTATAACGGTATTACCTTCCACCGTGTTATCGATGGCTTCATGGTTCAAACTGGGGATCCAAAAGGAGACGGTACAGGTGGTCAGTCCATCTGGCATGACAAGGATAAGACTAAAGACAAGGGAACTGGTTTCAAAAACGAGATTACTCCTTATCTCTATAACATCCGTGGTGCTCTTTCTATGGCTAATACTGGTCAACCAAACACCAATGGCAGCCAGTTCTTCATCAACCAAAATTCTACAGATACCTCTGCTAAACTCCCTACAAGCAAGTATCCCAAGAAAATCATCGAAGCCTACAAAGAAGGGGGAAATCCTAGTCTCGATGGTAAACACCCAGTCTTTGGTCAAGTGATTGACGGTATGGATGTTGTAGATAAGATTGCCAAAGCAGAAAAAGATGAAAAAGACAAGCCAACTACTGCTATTACTATCGATAGCATCGAAATAGTGAAAGACTACGATTTTAAATCCTTATTTTTAAGTTAAATTATTAAAATCCCAGATTTGGTCCATCCAGCCTTCATAGAAGTCTGGTTCGTGGCAGACCATAAGAATAGATCCCTTGTATTCTTTGAGAGCGCGTTTGAGTTCATCCTTGGCATCCACATCCAAATGGTTGGTCGGCTCGTCCAGCACTAAAACATTGTTTTCACGATTCATCAAGAGACAGAAACGAACCTTGGCTTGTTCCCCACCTGACAAGACCTGAATTTGGCTTTCGATATGCTTAGTTGTCAAACCACAACGGGCAAGGGCTGCACGGACTTCTGCTTGGTTGAGGGCTGGAAAGGCATTCCAGACAGCTTCAAGTGGTGTTTGACGATTACCGCCTTCTACTTCCTGTTCAAAATAACCGAGTTCTAGGTAGTCACCGCGTTCCACTTCCCCAGCGATTGGCGGGATAATTCCCAAGAGAGACTTCAAGAGAGTTGTTTTCCCGATACCATTTGCCCCGATAATAGCAACCTTTTGATTACGTTCAAAGGTAAGATTTAAAGGCTTGGTCAGAGGACGATCATAACCAATCTGCAAATCCTTGGCTTGGAAGATAAAGCGCCCTGGTGTACGAGCCGGTTTGAAATCAAAGGATGGCTTTGGTTTCTCACTTTGCAGTTCTATAATGTCCATCTTATCCAATTTCTTCTGACGAGACATGGCCATGTTTCGTGTTGCAACACGCGCTTTGTTTCGTGCCACGAAGTCCTTGAGATCCGCAATTTCTTTTTGCTGACGTTCGTAGGCAGCCTCTAGCTGAGATTTCTTCATAGCATAGACTTCTTGGAACTGGTAGTAGTCACCAGAATAACGCGTCAGCTGTTGATTTTCCACATGATAGACAATATTGATAACGTCATTTAGGAATGGAATGTCGTGTGAAATGAGGACAAAGGCATTCTCATAGTTTTGGAGATAGCGCTTAAGCCAGTCAATATGCTCAGCATCCAAATAGTTGGTCGGCTCATCCAAAAGTAATATATCAGGCTTTTCAAGGAGAAGTTTTGCCAAAAGCACCTTGGTTCTTTGCCCACCTGACAAAGAAGTTACATCTGTATCCATGCCAAAGTCCATGACACCAAGGGCACGCGCTACTTCGTCAATCTTAGCATCCAAGGTATAGAAATCACGACTCTCTAAACGGTCTTGAAGTTCTCCCACTTCTTCCATGAGAGCATCAACATCCGCTCCGTCTTCAGCCATTTCCATATAGAGGTCATTGATACGGGCTTCCGCTTTGAAAAGCTCATCAAAGGCTGTACGGAGAACATCACGTACCGACTGCCCTTCAGCAAGGACGGAGTGCTGATCCAAGTAACCAGCAGTCACATATTTGGACCACTCAACCTTCCCTTCATCTGGCAGCATTTTACCAGTCACGATACTCATAAAGGTTGATTTTCCTTCACCATTGGCACCGACCAGGCCGATATGTTCTCCTTTGAGAAGACGGAAGGACACATCTTCAAAAATTGCACGGTCACCAAAACCGTGACTCAGATTTTTAACTTCTAAAATACTCATTTTAATTCCTTATCTTGTTTTTATACTCTTCGAAAATCTCTTCAAACCACGTCAGCTTCACCTTGCCGTACTCAAGTACAGCCTGCGGCTAGCTTCCTAGTTTGCTCTTTGATTTTCATTGAGTATTATGTAATTGTTTATAGAGGAGCCAAGCCAGATAGCCACCCAAGATATTGGTCCACAAATCATCAACCTCAAAGACTCGATTAAAATCAAAGAAAAAATCCAAGACTAACTGCGTACACTCAATTCCAAAACTCACTAGAAAGCTAAAAAGAAGGATCTTTTTTGTTTTCCGCAAGTTTGGAAGGAGATAAAGGAGTTGGAAAACAAGAGGAAAAAGCAAGAAGACATTTAAAATGTTCTGCAAAAAAATCCAAATGACTTGTCCCAAACTAGTCACTTCACCCAGTTTCCAGAGAGAATTGAAAGGAGTCAAAAGAAAAACCAGGCGTCCAAGATGCTGAATACCTGGAGTTTCCACCCCCACGGGAGATTGTTCTTGAGGAGTAAAGCAAAAATAGACAATGCAAATGCTATAGAAAATGACTCCCCAGACCAAAATATGATTGTAACTCTTCTTCATCATTAAGGATTGACTGCTGCGACTGCTTTCTGGCGGTCACGTTTCATTGTATTGGAACGCAATTGTCCACAAGCTGCATCAATATCAGTACCATGCTCTTGACGAACCACACAGTTAACCCCTTTTTTCTTAAGCGTATCATAGAAGGCCAGGACGCGCTCTTTAGGACTACGGCTATATTGGTCATGCTCACTAACTGGGTTATAAGGAATCAAGTTTACATAAGACAATTTCTTGATATTCTTGAGCAATTCAGCCAATTCCAAGGCTTGTTCTACACCGTCATTGACTTCATTGAGCATGATATACTCAAAAGTCACACGACGATTAGTTGTCTCAATGTAATACTCAATGGCTGCGAAAAGTTTTTCAATCGGAAAGGCACGGTTAATCTTCATGATGCTTGAGCGCAATTCATTGTTCGGTGCATGAAGGGAAACGGCAAGATTGACCTGAACTCCTTCATTAGCAAAGTCACGAATTTTATGGGTCAAACCTGAGGTTGAAACCGTAATGTGACGAGCACCGATGGCCATTCCCTTGTCATCATTGATAGTACGAACGAAATTTAAGACATTGTTGTAGTTATCAAAAGGCTCACCGATACCCATGACAACGATATGGCTGACGCGTTCGTCCTGACCACGTTCATCAAAGTATTTCTGAACCAGCATGATTTGCGCTACGATTTCCCCATTATTAAGGTCACGTTGTTTCTTAATCAAACCAGAGGCACAGAAGGTACAACCAATATTACAGCCGACCTGAGTGGTCACACAGACAGATAAACCGTAGTGTTGACGCATAAGTACCGTCTCAATCAACATACCATCTGGCAATTCAAAAAGATATTTAACTGTCCCATCAGCAGACTCTTGCACAATACGTTGTTTCAAGGGATTGACCACAAACTGATCATTAAGCTTAGCAATCAAATCTTTTGACAGGTTGGTCATCTCTTCAAATGACTGGACACGTTTACGGTAGAGCCATTCCCAGATTTGATCTGCACGGAATTTCTTTTCTCCCTGCTCCAAAACCCATTCCTGCATGGTTTGACGTGTTAAACTATAAATTGACGGTTTCATTTCTACTCCTTATTCTCTACTCACTTCTGACGAATAACAAAATGACGTTGCCCCTTGTCCTCTTTCTGAGAATACTGGTCTTTCTGACGACGTCTATTTTTCTTATCTGCATTCGGCTTTCGTTTGGTTTGAGACGGCTTCTTTCCTTTTCTAGAAGGTGGTTCTTCTTCCTTCTTACGCATTTTCTTGTCAAATGATGCGCGCTTAGGTGCTTCATTTTCTAGAACAAAATAGGCACAACCATAACTACAATACTCTAAAAGATAGTCTTGTAAACGACTGATTTTTTCAAGATTTTCCTCTGTTCGGTCATCCTTGTAAAAACCTCGTAGGCGAAGCTGTTCGTTGCTCCAGTCTCCCACGATATAATCAAACTTGGTTAAGACTTCTGAAAAACGCTGATTAAAAGTCGTCACATCAAAGGCTTCCTTGATATTTTCCACCAAGGAAAAAGCGATCCCTTCCGTTTCGACCTTGTCCCCGTGTAAATGAAACTCAGGACCAGGAAACTTGTTATAGTTGTATAATTCAGGTGCAATTTCTTTTCGCATAGATATCCTTTTTCCACGATTACTTAATACTTTATTCTACCATAATTTCTAGCAGTTAGCACGTTTCTCATAAGAATAGAAACGATAAACTTTTAGTCTTCATTAAAATACCTAAAGCGTTTATACTATTAAATCTTAAAAAATAGCAGGTCTTTAGGACTTTTTAAAAGACTATAAAAGTTCTTAAAAAGTCCACAAAAAAGCCCTCAAAAAGGGCAATAAATGACGAGTTCAGCAGGCAAGAAACTAGCACGGTCAAACGTGCTTTTTTTATTGCTGATTGCTGATAGGTATATTATAACACGATAAAGACGATAGGGCAAAATATCCCATCAAGATGATATACACTTACCTATATACTTCCAGCTCTCCGTTCTGGTGGATTCTCGCAAAGTTTAAAACAGCTATCTGTTTATATCGGTGGTAGCTAGTGTATTTTGTCCCAGCAATTTCTAAACATTCGCTTACTGTTTTCTTTCTCATATAGCAATAATGGATAATGAAGTATTTTCTGGCTCGTTTGTTCTCTATACTGTTGATGTCGTGGGCGAATATTTCCAACCCCTCACGGATTGCCTTTTCATGCTCACCGCTCAAACTCCACTGATCAGGTAAGACAAGCTTCCAAGCCTCTTCATCTATCGTAACTTGGTTTTCACTTCCTGCCACCCTCTGGAAACGTAGAAAGTAAGTCATCCGCTCTCTGACATTCATCATCGTTTTAAACTTATCCAGCTCCATTAGTTCGCTCCCTTGTGATATAATATTATTGAGATTATAGCTGAGGCGGAGCGCCTTGGCTTTTTTCGTATTCTAAGGCTTTTCCTTTTGAATCTCATCTTCCCAGACTGATTCAACCATTGCGCTCATGGCCTCTATAAATTTATCATCCTTAACTGGAGTTTCTTGATGGATGTTACTCTTAATCACACTGATTTCTGCTCGCAACTTCTCGTCCAGCAACTCCAAATCACGAAAAGCGCTATTATTCATCCCATGCAAAGCAGAAAGAAAGGCATTAAAATTACTAGATCTCAATCCACTTTCGATAATTTCAGATTTAGCTTTATTTTTTAGCCATTCATACTCATTAAAAGCCTGTTCTCTTGACCATAAAGCACGGTTTGAAAACTCTTTTAATAACTCTCTGTACCTTGTATTAACCTTATACTCTTTCAGCAACTTACTAGCCCTTGAATCTATCGTACTATCAGTCATCTTTTGGGCGTTATAAGCCCCTTTATATGCTTTTCTTTGAGATAGTCCAGCCACTAGTCCTTGGACAAATTTTTCTTGTCTCTGCGTTAACTTATCTGTCACATTAGTTCACCTCCTTAAGCGACAAAAAGGGGAAAACTCCCTCTTGTCTTAAGCGTTATCTTGCTCAGCTTGTAATACTGATTCTTCTACGTTGTAGTCAATGATTGCACCAATAGCATCACCATCTTCAATGTATTTAAAATTATAACGCTCGTACTCTGGATGTGCTTGCTGGTGCTCCTCCATTAGTTTAAAGAGTTCTACAATCGTCGGTACTGGTTCAATTTTGTGTCTGATTTGTCTCTTCATCTTTTAAAAATGCCCTTTCGCGTCATTATAAGTACGACCAAAAACTTGTTTATAATTTTCTTCTAAGAATGGTTTTACTGGATATGTTGGTACATAATCAATCAGTCCACCAACTGGAGAAATTCTAGCCCCCCCTGTACTGAAAGTAAATTCTCTCTTACCTTTCCCCACTTTGTAAGCCATAGCATGGTAAAGAGTTCGGAGTTTATCTGAATCAGCAATAATTTCATTATCAATCTGATCAATCTCTTTCATCAAATCCACGGCTTTATCATAAAGCGCCTTATGTTTTTTGTCAACCGTTGAATCTAGTTCATCGATTTTTGCCTTAAAATCTTCAAGGTTCATCAATGCTTCATTGTGTAAGTCTTCCAGCTTTTTAGCGTTCTTTTTTAATTTACTTTCAGCAATCCATAAATTATCCTTGGCATTGCGTAGCTTGTCTTTATCTACTTCATCAACCGCCTCATCGTGTTCACGTCGGGCGGTCGCTTGGTCTTGGAGCAACTGTGTTTTTTCTCGTTCAGCCTCAGCAATCGCATTTTCGTTTTGCGTGATCAATGCGTTTACTTCCTTAGTGATTTTATCTAGTGCTTTATCCATTTTTTGGGCTAGTTCTTGGCGCTTTTGCGCTTGTTCAATGTTGTTTGTGTTTTGTGTTTCTGTCATCTTATTCTTTCCTTTTCTGTTGTTTTTATTAATTTTAGAGTGCCATATCCAATCCAGTCACGGGGTCTCTATTGTAGTTCATCTACTTACATCCTCTCTACTCTATTCCTCAACTTCTTCATCTATTGGATTTTCGCTATTCTTGAAAACCTCACAAATGCGTTTAAAGTTGATATCTAGATTGTTATCCTCCAAATACTCAGCGATAAGCGTTCCGTTTTCCTTATATCTTAGTTTAATAGCTGGCACTAGATAAGTACCTCTCATATATCCAAATAAAGCTAGCCCTGCTATTTGTGCGTCTTCTAGGTTTCCAAATTCATAAGTAAATGTATGTTTTGGTGCGGTTTCTGAAAATACTTTTAATGTCATGTTGTTTTTCCTCTTTCTGTTTTAAGGGTGTCACTAGTAATTACACCGTCGCAAGGGGGTCGGTACTATCTACCCCATTTTATTTTAGGTTTTGGGCAAAGTGTAGCCGTTTTTGAATATCTATTGGCTACGCATTCCGCCTTACAGCCCCAAGGGTTTTCGCCTTGTGTAGCCGTGTAGCCGTTTCATCTCAGAAAAAAATAATATATAACGCATTAGGTATTTAATTAACTATACTTTTATAAAATATATATTTTGGCTACATTTATATTAAAAAGTCAGTAATATCAAGGGTTTAGGGGTGTAGCCATTTTTTTCGTCTTGTCTACACCTCTTTGAAACCCTTACAGTATCAAAGGTTTTCAGTGTAGCCGTTTTTTTATCTTTTGGCTACACTGTCTACACTTTATTTTTTTATTTTAGCAAATCCGCGCTTGACGCTTTTACCAAACCTTAAAGATTCTCTATATTCCCAGCCTTCTTTGTTTTGCATGATTTTCTTTACCTTATTTTTATCTTTGGGATTAGGGGAATTGTTCAAATAAACCTCAGAAAAGAATAAATTAACTACCACCTTATCCCTTTCCACCAGTTCCCCATACTTTTCAGTATCAAGATGAATCTCTACGCCATTAGTGCCCATATGGTAGCCGTGGTTCATCATGTCATGAATATAGTAGTGTCTTGTACTGTCTGTTGTTGGGAATTGATACATATTTTTAGGGTAGGGAGTTTCTAAATAACGCTCAACATCCTCAAGGATTTCATCTACAAACTTGTAACGGCTTCTAACCTCGTTTACTAGCTTTTCTTGGTCGTCTGTCAAGGTCAAAGATTTATTAGACTTCCAAGCTACCACCATAGCACCCCAAAAGGCTCTACGGTCTTTTTCCGTCCACTTCCTGCCCTTATAAGCGGTGTCCTTGTAGACTTCTGCAACCAGAAAGCGCCTTTCTCCTGTCAGGTCATTTAAATAATCATGGTCATTGGTTGCCCTCACGATAATAAAACTCTTAGGCAATCGTCTGTCACTTGAAGCGTAAGGCGGTCTAAACTCTAGCTTGGTTTCTGTGATGAATTTCTTCAATTCTGAAAAACTAGCCTTTTTGCTGGCCACCATCTCATCATCAAATACACACCAGTTTCTTACCATTCTAGCCTTGTCATCTTTGTCTGTGAAGGTCTCAACGGTTGTAAAATACTTGTGAGTGAAAAGCCCCTCAAAAAATTGGGTCTTTCCTACTCCCTGCCTTCCAGTCAAGTCCAGCACAAAGTCAAACTTGATGGTAGGGTCAAACACCTTGGCAACCGCTCCACGGAAAAACAAGTCCATGATAATACGGTTATATCCATCATCCTTAATATTGAGATAATGCCTTAAAATATCAAAGGGATCACGCTGATTCACTAACTCTTTATACTCGCTTTCACAAGATTCCAGATAGTCTTTTAAGGGATTGTAGCTGTGTTCTCCAGCTACCACTTCCAAAATATCCGCTATGTCAGGCTTTTTATAGTCCATCTTGTACTTGGTAGCAATATAAGCCCTAATCTCTCTGATAATCAGGTCATCGATTGCACCGCTCAGGATTCTACCGTTTAGCTTCATTGGTCTAGTCACGTCAATTTCATAAGTAAAGACGTTGTATTGTATAGCCCCTTTTAGCTTGCTATCTCCATTCAAAATCTTCTTGAGATTGTCCAAGTTGACTGCAAAGCCATCGCCTCTTGCTTTCTTTGCCAAGTTCAGGCTATTATGTTCCTCATCGGTCTCCCTTGCTTGGGTCAAGTCCACCACTTCAGGCGGTACTTTCTGCTTATCTTCTTCAATGATTTTATCTACAATGTCATTGCTATTCAAAAGCCACCTCCTTATAGAATTTTGTCGCTACTTCTAGAAAGTAGCTTGCTAAGTCTTTCCGTTTAACGATTGCTGAAAACAAGTCCACTAATTGGCCAAAACTGTAACCATTCACAAATAGCAAGCGGACAAAAAGTGAAGTCTCATACCTGGTATAAATGCCATTACAAATCAGGTCAAAAACCCAGCCTTTTAACTCCACTCCAAGCCCCTGCCGTTGCTCTGTCAATTTGTTTACCTCTAAATCTTTCAGGATCGTCAGCAAGTCAGGACTGGCCAAACCTATTTCTAAATCTCTGGTTAGTTCCCAGCCCTCTACTTCCTCACTCTCGTCTTTAACTACCACATACAAGCCTTTGTAGTGAAAAGCCGTCAGCGCCTCGCCTATTGGCTCAAAGTAGATAAATTTGTAGTAATTCCCATTCTTCCAAACTTGGGTTGGGGTAGACTTGAGAAAGCCAAACAAAGGCAATTTGTCAGCGGATAAAATTAACTCCAGCACCCTCATTTATCCACCCCCAGAAACTTCCAGATGTCAGTCACTAAATAGTAAATCATTCTAGAACCATCGTCAGGAGGTTGATAGCGTCTTAAACCCTGCCTTTCCCACTTATTTAGCGTGCTGTCACTAATTTTCAATTCCTCTTTGAGTTCAACTCTATTTATAAGCTTGGTCAGTCTCTGCGGTGCTTTCTCATGCGCTTCAAGGTATCTTTCCACTACCTCCAGAATGCCATGAGTTAGGTCATGCTCACTTTCTCGGCTTAGGCTAAACATATCCGCCCACCTCCTTCAAGGTTTCTTTGTAGCTCTCTAAATCAGCATTTAAAAGGACAGTTAGGCGTTTCTGTTCTTCCTGTACTTGGTTATAGAATGCTTTTGCTCCGTCCAGTAACTCCTCTTTGTTAGCAGGGATAAAATATCCTCTAAATGTCCCGTGTCGAACCCCAACAATAGGAACGCTATGGCGCGTGATTAGACGGCTGATAATATCTTGCACGGTTCTTTCTGCTAGCTTAGTGATCAGGCTGATTTCTGCCCCTGTTATGGAGTTCTCAGCCCCTACCTTGATTAATCTTAATACTCGTTTGTCATTCTCTGATAGACTCATTCAGTTCCTCCTCTCCTTTGCTTTTATTCAAAAAGGTTATTTGTCCGCTCGCTACCCCTCGCAAAATATCTTTTTGAGTTTCTATGATGGTATCAAGGGTTTTCAAAATAGCTGTCTTAGTCTCTAAATCCAACGTTTGTTTTGTCAACAAGCCCATAGTTACAGCTAACTTTGTTGCATTGTCCATACACGTAGCTAGAAAAATATCTTTTGTAAAATAAGGTTCATCTGGTATTTTTTCACTATCAAGGTATATCTTCACTATGTAACTCATTTCATTCCTCCGTAAACTCTTACCCCTGCAAGCTGGATATATCTCCCATAATCAGGGTTTAAATCCTCGCTAGGTGTTTCTATCGTCTGTTGGTTTTCTCGCTCAAATTGGGCGCTTTTTTTGCGGTCTAGGTGGTTTATATAAAGCAGTCAGCCAATCAATACCACCATAGAGATTACCGCCTGTGTATTGGTCAAATCTAATTCATTCATGTCATGCCCTCGCTTTGTAATTCTTGATAAATTTCGCTTGTTTAGGTTGTTCCATATTCAGCAAGTCGTCTTCGGCTTGTGCCATTTCTTTAATATATTTAGTCATGGTATGCCTCCAGCTCTTTAGCGTCGTCATTGTTCAAAAGCAAAAAGGCTATTTCATTTAGACGATCGTATAGCTTTTCATTCTGGGCGTATGCTGTATCAGTGTATTTTTTAGCAAGCCATAAGAACGTGGTTGTATCTTTCTGTAGTGCAAACTCAAGCCCTTCAAGAGCTAGGTTATTCATTTCTAAAACATTCATGATGTCGGTTAATTCGTTCCCTAATTCTGATAGTTTCTTAGCCGATAATAGAACTTGTTGGCTTGATGTTGCTTTTTTTGTTGTCATGTTTTTTACCTCTTTTTCTATCTTTTTATACTTGCCACGATGGCTTTTTAATGCTTTTTTTCCTGTCACATGCCCCACGCTCAGAGTCGCCAAATTGAAAGCGTGAGAAAGTACCAGTTTAAAGAGTTGGCGCTCTATGCTTTTCAAAACCTTTTCTAATTGCTTGCCTGCACTTCGGTTTTCTTAGTTTTTCTTCATTTCGTTTACGGCTTTATCTGCTAGCCGTTGCCATTGTTTTCTAAAATCTTGTTCATCTATCCGCCCATGCAGAAAGTCGCTCAGGGCGTAAGTTGCACGGCTGTAAAATTGCCTTGCTCGTTCGTATGCTGTCATCTGTTAGCCCTCCATCATGTCATAAAGTAGGGCGTAGTGCTTATCTGGGATTCTGTCCAAGGCTTTCAAGCCATCGTGTTCTGCTTTTTGTCTTGTTTCCGCCTTGACTGTGCTATCAAAGGCGATAGAAAAAGCGTTTAGCATTGCCTTGTATCGGTCTACACTCTTCAAATAGCGCCCACGGCCTGACAATTCCTTGTCTTCAAGCTCCTCTTTTATCGAATTGTCCAAAAGTTCAAACTTGGTATAAACCCCTTTTTCTACTTTGAAGTCTATCCGTTTGCTTTGTCTCAAACTGTAAAGATTAGTTCTGCAACTCTCTAAATTGCGGTAGCCCAATATTCCAGCGATTTCTTCTAGGTTTTTGCCCTCTAATTCAGGTAATTTTTCAGCAATATCCTTGAATTTTACTACTTGATGTTTCTTTCCCATTGTTTACCTTGTCTTTCTATGCTATAATCAAGGTATAGAAAAAATATCTATATTCTTGATCCAGTCGCTTGCTTCTGTCGCCAAACGTTCAGCAAGTGACTTTTTTTTGTTGTCGTTTTTAATCTTCATGTCTAGGTTTTTTATAAATCAGTTGACGGCTTTCCACTAACTCAGCGATAAAAGCTAGGTTATTGGCTATATTTTCTATCAAGTCGTCAAGTACCTCTTTATTTTCAGGTAATGCCATAGCTTCCGCCACACTCACGGCATCATCTAGCCATGTTTTAAATTCTTTAAAGTTCATTTCTTTGCTCCTTTTTTGTTGTCAATTCCCAGTGGTAAAGCACCACATGAGAAATCTGTAAATGTATTGTAGTATTGCGATTGGGTCGCTCCTTTCTATTCTTTCGTATCTAGAAATTCATCCAGCGTAACTCCCAAGTAACTAGATACTTTTTTCAATGTATCAAGACTTGGATTCTTTGCACGTTCATAGTACAAAGCCGTTAAAGTGCTTTTTGATAGTCCTGTTTCTCTTGCAACATCTGCCACCTTCAAGCGCTTCTTTGCTAAAATAACACGCATATTATTTTTCAAATACCTTACCCCTTTCCATTATCTTTAAAATCGACCTCCAGTAGAATAGATTGAAAAGTGTTGCTCTGGAGATTGGTGTAATTTTTGTTCAACTCTAGTTGACAAACTCATTATATTGCAATCATTGTGCAATGTCAAGAGAATTATTAAAAATAATTGCACTTTTTTTGCACCCTTTGAAATTAATCGTGATATAATACATTTGAAAGGGGTTTATATAAATGAATAGATTGAAAGAACTAAGACAAGAAAAAAAGCTAACTCAGCAAGAGTTAGCGAATGAAATAGGGGTCACAAAACGAACTTATATATATTGGGAAAAAGGTGAGCGCCAAATAAAAACAGACAAAGCGAAACAACTAGCTGATTTTTTTGGCGTACCTGTTGGATACCTGCTAGGCTATAGTTCTATTCCTCCGCTCTTAGAAAACCAATTGTCCGAGGAGGAAAAAGAAGAGTTAAGAAAAAACCCGCAATTGGCAAATGAATTATCAGACTTGGCTTGGCAAAAGTATACAGTAAAAATGAACGCCATCGAAAATAAGAAACACAAACCTGCTAGTATTGCAGAAATACAGAACCGACTTAATAGCCGATACGGAACGAACGTTCATGGAGATTCTGCATTTCTCGCATTTTCAGTTGGTGCTGGGGATCACGATTATGAATTTCTACGTTGGTTTGATGGATTACTTGATATTGATTCGATTGACGGAACTAATACCGCTGATCTGCTTTATAAATACATTATCTTAGATGATGATAGCAAACGGATAATAACCGAACTTATTGAAAAATTACCACAAATAAAAGCTGATTCTATTCTAGTAACAAATCACAACGATGATGAAACAAATTAAACTAAAATTTTAATCTATTTGAGAAATTATCAGTATATATAAAAAGGAGATTATCCATGAAAAAACTACTAACCACATCAGCAATCCTGTTTACTACTACTCTTCTAGTAGCTTGCTCTAACAATCAATCTGCTACCAAAGATAGCTCGGAGCAACCAAAAATGGAGCAAACTAAAGCAAAGGACAAACCTGCTTCTAAAAAGGCTACTAGCTTAGACGATTTTAAAAAAGCACTAGAAAGCAATGGCTTCACTATCAAATAAGAAATCTCAAAAGAAGCTAGTCTTATTCAAGCCGAATCAGGAAAAGGATTCATCTTAGAAGATGATACTGCTGTAGAGGTTTACGAATATTACGATAAGAACCCAATGTTTGAAGAAGCTAAGAAAGAAAAAGAGTTGATTGGACACCCTGCTTATATCTACGGGAATTATGTTGTTTTAGTGCTTAATGCTACAGACTCAAAAGATAAAATTTTAGAGAGTTTCAAAGGATTTGAATAAACAAAAAAATCCCCACGCTCTCAAGTTTGGCCAGTCTGAGCGTGTATAGAGGGAAATAAAAAAAGCATCGTTAATGTGACAATGGTTAACGAAGATTTTTATAAATTAACTGGTAGTTAATGAGGAAGGAAAAACTATGGGAAGTAATAGAACAAACGAAGAAATAGCTGTTTACACTGCCACGATAATACAAGAACTAGAGGATTATCTTCATCTCCTCCAGAGAATGGACGATGAAGGGAATAAACGATCTGATAAAATAGCGCAGTGGATAGAAAATTGGGTAAAATACTTAAAGATAGAACAAGTTTTTAATCCGCGAAGTATTCAGGCTTTAAAAAGAGGAAGTATCGTTTATGCTGATTTTGGTTTCAATGTTGGTAGAGAATATGGAGGTCTTCATTATGCAATAGTTCTGAATAAAATAGATGCACGTTCAAACCATCTTCTTCATGTATTGCCTTTGACCTCTGTAAAAGAAACAACTGATATATCTAATTTGAAATATTTTCAACTTCCAATTGGCAACGAAGTGTTTCAATTACTATCAAATAAAGCTTTGAAAAAAGTTAGAGAGTTATCTGAATTGTATGATCGTTTTTCAAAAAAAGATGGTGAATTGCGCGAAAAAGTTGTAATGGTTGAATCGTTAATCGAAGATAATAAAAAAACTTTGGAAATACTTAAAAACTTATCGAGTTCTGATATAGACGATTCTTCTATTAAGCAAATACTAACCATCAATAAAAATATAGACTTCGCAAGTGATCAGGCGGAGAAAATACGACAGGAGGCAAAAGAAAATGCAATTTTACTTGCAGAACTTAATGAGAAACTGGAGTATGCTAATAAATTTATCCTAAAAACACAAAATATGAACAAAGATAGTATTGTTCTATTGAATCAGGTTACAACAATTAGTAAAATGAGACTCCGTGATCCAAAAAATAATAATTCAATTTTGAATGGTATTGTACTTTCCGATGATACTATGGACAAAATAGATGAGGCACTGAAAAATATTTTTTAAAATCCGAGTATTTTTATTGACTTTTCTTAAAATTAGGGTTAGAATAGAATCATAAGGTCGCTTGACGACAAAATATATGATACTGTCCCAGGAGGACAATTCTAGCCCTGCTCTTATGAGTAGGGCTTTTAGTTTATTAAAAATCCCTGGAACCTCATCCCTAATATTTTTCTTTTAGGGTAGCCGAAAAGTCCGATTATACCAACAAAGGCGCGTGGATTCTCGAGCTTCGTTCGAGCTTCAAGCCTATATAAGCCCCATATCCGCCTTGTTTCCAACTCTGGTATTTATTTACCGTCTGACTACTTAAAAACGAAAATAAGGGGGTTCTCGTAGCCCCTCACATGGTATAACTTCAAAATCTTTTCTAATTGCTTGCCTGCTGATGGAAAAGGAGTAAAACCATGAAAATTACAGAATACAAAAAGAAAGATGGATCAGTAGTTTATCGTTCCAGCATTTATCTGGGCATCGATACCGTAACGAGTAAGAAAGTCAAGACGACTATATCAGGGCGAACTAAAAGGGAACTCAATAGCAAGGCTATCCAAGCCAAATTAGAGTTTGAAAAAGGAGGCTCAACAGTATATAAGGCGGTTCAAATCAATACCTATGCCGAACTGGTGGAGAATTGGCTAGAAACGTACTGCCATACAGTCAAAAAGTCAACACTTACAATAACTAAGGTAAGAATTAATAACTATCTACTTCCTGCCTTTGGAGACTACAAACTGGACAAGCTAACGCCCCCAGTTATTCAAAAGCAAGTCAATCAATGGGCAAAAGATTACAATCAACTAGGCAAAGGCTACCAAGAATATACGCAACTTAACTCGCTAAATAAACGCATACTTAAATACGCCGTATCGTTGCAAGTTATCTCCTTTAATCCTGCCCGTGATATTATCGTCCCACGGCGTAAAGCAAAAGAAGGGCAAAAACTGAAATATCTTGATGATGAGAATTTGAAAAAGTTCTTAGCTTATCTGGAGCAGTTACCAAACACTTACAAAAATTTCTACGATACAGTGCTATATAAGACGCTTTTAGCTACTGGTTTGCGTATTCGTGAGTGTTTAGCCTTGAAATGGTCTGATATTGACTTACAAAACGGTACACTAGACGTAAATAAGACTCTAAACTGTGAAAAGGAAGTCACCACCCCTAAAACAAAATCAAGCGTAAGAGTGATTGACTTAGATACCAAAACGGTACTCATGCTTCGGCTTTACAAAAATAGACAATCGCAAGTGGGTAGAGAAATAGGCTTGACTTATGAAAAAGTATTCCCTAATTATTTCGATGAATATAGAGACGCTAGGACGCTTAGACATAGACTTGAGAAACATTTAAAACTTTCTAACTGCCCTCGTTTAACTTTCCACGCCTTCCGTCACACTCACGCTAGTATCTTACTCAACGCTGGCCTGCCTTACAAAGAAATACAAACAAGACTTGGTCATTCTCAAATTTCAATAACCATGGATACTTATAGCCACTTGTCCAAAGACAACAAGAAAAACGCTACTTCATTTTATGAAAAAGCCATTGAAAAATTAAAAAGTTCCTAAAAAGTCCACAAAAAGTTTAAAAACTCACTAGCTCAATTGTGAAATGTAGCTATATCAAAGGCTTTACACATCCTAATTGAAATTTAGCACGTTTCTCATAAAAATGAAAAAAGTCTGACGATTTTGTCAGACCAAAATAATATAACCTTAAAAAGAGAAGAACAATTCTTCCCTCCAACTATCATTATTTAGCTGCTACGTACAATTCATCTACTTTGTTCCAGTTGATCACTGAGAAGAAAGCTTTAATGTAGTCAGGACGCACGTTGCGGTATTTCACGTAGTAAGCATGTTCCCAAACGTCCAAGCCCAAGATTGGTTTTTTGCCTTCTGAGATTGGTGTGTCTTGGTTTGCTGTTGAAGTCACTTCAAGCTTCCCTTCTTTGTTGACAACCAACCATGCCCAGCCAGAACCAAAACGAGTTGTTGCTGCTGCAGTGAAGGCTGCTTGGAATTCTTCAAATGAACCAAATGTTGCATCGATTGCTGCTGCAAGTTCTACTGATGGAGCTGTTTTTTCAGGAGTCATCAATTCCCAGAAAAGAGCGTGGTTCAAGTGTCCACCACCATTGTTGATAAGCGCTTGACGGATATCAGCTGGGATAGATTCTACATCAGCAAGTAAAGCTTCAAGGTCTTCACCGATTTCAGGGTGTTTTTCAAGAGCTGCATTGGCATTGTTGACATAAGTTTGATGGTGTTTGTCATGGTGCAAGTGCATTGTTTCCGCATCAATGTATGGTTCCAAAGCGTCGTATGCATATGGAAGATCTGGTAAGATAATAGCCATCTGTAATACCTCTTTTTCTTTCTATATGAAAATGATAACGCAAACATTCACTTTTTTCAAGTTTTTTGCTTATAGATGAAGAAATCACTGAAATACTTTCTAATAATACTCTTCGAAAATCTCTTCAAACCGCGTCAACGTCGCCTTGCCGTAGATATGGTTACTGACTTCGTCAGTTTCATCCGCAACCTCAAAAACATGTTTTGAGCTGACTTCGTCAATCTTATCTACAACCTCAAAGCAGTGCTTTAAGCAACCTGCGGCTAGTTTCCTAG
>NZ_VMMD01000025.1:0-39376 GCF_013277015.1 Streptococcus sp. 1032 | reverse complement strand
TGTTTGACAAACACGCCAACCTCAAGTATAGGTTTGGGGATCGGCATTTTGGGGCGGAAGGTTATTATGTGAGTACGGTTGGACTCAATGAAGCCACAATTAAGAAATATATTCAAGATTAAAGAAATTATCCAGTGGATGATTTCTTCACGAGTATGAAAATTTGAGAACGAGTAAAGCATGATATAGCACTAGATAAATTGAGTGTAAAAGAATATGAGGATCCCTTTAGGGATAGTGGTAAGTAATACTAAAGCCTCTTTAAGAGGCAAGTGACGAGTCAAGAGCAATGAGGCTTGAACAAAGTGAAAGCCAGCGTCTTTAGGCGCTGGCTGGTAATTTGGGCTTATAGCCCTGGTACAAACCACCCGTTTTAGGGGTGGTCATGATTCGGTTGATTTTTATTGAAATGTACTGAAATTAACAAAAAGAAAAAACGCTTGAATAGCGTTTTTCTTCTGTATTGATTCGTATTGAATGCTTACTTCACTTCTGTGAAGAAGATGTATGTTTAGAGAAATATAACAATCCTTAGAACTATTGATTTTAGTGATTTTTAGCAGGTTAGAAAATAAATGATAAATAGGGAAATATAACTTAGTGGAAGTTTAATCAGTTAGAAATCAGTTACATTGTAGAGTTAAGTTCTGAATTGTATAATTTGAAAAATTTTAAAAAAAGATATAAAATATAAGAAAAAACGTAAGAAAAAGAGGTGTGGTGTGAATTACTATCAAGCTAGGATTTCCTTTGAGACTGCTCAGTATTTAGAAGAAATGAGACTTTATTATGAATTAGTTACAGGAGGAAGCGTGTCAAAAGGTGAATGTTTGAATCGAGCGTATAGAGACTCTTTGAGTATTGTAGATTGGAAAAAAGTCTATGAATCAAAAATATTAATTAGCAATCATTCGATTAGCGATTCTTCGAAATTATTAAAAGTTCAAATTACTGAGGAGACGCGAGACGGGATTCAGAAATTAAAATCAACACTTCCATTAGTATTGGGTTCAAGGTCTGTAACTGTTGGAGTTTGTATTAGAGAAATATTGAAAGCTGCTTATATTGTAACTCATGAAAAAAATGAAGTTCAGCTACTTGATAAAGTTTCAGAAAAAATAAAAGAAAGTGTTGATAGATTAAGGAACTGTGGTGATAATGACGTCAGAAAGGTAGCGATTGACTTATTTATTGAGCTAGAAAAAATGGTTGATAATAGCATAAATCAAGGCTAGTTTAAACACTAGTCTTTTTTCTTACATTTTTTCGTACAAACTATTGACAAATAAATTCGGGAGGTGTATAATCTAAATGTAAGAAAAAACGTAAGAAAAAATGTAAGAAAGGAATTCTTGAAATGAGGGCAAGAGCGTCACCTATTAAGTAAATGATTAAAGTTGTTGTATAGAAGTGATTCACGAGTTAAAAGGAGTATTAAATAATGAATAGCGAAACATTCAAACAAAAATTTATTGACGGAGGGTATGAGTGCCCTAGAAGCAATGAGCAAATTTCGAGATTGCAGAAGATTCATTTTGAGTATAATTTAGGTTTTGTTTTCGATAAAGACTCACAAGCATATTTGCGAAAGATTCTACGTTTACCTTATACTTATCCTTGTTCTATGAAGATGGCCAACTCTATCTTATTAGCAAATATGTTACTTCATAAGTCAACAGGTGAAACCTTGTTAGAGTGGGTTAAAGAGGGAAAAGAAATACATTTACAATCATTCTTTTTAAATACGAATTCCTCAAAATATATCAAAGATGGTTTGTTAGAGGAGATTCGAAAAAATCATCGTTCGATTGCTAGAAAAGCTACGCCTAGTAATATTTCCCTTATAGAAAACGAACTAAACTATAATAGCGATTTGTTTCATTATTATATTAATGCGTTAGGGTGGAAACATGTTAAACGTTCCTATCTAGTTAAGTGCCTTGCAGGGGCTATTGCTTAATTTGTTATTGGGGAGCTAACTCCCCTTATTTTTGAAAAAATTGAAAGGAAAAATATAAAAAATGAAGGTTACTGAATATTTCTGGAGAACGAGCTGTCTTATACTGCTGGCTATTATGAGCTTTTTTGCTGGATTTGGAGCAAAACTGTCATTCTCTTCTTATAATCCCTTTTTATCTGCGAAATTCGCTTTAGTAGTAGCTTTGATAGTCTTTGTAGTTCAATTATTAGCCATATTGCCAGCTTTGATTACAAGAGGGAATAAAAATGATAAAGAAATATAGAATTTGCTTTTTTTGTATGTTCGTCTTCGCTCTTTTATCTGTGTACAATCCCTTAGGGTTTGGTTCAGCCCTTGGTGTGATGTTCTCAATTTTAGCATTTCTTTTCTTTTTAGCGTTCCTTTTATATTGGGGAAAAGTTAAGTTAATTTTGCTTTCTCTTATTATCAAGGATATCAGAAATAAGATGAGGTAAAAATGTTATATATAAATCGTAAGGTTTCTCTTTGTGAATCTTATCTTTTATCGACAACACTAATGAAAACTTGTTTTTGGGCTTGTATACTATCTCAAATTTTTATATTTATTTTATTGGTTTTAATCTTTAATATCTCAGGACTTTTACTAGTATTGGCCGTGGGCTTAGAAATTTTAATCGCCAATAAATTTATATCCAAGCTGAGTGAAGTATACAATAGAATTCAGCCTATTCTTGCTATAAGGGAGCGATTACTCTTCTTGCTCGAGTCTAACAATCTATTTGTGTCTTCTTCTGAAGGGGCTGTAGTTCGTTCTGCGGTTTTAGACTTTTCTATAGAAGAGGAATATATAGTTGTTTGTGCCCGTGTTATGGGCGATAATTTCTCTAATAAGGTTTCAGAGTTAGATGTATATTTGAGTGCTTGTTTGAATTTGAACTTAGAAGAGAAAATAAAGAGTCCTAGTTCTATTAAGTACATATTCAGAAGATATCCTGAGAAAAGAATTTCTTGGGAGGATACCCTACAAACTACAAAGATTACAATTTCTGATAGCGTTGGATTCCAACTCTCTTCTCCCCCACACTTAATCGTCGGGGGAGCAACGAAATCTGGAAAGACGGTTTTGATTGAAAATCTCGTGGCTCAGTACTTAACTTTAGGTGCTGAAATAAAATTGCTTGATCCTAAAAATGGCGACCTGTCTTGGTTGGTGGGGAGACATTTAGAAGATAGGTTAGGCTATAAAGTAATTTATAATTCTTGTTTTCAAATCGCAGGTGCTCTTCGCGAGGCAGTAGAAGAAATGAACAGAAGGTTTAAAATTATGGCAGATAATCCAGATACCTATGTTTCCAAAGGGAAAGTATTATCTTGGGCTGAAGTTAAGGGAAATTATCCGCTTGTGATTGTGTTGGACGAAGGGATAGCACTTAAGACAGAATCAGAGACAACAAAAGAGGGTAAACAAGCCTATCAAGAGGCAATGAGCAATCTAGGTACTTTACTAGTCAAGGCTCGTCAAGCCTCAATCGAGGTAATCGTAGGTCTCCAAAGAGCTTCAACAGACTTTATCCCGTCATACATGAGACAAAATTTTGGTGTTGCTCTTTTACTGGGTTCTAGCACTGCTGATTCAGATGCTTGTCGCATGATGTTTTCAAATCAAGATATAGATTATAAGACCTGTAACATTGGGACTGGATATATCCAAATTGACGGGGTTATTCCTACCCCTAAATACGTAGAAGTTCCGTTCAAATCTGACGAACTAGACTTTGAGGCATATTTTGATGAGGCTTGCGATAGGTACTTTCATAAGAGAGAGGTGTGGAAATGAAATTAAAACATATTTGTGAGGTTTGTGGTTGCGAAGAAGTGCTTGATTCTGATGAAGCCTTTGAACTTGGCTGGGATTATCCGCCTCGTAGTTGTTCATTTGGAATGGTGGCTGCAAGAACTTGTCCTAAATGTCCTATTGATAAAACACTATGGTGGGCATTAGCTATGGAGGGTAAGCCTCTTGAAAATTTGTCAAAAAGGCAAATTGAGGTATTAATCAGGATAAACAATGAACCGTTGAGTATTTTACCAAACTCAGACGACGGTCTTTCGGACTAGCGAAATAGGGACGATTGCCCAGGGGGCAGAATCGAGCGGAGCGGTCATCTTTTCGCTAGGGAGAAAGAGCCCACCGACTGCTTGCAGGAGGTCAGAAAATACCCCCAATACTAATAGGGGGTGCACACATACATGAAATGTACTCTAAACCCTTGGTACGTAAGGGGTTACGGCTTGCTAGTTGTACCAAGAGGTCGCAAACTCTTGGGAGAGTAAGGATGAGAGGTGTTTTCATGTAGGATACGGAATTAAAGGAGAAAAAATATGGTTTACAATATGACAGATACAAACATTAAAATTGGATTGCTTGACCTTGAAATGTCACAGTTTGATATTCCTAAGAAAGTAGTGATTTTGTCAGTTAGGGTGAACAACAAATACAAAGAAGTCAACGGCGAAAACGTGAAGACAGATGAAGTAAGTAAAATTACTTCTACTGTGCTTGACGCTGACAAAGTGAAAGTTCTAACTGAAATGGGAATTTCTACTGATGACTTAAAAGCGATTAACCTAGAAATTATCGGAAATCTGGATAAGATTGCAAAGCTTGCTCAAAATGATTCTTTGTTGAATGTTTCTGTTGAATTGATTCGGCCTAAGGTTAGACTAGCTTGGAACATGGCTAGAAGTAATTGGGCAGGTGTAAAAATTGTGTGTGAGGATATTAAAGTTCTAGGAGAATAATCCTATGAATACAGTTAGAATAGATTATTTTGCTGTAAGTGTTAAGGATGTCCCGCCAGAAAGAGTTCTGACTGACATCCTTTTGATTCCTCTTGAAAACTTTACATTGAATGATTGGGGCATAAATAAGTATAAGCAACATTATTCTTGTTCAGAAATTAAGGTGTATTTTAATGCTGATAGGCTTTCTATGGGTGTATTTATTGAATTAAAAGGGCAAGGTTGTCGTCAATATGAAGAATTTTTAAACAGTAACGAAAATAATTGGATTGCCTTAATTACTCGTTTATACCAGTATAATGTTAATTTCACTCGTTTAGATATTGCCCACGACATATTTGACGGTAGCTTAGATGTCCAACGTATATATGACTATTGCAAGAAAGGATTATGTGTCTCGAAAGCAAAACACTTTGAATATCATGAGAAATCAGTTCTAGATTCTGGTGAGCGTGTAGGAGAAACAGTTGCAATAGGTTCACGAGGTAATCAGCAGTGGTGCATATATAATAAACGCATGGAGCAACTTGGTAAGCAAGAGCTTGTAGAAGTTCCGTCTTGGATTCGCGCAGAGCTTAGATGTTGGCAGGAAAAGGCTAATATAATTGCAGAGCAGTTATTTTTAAAACGTCCATTATCGTCAATCTATTTTGAAGCTATCAATGGTCATTATCGCTTTGTTCGTCCAAATGCGACAGATAGCAATCATTGGAGAAGAAAAAAAGTCAAGTGGTGGATAGATTATCTAGGAACTGAAAACCAGACAGTTCTTAGTATTACAAGGGCTAAAACGACACTACGGCAGTCTGAGGCTTGGACAGAGAAACAAGTTGCGAAAACATTAGCAAAAGTCTATATTGCAAAGTATCAGGCCTATGATGTTCAAAAGGCAGAGGAATACATTCAAAGCTTACTTAAAGAGGGGCTTTCGAGGCTAACTGATAACGATGAAAAGGATATAGAGCAATATGTAAGAGAGCAGAATAGTTCTCAATTTTGGGGACAAAAAAAGACGACTTGAAAATAAGTCGCCTCTAAAAATTAACTAACTAGATTATAGCATAAGAAAGGAAAGTATTCCAATGATAGAGCTTAAGACAAAGTCAGACTATGATTTAACTAAAAATTGGTATCGGAAGAAAGAATTTTTAGATGAACTTTGGAAGGGTATGAAATTACCTACATTGGATCACTACATTCGTCAAATGAGAAATAGTCCATATTCTTTTGGAATTTGTGGAACTCATGGGAATGTCTTTATTCATGCGGAGGTATTTAAAGATTGGTTTGATTATAAGATTTTCCATGAAAATGAGGCAGTTATAGCTTAGTATAAGGGGGTAAAAATGAAGGTAGGTAAGACTACTCGAGTTCTAACTGTTTATCAATGGAAACCAGACCCTTCTAAAAAGGGCAACGTGCTTGTTAAGTTTGCAATGAGATATACTCATCCTTTGATAACAAAAAGTCGTTATAAGTACCTTACAAGGGGAGAAAATAAAGGGTGGTATACGACTAAGGCAATACCAACAGGAAAGGACAGTAAGGGACATGAGAAGTTACTTATTTCTGATATAAAGAATAGTCAGCTGATTACAAAAGTTTCAAAGATATTAAATGAAATGATTGATGAAACCGTATTAGATTTGACTGGAGAAAAACCAAAGAAATTAGAGCCTAGTAAAACTTTATGCCTCAAAGAGATAGCTAGACCGTATGATGAAAACAGTGAATTATACGGTTTAGCTTTTAAGTGGTGGGTCAATCGTGTTAAGCCTGCCAAGAATACTCTAAAGACTAGAGTTAGTGTTTATAACCAGCATATTTCCCCATATTTCAACGAAAATATGAGCCTTAAACAGTTCTGTATGGAACAGGAAAAAATGCAAGATATTATAAATAATGCAAGTGAGGGAACTTCAAAGAACATTCATATCTATCTTAAAATGATATTTGATTGGGCGGTAGAACAAGGAGAATTGACAGCGTCGCAACACCCTATTTTGAATAAGAGGGTTAAGCGTAAGACACTAACAAGTGCAGAAGAGCAGGCGAAACTTAGGGAAGATATAGCTGAAAAATATCTTGAAGTTGAAGAGGCTAATCAAGTATTTAAAATTATTGAAAATTGGACTAAGCGACATAATAATGAACTAGTTGCTGATGTACTCAGAATTATCTACTTGACAGGTATGAGACCGAGTGAAGCATTAGGTTTGAATGAAGATGTTCTAGATTTCAAGAATAAACTCATTAAGGTTCATTGGCAGAGGGCAAGCCATAATAAGACTGACAAAGAAATGGCAGAAGAAGGCTTGCGTGATGAGAAGGAACGATATAGAGCAATTCTAAAAACTAAAGAAAGCGTTAGAACTATTCCGATGTCACCAAAAGTAGAACAAATTTTACTTAAATATATTGAAAGAAATAAGTTTCAGGCGAGATTTAATCCGACTTATCATGATATGGGATATATTTTTACTAGGGTATACATAAAAGGGAAGAACCAGCAGGGCAGTCCATTGTATCATACAGAAATTTCAATGTTCTTAAGAGGTGGAACTAGTCAGTCCGCTAAGTATAATAAGAAAAGTGGAAAATCCTATAAGGATATTGATGACCTAGTTGATTTTGGTAGGCCTGTTCACATAGTTCCCCATATGTTCCGACATAGTTTTGTTTCAGTCATGGCTGATAAGAATGTAAGCTTAAACGTTATTCGAGAGTTTGTGGGACATTCAGAAGATAGTAGAGAAATAGAAAAAATCTATCTTCATGTTATGCAAAAAGGAAAACATAAGATTGAACAAGCTATGATAGATTTGTCTAAAATAATCTCTTGATTATTATAATCAGTTAAAATTCAGTTATTTTGCTAAACTTAAAAGAAAAAGCCTTAGAAATGTTGATTTCATAGGCTTTCTGTATGTTGTATTATTTAACTTCTGTAAACACAACGTGTTTGCGAAGTTTTGGTGAGTATTTCTTCAATTGAAGACGGTCTGGAGTGTTACGTTTGTTTTTAGAAGTAAGGTACAAGCGTTCACCAGATTCTTTGTGTTCAAGTGTAATATTTACGCGCATGGTATCTCCCTTCTATTATTCAGCTGATGCAGCTTTAGCGATTTTACGTCCTTTGTAGTATCCTTTAAGTGATACACGGTGAGAACGTGAGTAATCTCCAGTAGTTTCGTCAAAGTTTACAGATGGAGCTGTTACTTTGTAGTGTGTACGACGTTTGTTTTTCTTCGCTTTTGAAGTGCGACGTGCAGGTACTGCCATTTTAATTTCTCCTTTTAAGATATAATTCAGTTAGGTTTGATTTTCATCAACTTTAATAGTATATCAAAACTTTTTTGTAAAGTAAAGTTACTTGACAAAAAAAGATGAAAAAATTCTCCTATTCGGCACGGCAGACAGGAGAAGGTGTTAAATATCAATCTCAAATGGTTCGTCAATGGTTTCTGATACGTATTTTCCGTCTTTCTTCCGTTGTTTGACACATTCTGTGAGGAGATATTCGATTTGGCCATTGACTGAACGAAAGTCATCTTCTGCCCATGATGTGAGTGCAGCGTATAACTTTGTTGAGAGTCGAAGGGGGATCTGCTTTTTTTAGCTTCAACCATCTTTAGTAAAGACTTCCTGTGTTGACAATTGGTTGTGCATCATGATTGCCACAAAGAACGACAAGGAGATTTGAAACCATGGCAGCTTTTCGCTCTTTGTCAAGCTCTACCAATTCCCCTTCATTGAGCCGTTCTAGTGCCATTTCAACCATTCCTATTAATTGTTATCTAAATGATATCGCTTTAATTTATAACGTCAAGAAAAAGTAGAAAAATAATTACTAAAAACTTTCAGCCCAATAATTTCTTTTAAAAGGTGAGATTATATTGTGCTCAAATACTCTTTTATTCTTATAACTTTTACACTATAATTGTAGTTAGAAAGGAAGAGAAATGTTTGATTATAGAGCACTAGTTATTTTGATGACTTTGATGGATCATTGTGAGCTATCATTATATGAATTATCTGTTAAGGTGAGCTTACCTATAAAGGAAGTCAAAGAAGGAATAGATTATTTAGTGCCTTATCTAGCTAATAAAGGGATAGTGCTGGATAAAAAGCAAGGTCGCTATAGTTTATCAAATCGTACGAAGCAGTCTTTGACAGATATTATTAAGTCGGATGAATTGGTTTTACCAAAGTCGACTCGCTTAGCTTTGATCTATCTTTACACTTTTTGCCGATTAGATTTTATATCGAATAATCATTACCAAGACTTTTTGAAAGTAAGTAAGAATACAACCTTATCTGATATTCAATCATTAAGAAAGATTATGTTAGATAATGATTTGGAGCTAGGGTACAGTAGAGCAAAAGGTTATACTTTACACGGTTCAGAGTGGAATAAGCACCGTTTAGCTTTTCAAATGGTTAGTGAGTTGCTGGAATCCTCCATAGGAATTTGGGGTTTGGATTATGTTTTATCCAGTTGGGGGTATTCATTAACTTATGATTTGATAAATCAGGTAGTTAAAGATTATTATGAGAAGCTACAGCTAGTACCTATTGTTAATCAATTAAAAGTTTGCCTTTTCGGTTTAGTATTCATTCTGTGTAGGTATCAAAGGGATGTTGAAAGAGTAGGTCTTTCAGAGACATTAGTATCTCCTGTTATTCAAGATATAACCACTATTTTATTGGATACAGTGGTTGATTTGGGAATTATAGATACGGTGTTTTCTGAGGATGATTATCGCTATATCACCGTTTTATTATCAAGTTGCTTTGAAGGTGAAGTAGATGTTGCTCCGGTTTACTTTAATCAATTAACAGAGGCTATTATAAGTAGAATGGAAGATATTTCTTTGTTACATTTTAAACAAAGGGAAGGATTGAGAGAAAATCTTCGTCGCCATCTTATACCGGCTTACTATAGATTAAAGTTCGGTCTACCTAGTTCAAATGAATATGTGTTGCATGTTAAAGAACATTATCCTGATTTATTTGAACTAGTAAAAGATTCTTTGACTCCCTTGATGGACGCTATTGACAAGCCCATACCTGATAGTGAAACAGCATATTTTGTTATCCATTTCGGAGGTTATTTAAAGAAAGCAGATACTTTGCCTCAAAAATGGTATAAAGCAGCAATCATTTGTCCTAATGGTGTTAGTTCTTCATTGATGTTAAAAGAGAATCTATTAGCATTATTTCCTCAAATTGAGTTCATAGGAACCTCAAAGATTGATGATTTACAGGCGAAAACTAGTAGTGACTATGATATGGTTTTTTCTACCATAAAGGTGGAGACAGAAAAGCCAAATTATCTAGTTTCGGTTATGATGACTGAAGAGCAAGCAATACAACTAGTAGAACTAGTGTTAAAAGATTTTCCGAATTTAGAGTATGGGGATTTTGAGATTGAACAAATCCTGAATATTGTCAAAAGATATGGAATTATTACACAAGAATTGGAATTAAGATTGGCGTTAAAGAATTATCTTTATCAAAAAAATGATAGAAAGGAAATTGTACCAGTGCTAGAACAACTTATTACCAAAGAAACCTATCAGGTGAGTTCGCAAAAATTAGGATGGAAGGAGGCGATTCGTTTAGCAGCTAAACCGCTTTTGGATCAAGATAAGATAACTGAGAACTACCCTGAGGCAATGATTCAAAAAGTAGAAGAGTTTGGACCTTTTATTAATTTAGGGAAGGGAGTAGCAATTCCTCACGCTCGGCCAGATGAAGGTGTGAATGAAATAGGAATGTCAATGTTAGTTTTGGAAGAACCGATTTATTTATTGGATAATCCAGAACAAGAGGTAAGATTGTTGATTTGTATTGCAGCCATTGATAATGAAAGTCATTTAAAGGCTTTGTCACATTTAACAACAATTTTAAGAGATAAAAATCATGTTCAAACTTTAATATCATCAAAAAACTATGATGACATTGAAATGATAATTAAACAGGAGGATTAAATAATGTTAAAAATTGGTACAGCTTGTGGTTCAGGATTAGGTTCAAGTTTTATGGTACAGATGAATATTGAATCTGTATTGAGTGATTTGAATGTTTCAGATGTAGAAGTTGAACACTATGATTTAGGTGGAGCAGATCCAAATGCTGCTGATATTTGGATTGTTGGTCGTGATCTAGCTGATTCAGCTAGTCATCTTGGAGATGTTCGTATCTTAAATAGTATTATTGATATGGATGAACTACGAGAATTAATTACTAAACTTTGTGAAGAAAAAGGACTTATATAGGAGGCTAGCGTCATGATGAAGTTCATATTGGATATTGTTAGTACACCAGCTATTTTAGTAGCTTTAATTGCAATCTTAGGATTAGTTCTTCAGAAGAAGAAATTACCTGATATTATTAAAGGTGGAATTAAGACCTTTGTTGGTTTCTTAGTTGTATCTGGTGGTGCAGGAATTGTACAAAATTCTTTAAATCCATTTGGTACCATGTTTGAGCATGCTTTTCATTTATCTGGCGTTGTGCCGAATAATGAAGCAATTGTAGCTGTAGCTTTAACAACATATGGCTCAGCTACTGCAATGATTATGTTTGCAGGTATGGTATTCAATATCTTAATTGCTCGTTTTACTCGATTCAAATATATCTTTTTAACAGGGCACCACACTCTATATATGGCGTGTATGATTGCAGTCATTTTATCAGTTGCTGGCTTTACAAGTTTGCCTCTTATCTTACTAGGAGGATTAGCACTCGGTATTATTATGAGTATTTCCCCAGCATTTGTGCAAAAATATATGGTTCAATTAACTGGAAATGACAAGGTGGCTTTAGGTCATTTCAGTTCTTTGGGATATTGGTTGAGTGGTTTTACTGGTAGCCTTATCGGTGACAAATCAAAATCAACAGAGGACATTAAATTTCCAAAGAGTCTAGCTTTTTTACGTGATAGTACTGTTAGTATTACTTTATCCATGGCAGTTATTTATATTATTGTAGCTATCTTTGCAGGGTCAGAATATATAGAAAAAGAAATCAGTAGTGGTACAAGTGGTCTAGTTTATGCTTTACAATTAGCAGGTCAATTTGCAGCAGGTGTATTTGTTATTTTAGCAGGTGTTCGCCTTATTTTGGGTGAAATTGTTCCAGCCTTTAAAGGTATTTCAGAGCGTCTTGTACCTAATTCAAAACCTGCTTTGGATTGTCCGATTGTTTATACTTATGCACCCAATGCAGTTCTAATTGGATTTATCTCTAGTTTTGTTGGTGGTTTAGTAAGTATGGCAATTATGATTGCTTCAGGAACGGTTGTTATATTACCAGGCGTTGTGCCTCATTTCTTCTGTGGAGCGACTGCAGGTGTTATTGGGAATGCATCTGGTGGTGTTCGTGGAGCCACTATTGGAGCATTTTTACAAGGTATTTTAATCAGTTTTCTTCCAGTCTTTTTAATGCCAGTTTTGGGAGGACTTGGTTTCCAAGGATCAACTTTCTCAGATGCAGATTTTGGTCTATCAGGAATTATTTTAGGAATGTTAAATCAATTTGGCTCACAAGCAGGCATTGTGATTGGTCTTGTTCTTATTTTAGCAGTTATGTTTGGAGTATCCTTTATTAAAAAGCCATCTGTAAAGGAGGAATAAGGGATGATTTTAAGTAAAAATAGAGAAGATGAGTTAAGAAAATTTGCGACTAACATCCGATTAAATACTCTTGAAACCTTGAATCATCTTGGATTTGGTCATTATGGAGGGAGCCTGTCTATCGTAGAAGTTCTAGCAGTGCTTTATGGTGAAATAATGCCAATGACTCCAGAAATATTTGCATCGCGAGATAGAGATTATTTCATATTATCAAAAGGTCACGGAGGACCAGCTCTATACAGTACACTCTATTTGAATGGTTTCTTTGACAAAGAATTCTTATATTCTTTAAATACAAATGGAACCAAATTACCGTCTCATCCTGATAGAAATCTAACGCCAGGCATAGATATGACAACGGGCTCTTTAGGACAAGGAATTAGTGTTGCAACCGGACTTGCATATGGTCAGAGAATAAGAAAAAGTCCCTTTTATACCTATGCTATTGTTGGAGATGGTGAGTTAAATGAGGGACAATGTTGGGAGGCTATACAGTTTGCTTCTCATCAACAGTTATCTAATTTAATTGTATTTGTAGACGATAACAAAAAACAATTAGATGGTTTTACAAAGGATATTTGTAATCCAGGTGATTTTGTAGAAAAATTCTCATCATTTGGATTTGAATCCATTAGGGTCAATGGTTCAGATATTAGAGAAATTTATGAAGGGATTATCCAATTAAAACAGTCAAATAATTCATCCCCTAAGTGTATTGTATTAGACACTATTAAAGGTCAAGGAGTTCGAGAGCTGGAAGAAATGAAATCCAATCATCATCTTCGCCCTACTGTAGAGGAGAGACAAATGTTAACTTCAGTTGTAGAAAGATTAAGTCAGGAATTGGAGGAAACAGAATGATGAGAAGTACGAAAGAATTACGACATGTGTATAGAGATTTCCTTCTAGAGGCTAACCAAAGTTATTCTGATATAGTAGTTTTAGAAGCAGACTTGTCAAGTTCTATGGCTACTAATAATCTTGAAAAGGACTTTGGAGACCGTTATGTGAATGTTGGAATAATGGAAGCAGAAATGGTCGGGCTTGCAGCAGGTTTATCTATTCAGGGGTTTAGACCTTATCTTCATACATTTGGCCCTTTTGCTTCAAGAAGAGTATTTGATCAATTATTTATTTCTCTTGGGTACGCACAATTGGATGCCACTGTGATTGGCTCAGATGCAGGAGTAACGGCAGAGATGAATGGTGGAACACATATGCCATTTGAAGAAATTGGATTGTTACGTTTAATTCCTAAATCAATCATTTTTGAAGCAACTGATGATATCCAATTTCATGAAATCTTGAACCAGACATTAGACTTAAAAGGACTAAAATATATTCGAATAATTAGAAAGGCTCCAGAGGCTGTATATCAAGGTGGAGAAGATTTTTCTAAAGGCTACATTGAGTTAAGACACGGTGAAGATGTTGTAATAGTTGCTTCTGGCATAATGGTTGCTCCAAGTATTCGAGTTGCGGATGAACTGTCTAAATTAGGTTATTCAGTAGGTGTGATAGATTTATTTAGAATTAAACCGATACCAGAACAGATAAAAACAATGTTAAGTGGAAAAACTATATTTACTGTAGAAAACCACAATCAGATAGGTGGAATTGGCAGTGCTTTATGTGAATTATTCTCTGATGATGGAATAACAAAAATTCATCGGATGGGTGTTCAAGAAAGATTCGGTCAAGTAGGGAAAGTGGATTATCTTCTTAATGAGTATGGTTTGAGTGAATCGAATATAAAAGAGAAAGTTCTAGAAATTTATAATGCAAGATAGATGTTGAATACACTGTTCTGAAAGAATTTTTGTAACAATTACAGTACGTTATTTAAAGAAAGCGGATTAAAAAGCATATTCTGGTCATCAGAAAGTGCCCTAATCCGCTTTGTTGTTTTTAGTTTTAAATATTTCATATGTATATAGAATTTTCTGAAAATTCAAGAATTTTCTTCTGTTCATTGCTTTTAAAATGTGCTATAATAGTAAAAACTGAAATGGGAGGGAACAAATGACTGAATTAGATAAACGTCACCGCAGTAGCATTTATGACAGTATGGTAAAATCACCAAACCGTGCTATGCTTCGTGCGACTGGTATGACAGATAAGGACTTTGAAACACCGATTGTGGGAGTGATTTCGACTTGGGCGGAAAATACGCCATGTAATATCCACTTGCATGATTTTGGGAAATTAGCCAAAGAAGGTGTAAAATCAGCAGGTGCTTGGCCTGTGCAGTTTGGAACTATCACCGTAGCGGACGGGATTGCTATGGGAACGCCTGGTATGCGTTTCTCTCTAACATCTCGTGACATCATCGCGGACTCCATCGAGGCGGCTATGAGTGGTCACAACGTGGATGCCTTCGTCGCTATCGGTGGCTGTGACAAGAACATGCCTGGATCTATGATTGCTATTGCTAATATGGATATCCCAGCTATTTTCGCCTATGGTGGAACGATTGCACCGGGAAATCTTGATGGTAAAGATATCGACTTGGTTTCTGTCTTTGAAGGGATCGGAAAATGGAACCACGGTGACATGACAGCTGAGGACGTGAAACGTCTTGAATGTAATGCCTGCCCTGGCCCTGGTGGCTGTGGTGGTATGTATACTGCTAATACCATGGCGACTGCTATCGAAGTTTTGGGTATGAGTTTGCCAGGTTCTTCATCTCATCCAGCTGAATCAGCTGATAAGAAAGAAGATATCGAAGCAGCAGGACGTGCTGTAGTTAAAATGTTGGAGCTCGGTCTCAAGCCATCAGATATCTTGACTCGTGAAGCCTTTGAAGATGCCATTACTGTGACTATGGCTCTCGGTGGTTCTACAAATGCTACTCTTCACTTGCTTGCCATTGCCCATGCTGCCAATGTTGACTTGTCACTTGAAGACTTCAATATGATCCAAGAGCGTGTGCCTCACTTGGCCGACTTGAAACCATCTGGTCAGTATGTCTTCCAAGACCTCTACGAAGTCGGTGGTGTGCCTGCGGTTATGAAGTACTTGCTGGCAAATGGATTCCTTCACGGGGACCGTATCACATGTACGGGTAAGACTGTCGCTGAGAACTTAGCTGACTTTGCAGACCTTACACCAGGTCAAAAAGTCATCATGCCACTTGAAAATCCAAAACGCGCGGACGGTCCGCTTATCATCTTGAACGGGAACCTTGCTCCTGACGGTGCGGTTGCCAAGGTGTCAGGTGTTAAGGTCCGTCGTCACGTTGGACCAGCTAAGGTCTTTGACTCAGAAGAAGATGCTATTCAGGCCGTTCTGACAGATGAAATCGTTGATGGTGATGTAGTCGTTGTTCGTTTCGTTGGACCTAAAGGTGGTCCTGGTATGCCTGAGATGCTGTCACTTTCATCAATGATCGTTGGTAAAGGTCAAGGAGACAAGGTTGCCCTCTTGACAGACGGCCGTTTCTCTGGTGGTACTTATGGTCTGGTTGTTGGACATATCGCTCCTGAAGCTCAGGATGGTGGCCCGATTGCCTACCTTCGTACAGGCGATATCGTTACGGTTGATCAAGATACTAAAGAAATTTCCATGGCCGTATCTGAAGAAGAACTTGAAAAACGCAAGGCAGAAACAACCTTGCCACCGCTTTACAGTCGTGGTGTCCTCGGTAAATATGCCCATATCGTATCATCTGCTTCACGCGGAGCTGTGACAGACTTCTGGAATATGGACAAGTCAGGTAAAAAATAAACTCATACTCTTCGAAAATCTCTTCAAACCACGTCAATGTCGCCTTGCCGTAGGTATGGTTACTGACTTCGTCAGTTCTATCCACAACCTCAAAACACTGTTTTGAGCAACCTGCGGCTAGTTTCCTAGTTTGCTCTTTGATTTTCATTGAGTATCAAAAAGCAAGCCAACTTCGGCTTGCTCTTTTTCATCTTCAAAAGTGATTTGCCTGCTTAACGAGGTGGCAGTCCAAGGGCAATGCGGCCGTAGCGACTGATTCGTGTGATCTTCCAAGCAGGCGACCAGGTAACTTCAACCTTGACATCTTCGATATCCTCGATTTGTTTGAGACCTGCCACGATTTCGATAGGCAGGCTTTCGGCGCAATCGCAGGCAGTATCGGTGAAGGTCATGACAATCTTGCAGAGACCCGTTTCGTCCAGATTGATTTCATAAATCAACCCTAGATTGTAAACATCCAATTCCACATCTGTATCAAAAACCTTCTCTAGTTTTTCGATAATTTGGTCTTGTATGGCCAAAGCGCGGTCATTGATTTTGATATCCTCTCTCATTACAGTCCCTCCACGTGATAAATATCCTCTATTTTCTCATAATTCTGACAATTTGGCAAGTTTTTGATGAATTTTCTGAAAAATATGATAAAATGAAGAAAATACTGAATCAAGGGGAAGTCTATGGAGCAGATTGGAAAAGTCTTTAGACAATTACGAGAGTCAAGAAATATCTCGCTGAGACAAGCAACTGGGGGACAATTTTCGCCGTCTATGTTGTCCCGATTTGAAACAGGTCAGAGTGAGCTTTCGGTGGAAAAGTTTTTATTTGCCCTAGAAAATATATCTGCCAGTGTAGAGGAAATTCTCTTTCTGGCGAGAGGTTTTCAGTATGATACAGATTCTGAGTTGAGAAAAGAAATCATAGATGTCTTGGATCCAAAGAATATAGCACCTCTTGAGGACTTGTATCGCAGGGAGTATCAAAAGCATGCCCATTCTCAAAACAAACAGAAACATATTCTAAATGCCATTCTTATCAAGTCTTATATGAAGAGCATGGACGAAAGGGTAGAGTTAACGGCAGAGGAGGGGAAAGTCCTTCATGACTATCTGTTTTCTACCGAGATCTGGGGAATCTATGAACTCAATTTATTTTCAGTCAGTTCTCCCTTTTTATCTGTTTCTCTTTTTACTAGGTATGTTAGAGAGATGGTACGAAAATCTGATTTTCTAATGGAAATGTCTGGCAATCGAAACCTTTTTCACACTATACTATTGAATGGCTTTTTAGCCAGCATTGAGTGTGAAGAATTTACCAATGCCTCTTATTTTAAACGTGTTATCGAAGAGCATTTCTATAATGAAAATGAAACCTATTTCCGAATTGTCTATTTATGGGCGGAAGGTCTCCTTGATAGCAAGCAAGGTAGAGTCAAGGAAGGTCAGAAAAAGATGGAGGATGCTGTCCGTATTTTTGAGATGCTTGGCTGTAATAAATCTGCCGAATACTATAGAAAAACCTCCGATTGTTGAATATTTGCAAACTAAGAAAATAATTTAAAATTTGAAGCGATAGAACTGTTGGGCTCTCTCGTGTCACTGGAGAAATTCTATCGTTTCTTTTTGCTCATTTTATTTGTTGCATATGTTCAAAAGTTTTTCCTCTAAAATTTCTAAGTGCTATACTATAGTCATACTTCACATAAAACTTATACTCTTCGAAAATCTCTTCAAACCACGTCAGCTTCACCTTGCCGTACTCAAGTACAGCCTTCGGCTAGCTTCCTAGTTTGCTCTTTGATTTTCATTGAGTATTTGAACAAGAAGGGAGATTATCTATGAAACTATTGTTTAGAAATCAAGCTTATCGACTCTTGACTTTGTCACGTTTCTTCAATGCTTTTGGTGCTTCAATTTTTAACCTGGTATTTATCGTTTATGCATCGACCTTGCCACAAGCCTCTTTTGCGGTTGCTATGGCGAATATTGTCATGATTCTTCCGACTTTCTTTACAGTTTTTGTAGGGATTCGGGCAGATTACACGAGGGACAAGGTCAAATGGATGACTTACAGCGGTTTGTTTCAGGCGGTTTTATTTTTTCTGGCAGCCCTAGTTGTTCATCAAGCTAGTCTCTTTGCCTTTTCTAGCCTGTGTTTGATCAACGTCATTAGTGATGTCATCAGTGATTTTGCAGGTGGCTTGCGCATGCCTCTTATTAAGGAAAAAGTAGCTGAAGAGGATTTGATGGAAGCTTATTCTTTTTCACAGTTTATCACCTATATTTCAGCTATTGGTGGTCAAGCTTTTGGAGTCTGGCTCTTAGGTCTATCGGTCAATAATTTTTCTCTCGTTGCGGGAATCAATGCCTGTTTTTTCCTAGTATCAGCCGTTATCCTCTTTTTAGGAAAAAGCAAATTGAGCCTGTCAATCTCATCTGCTGATGGTGAAATTCTAAAAAATGAGAAGCTTCCGATCAAAGAGCAGTTCCTAACAATTTACCGAAATTTACGTCTCGTTTTTCTTAAAAGTGGACAGAAAAACTTTGGTTTTATGCTCTGTGCTGTCTTGCTTATCAATGCCTTGGGTGGCGCTTTAGGAAGCATCTATAACATCTTCTTTTTGAGCCATTCTCTTTTGGACTTTTCTTACACAGAGGCATTATTTATCAGTCAATTCTGTGCTTTGTTAGCAATCATCATCAGTAGCCTTACGGGCAATGATTATTTTGGGAAGCAGTCCTTGCCTAGATTGATGATGTGGGTGACCGTAGGACTCAGTCTAGTTGGTCTAGCTAATTTATTCAATCAAGTCGTACTTGGTTTACTATTTCTCTGTTCAACTCTGTATATGTCTGGTAAAGTTCAACCAAAGATTGGTGCCTTGCTCCTGAAAAATCTAGCTCCAGAGGTTCTAGCTCGTACCAGTAATTTTTTAGGTTTATTGTTCACCTTATCCATACCTGTGGGAACAGCTTGTTTTTCACTTATAGCTGTATGGAATATACAGTTGACTTGGATGCTATTTGTTGGTCTTTCCTTGTTAGCTATTCTTTTGACAGTTATTAATCTCAAAAATGATATCTAATACTCTTCGAAAATCTCTTCAAACCACGTCAGCTTTATCTCCAACCTCAAAGCTGTGCTTTGAGCAACCTGCGGCTAGTTTCCTAGTTTGCTCTTTGATTTTCATTGAGTATAAATCCTAATTTTTTTCTTACTGTTTTAATCCCTCTATTTATGGTAAAATAAGACTATTAAGTTTAAAGAGGATTCCCTATGAAATTACAAAAACCAAAAGGAACGCAGGATATTTTACCTGCTGAATCTGCCAAATGGCAGTACGTTGAGGGCTTTGCCCGTGAGATTTTCAAGCGCTACAACTATGCAGAAGTGCGCACGCCTATTTTTGAGCATTACGAGGTTATCAGCCGTTCTGTCGGAGATACAACGGATATCGTAACCAAGGAAATGTATGACTTTTATGACAAGGGTGATCGCCATATTACTCTCCGTCCAGAAGGAACAGCGCCCGTTGTCCGTTCCTACGTGGAAAATAAACTCTTCGCCCCAGAAGTACAAAAGCCAAGTAAGTTCTACTACATGGGCCCTATGTTCCGCTATGAGCGTCCACAGGCAGGGCGTTTGCGCCAGTTCCACCAGATTGGTGTTGAGTGTTTTGGATCTAGCAATCCAGCTACTGATGTGGAAACCATTGCTATGGCAGCTCATTTCCTGAAAGAAATCGGCATCCAAGGTGTCAAATTGCACCTCAACACTCTTGGAAATCCTGAGAGTCGTGCGGCCTACCGTCAAGCCTTGATTGACTATTTGACACCGCTCAAGGAGACCTTGTCTAAGGATAGCCAACGTCGTTTGGAGGAAAATCCTCTCCGTGTCTTGGACTCTAAGGAAAAAGAAGACAAGGTGGCAGTGGAGAATGCACCGTCTATCTTGGATTTCCTTGATGAAGAAAGCCAAGCTCATTTTGATGCTGTGCGTCAGATGTTGGAAAATCTTGGAGTAGACTATATCATCGATACCAATATGGTGCGTGGTCTGGACTACTACAATCACACTATTTTCGAGTTTATCACTGAGATTGAGGGCAATGACCTGACAGTCTGTGCGGGTGGCCGTTACGATGGTTTGGTTTCTTACTTTGGAGGCCCTGAAACTGCTGGATTTGGTTTTGGACTTGGTGTAGAGCGCCTGCTTCTCATTCTTGAAAAGCAAGGTGTGGCTCTCCCTATCGAAAACGCCCTAGATGTCTATATCGCAGTCTTGGGTGATGGAGCAAATGTTAAGGCCTTGGAATTGGTACAGGCTCTTCGCCAACAAGGTTTCAAAGCAGAGCGTGATTACCTCAACCGTAAGCTCAAAGCTCAGTTCAAGTCAGCCGATGTCTTTGCGGCTAAGACCCTCATCACTCTAGGTGAGAGCGAAGTCGAAAGCGGACAAGTGACGGTCAAGAACAACCAAACACGAGAAGAAGTGCAAGTATCACTTGATGCTATCAGCCAAAACTTCTCAGAAATCTTTGAAAAATTAGGCTTTTAATAGTAGATAAACTGGTCAGGATTTTACTCCTGACCTTTTTCTTTTGCAAAATGACAAAAATCATAATCTTTTTGACAAATATGATTGTCAAAAAGAAAAAGATGTGTTACAATATAAACAAGTTAAGAAATAGGAGGGAGCCACATGTGGGTATGGATTTTGTTTCCTTTTCTCGTCTTGATTTATATGAGTCAATCTAAGAAAATCAAGCGGTTAGAGAAGAGGTTAAAGGTAATCGAAAGAAAAGAGAAAGGAAACGCAGAAATGTCGAGATTATTGCAAGAAATGATTGGAAAGAAACCAACAATCATTGGAGAACTATTTGGAACAAATTTTTGGGAAGTTGTGGATGTTGATGAGGAATGGGTCAAGCTACGATATGTAGACAAGACGGGAAAAGAAAAAATCAAGTTGCAACGTATTGAGGATATCCAATCCGTTGAATTTGACGGAGAGTAGGTGTGTAACATGCAACTAAAAAATCGTCTAAAAGAGCTGCGGGCTCGCGATGGCCTTAATCAAACCGAACTAGCCAAGCTAGCAGAGGTTTCCAGACAGACTATCAGCCTATTAGAACGGGACGAATACACCCCGTCCGTTGTGATTGCTTTGAAAATATCTCAAATTTTCAACGAAACAGTCGAATCAGTATTTCGCTTGGAGGAGGACGAGTGATGAACAAGTATAAAGTGATTTATTACATGAGTGTTCTTGCCCTTATTGTGAATGCTTTCGCTATGGTTGGAACATTACTGGGGTGGTTCTATTTTGTTGAAAGTAAGTATTTGTTTTGGGTTAACTTAGTCCTCTTATCCATTTTCAATCGGTTGGAGAAAAAGGAGAAAAATGATGAACAAGTATAAAGTGATTTATTATGTAGTTGCCATAGCTCTATTAGTCAGCCTGTGTCTACTAATTGGAACAAATCTAGGATGGTTTGATCTCTATTACAGCGACCAATTTATCTGGGCCTACTTTGCTCTTATCCCAGTCGTTGACTGGATTGAAAAGAAATCCAAAAATCTAGCAAGTAAATAAGGAGAATGAATATGGAAAAGAAAAAGAAAAATAAAGGTGGATTGTTATTTTTAATGTCTGTTGTCTTGGGAGGTTTCTTGGGCGGTTTTGTAGGGATGTTTAAGGCACTTGCTGAATCCCACGGAATTATGTTAGATGTAAAAGTCTTGATACCATGGATATCAGCTATTTGTTTATTGATAGGTTTCATTAGCATTCTTTTGACTTTCAATTTCTTAAAGAAAAGCAGAAAATTTCACTCCTTGTATCAAGAGGAAATGGACGATGATCTGAATGAAACCTATTATGTGCAAATGCATCGTAATCTTGAGTTTGGAACTATTGCTTTTCATATTACAAGTGTAGCGATTTTATTGGCTCTCTTTATTTCAGGAAGTGAAGTGATTGTACTAGATAGAAGCAATCTAATCTTACCTCTTTCTTTTTTGGGATTAGTGTTGATTTTTAATGCTCAAAAATATTTTTATAAGACTATTGCGATTGTTCGTCAGTTTGATTTGGCATTTTTCTCTACACCAAAGGATTATTTAGACTATGTCAATTCTTGCGATGAAGGGGAGCGCCAGGCTAATTTGGAACAGAGTTTTCGAATTTTATTCCAATTAAACCAATATGTCTTGCCAGGTCTCTACTTTTTGATTGCTCTCTTTTCCTTGCTGACAGGAGAGATTCAGTTACTAGCTTTCCTGCTGGTAGGAGTGATCCATATTTATATCGGTGTGATGCAGTTGCCTATGGTGAAACGTTATTTTAAATAAAGGAGTTTCTATGATTCGTGTTGAAAATGTAAGCAAAAGTTTTGGGAGCAAGAAAGCTCTTCACCAGATTTCTTTTGAGATTAAGGAGGGAGAAATCTTTGGTTTTCTTGGCCCTTCTGGCTCAGGTAAAACAACCATGATCAATGTCTTGACAGGTCAGTTGGCTGCAGATCAAGGTAAAACAGTTTTGTTAGGCAAGAATTCTCAAGATTTAACCTCAAATGATTTGGAACAAATTGGCATTGTTAGTGATGGCAGTGGTTTTTATGAAAAGATGAGTCTTTATAAAAATCTTCTCATCTATGCTAAGTTATATGGTCTCAAGTCAGATAGAGTAAATCAGGTGCTCCAACAGGTTGGATTGGCAGATGCTAAAGATATTATTGCAGAAAAGTTATCTACTGGAATGAAACAACGAATGTTCTTGGCTCGTGCCCTTCTGAATGCTCCTAAGATTCTCTTTCTCGATGAGCCAACCAGTGGCTTAGACCCTACAACATCTAAGATGATTCATACCCTACTTCAAGAATTAAAGCAGGCGGGGACAACTATCTTTCTGACCACGCATGATATGAATGAAGCAACTCTGCTTTGTGATCGCTTATCTCTTTTAAATAAGGGTAATTTAATAGAGTATGGAAGTCCACAAGATATTATCCAGAAGTATCATGTGGATAAGAAAGTACATGTGGTTTATAACGATGGACGAGAACAGATAGTTCCATTTGAAGAATTACCACATTTAGACACGACAGATTTGATGGTGGTTCACTCTTGTGAGCCGACACTAGAAGAAATCTTTATCAGATTGACAGGAGAAAAGTTAGATGTTTAGAAAATTAAATGCCCTACTATGGTTAAGAGTGCAAGTTCTTATCAGCAATTCAACTTTGTTGGCGACTCTATTGATGCCTTTTGGTATTGCTGTTTTATATAATGAATTTTTAAATAAGAATGGACAATTGAGCCTATTTTTACTATCTGCTAGCTTGACGATGGTCTTGAGCATGGGAAGTGGTTATATGGTATCGATTATGATGGCAGAGGATAAGGAAAAACGAAATCTTAAATCACTCATTCTAAGTGGTGTGACAGCAACAGAATATACTTTCAGTATGCTCGTTCTCCCTATTCTGATAATGTTACTTGCTATGATTGTACTTCCCATCTATCTTAAAGTAGATGTATCTGGTTATTTATTTGCCTATGCTATCTATTTGCTCCTAGCAACTATTTGTATTATTTTTCTCAACCTTCTAATCGGTGCGGTGTCAGATACTCAATCTAAAGCGCAAGTTTATAGTATCTTCCCTATGCTAATCGTATCTTTTTTACCCATAATTGCTCTTCAAAATGATACGGCTCAAAAAATGTTGGATTACTCGTTCGTTGGTCCTATTGTAAATCTTTTAAATAAAAAAGGTGGGGAAATATCTTTTTCTAATATTGGTATGTTACTTGCATGGGTACTTGTGTTAGGGATAGCAAACCTCTTTGTATTGAAAAACAGCTATAAAGCAAGATAGGAGATCTATATGAAATTACTTAAAAACCTTGGCTGGTTTCTTCTAGCCTTTCTATCCTTTTTATTCATCTATGGCTTCATTCAGGTGCTCGCGACTACGTCGCTTACCTTAGGCGCTTCACCCTATGCTGTGACCTTACTCTATGTGGCCTTGGCTGGAGTTTATGTGTACGGCATTTACAAATGGTATCAGAAAGGTCCTGTTCGTATTGAGAAGAGTGGCTTCAACCGATTTATTTGGCTTCCTGCCTTGGTTTGGTTCTTATCTCTGGTTGTCCAGTTTTTCTTGCCAAATGATCCTTCAGTAAATCAGCAAATAGCGATAGACTTGACCTTGTCTCAACCACTTTTCTCATTCTTTGCGGTCGTTATTTTTGCTCCTTTGACGGAAGAACTTATCTTTAGAGGGATGTTAGCACGCTACCTCTTTCCTAAGCAGGACAATAGTAAACAAACTCTGATTTTTCTTCTGGTATCCAGTGTTCTGTTTACCTTGATTCATTTCCCAGGTGATGTGCAACAATTTTTTGTCTATTTTAGCCTTGGTTTTAGTTTGGGATTGGCCTATATTAGCAGAAAAGGTCTGGTCTACAGTATTTCTCTCCACGCTTTGAATAATTTAGTCGGCTTTTTGATGATTCTCATGCTATAATAGAGTCAGGAGGTCACATGAAACGAGTAATTTTATTAGCAGTGATTCAAGCAGTCGTTCTATTTTTCATCATTGGAGCGCTAGCTTATGCCTTTAAGGGCGATTTCTTCTATAACTATCTAGCAGTAGTCTTTGCCCCTATTGCTGGTATCTGGCGTTTTGGGACAGCTTACACAACGGAAATTGTCTTGCCTCGAAAGGCAGCTGAAATCGCTGAAAAGCGTAAAGCAGGCAAAAATTCAAAATAAAAGAGTCCGGTGAAGTTCATCGGACTTTTTGTATGGGCGTTAATTTTTAAAGACTGGCAAACTTTTCTGATGATTTTCATGAAGAGCCTGCGCTTTTATGGTAAAATAGTAACAGAATAAAAGAGGAGAGAAAACATGAAACGTAGTATGTATGCTGGTCGTGTTCGTGAGGAACACATCGGACAAGAAATAACCTTGAAAGGATGGGTTGGCCGTCGTCGTGACCTCGGTGGTTTGATCTTTATCGACCTTCGTGACCGTGAAGGAATCATGCAGTTAGTTATCAACCCTGAAAAAGTCTCTGCAGAGGTTATGGCAACAGCTGAAAGCCTTCGTAGCGAATTTGTTATCGAGGTGACAGGTCAGGTCGCTGCGCGTGAGCAAGCCAATGATAAGTTACCAACTGGTGCAGTTGAGTTAAACGTGACAGCTCTGACAGTGCTTAATACAGCTAAGACAACCCCATTTGAGATTAAGGATGGCATTGAGGCCAATGACGATACGCGTTTGCGTTACCGTTACCTTGACCTTCGTCGTCCAGAAATGTTGGAAAATCTGAAACTTCGTGCTAAGGTGACACACTCTATCCGCAACTATTTGGATGAGTTGGAGTTTATCGACGTGGAGACACCATTCCTTTCTAAGTCAACACCAGAAGGGGCGCGTGACTACTTGGTGCCATCTCGTGTTAATAAAGGGTATTTTTACGCTCTTCCTCAAAGTCCACAAATCACGAAACAGCTCTTGATGAATGCTGGTTTTGACCGTTACTACCAAATCGTTAAATGTTTCCGTGACGAGGACTTGCGTGGTGACCGCCAGCCTGAGTTTACCCAGGTCGACTTGGAAACATCTTTCCTTACTGAGCAAGAAATCCAAGATATTACAGAAGGCTTGATTGCGCGCGTGATGAAGGAAACCAAAGGCATCGAAGTGACGCTACCATTCCCTCGTATGAAGTATGACGATGCGATGGCTCTTTACGGTTCTGATAAGCCTGATACTCGATTTGACATGTTGCTTCAGGACTTGACAGGAGTGGTCAAAGGTGTAGACTTCAAAGTCTTTTCAGAAGCACCTGCTGTAAAAGCCATTGTGGTCAAAGGAGCTGCGGATAACTATTCACGTAAAGACATCGACAAGATGACGGAAGTAGCCAAACAGTATGGTGCCAAAGGTCTTGCTTGGGTTAAGGTTGTTGATGGAGAATTAAATGGACCAGTTGCCAAGTTCTTGACAGGCATCCAAGCAGACTTGACAGCAGCGCTTGCTCTTGAAGATAAGGATCTCGTTCTCTTTGTGGCAGATACGCTTGAAGTGGCCAATGCAACGCTGGGGGCCCTTCGTGGACGTATTGCTAAAGAGCTTGGCTTGATTGATAATGATAAGTTCAACTTCCTTTGGGTGGTTGACTGGCCGATGTTTGAATGGTCTGAAGAAGAAGGTCGCTACATGAGCGCCCACCATCCGTTCACCCTTCCACAGGAAGAAACTGCTCACGAATTAGAAGGTGATTTGGCTAAGGTTCGTGCCATTGCTTACGATATCGTCTTGAACGGTTATGAGCTTGGTGGTGGTAGCCTTCGTATCAACCAAAAAGACCTTCAAGAACGCATGTTCAAGGCTCTTGGTTTCTCAGCAGAAGAAGCAAATGACCAGTTTGGCTTCCTTCTTGAAGCCATGGACTATGGTTTCCCACCACACGGTGGTTTGGCTATCGGGCTTGACCGATTTGTCATGCTCTTAGCTGGAGAAGAAAATATCCGTGAAGTCATTGCTTTTCCTAAGAACAACAAGGCAAGTGACCCAATGACACAAGCTCCTTCAACAGTCGCTCTCAAACAACTAGAGGAACTCAGCTTACAAGTAGAAGAAGATGAAACAAGCAAAACGAATTAAGCGGTGGCGCTATTATCTGCGCCGCTTTGCTTATCAGATAAAAATTTTACGTGTCTTACAAAGCATCTCTCGGGAAAAATATGATGAGAAGATTTCAGCTTCTCTGGTCTATGGTTTTTTATCAGCAGTGGCAGTCAATTTCTTTTTCCAACCAGGGCATGTGTATTCGAGTGGTGCGACAGGTCTGGCACAGATTATCTCTGCCTTGAGTAATCACTGGTTTGGTTTTCATATTCCGATTTCGCTAACCTTTTACGCTATTAACTTCCCTTTGATGGTCTTGGCTTGGTATCAGATTGGCCATAAGTTCACCGTCTTTACCTTTATCACGGTATCCATGAGTTCCTTCTTTATCCAGTTTGTCCCTGTGGCAACCTTGACGGAGGATCCCATTATCAATGCCCTTTTTGGGGGCGTTGTCATGGGCTTGGGGATTGGTTTTGCTCTTCGCAACAATATCTCTAGTGGTGGGACGGATATTGTCAGTTTGACTATTCGCAAGAAAACAGGTAAGAATGTCGGTAGTATTTCTTTCTTAGTAAATGGGACTATCATGCTGATAGCAGGCTTGACCTTTGGTTGGAAATACGCTCTCTACTCTATGATTACCATCTTTGTCTCTAGCCGTGTCACAGACGCTGTCTTTACTAAGCAAAAACGCATGCAGGCTATGATTGTGACCAATCATCCAGATAAAGTAATTGAGAAAATCCATAAAAAATTGCACCGCGGAGCAACCATGATCCACGATGCAGAAGGAACCTACAATCACGAGAGAAAGGCAGTTTTAATCACTGTTATTACACGTGCAGAGTTTAATGAATTTAAACAGATTATGAAACAGGTGGACTCAGGAGCCTTTGTCTCTGTATCGGAGAATGTTCATATTCTGGGACGATTCGTTGAAACAGAAAATTAGTGACCAAAAAAACCAGCGCGAGCTGGTTTTTATTTTTCGATAATTTTGTGGGCGATTAACTGACGGTAACAAATTTGTTTATTGCTTTTAGCATCGTTGATAATCTGAAGAATTGTTTCAAATGATGTTCGACCAAGTTCTAGGCTATTAATATCGACATAGGCTGCCAAGTTGAGCTTGGGATTGACTGAGTCGAAGCTGAGGACAGGGACATCCAGTTGGTGTTTTGCGATGTAATCACAGACCCCTGCAGCAAGGAGACTATCAATGGTAATAATAGCGTCAATATTTGGATCGTGTTTGAAGAGAAGTCTACTAAAGCGATAACCATTATCTTCAAGAAATTCAGTAGCAAAGTAAGTCAGATTAGTATCGAGAGGAAGTTGGTATTGTTTTAGAGCTAGCTCGTAACCTGTCAGACGGTCTTGTGTTACGAAGAGTCGCTTAGTACCTCCGATAAAGGCAATTCGCTTGCATCCTTTTTTGATGAAATACTCTGTCGCATCAAAACCAGCTTGGACATTGTCATTATCGACAAGTGGAATGAAAGGAGATAGAGATTTACCTAAGATAAGGAAAGGAAATTGCTCGTCTGCTACTAACTTAACCAAAGGGTCCTCTTCTTGGGCATAGAGGAAAATCAAACCATCTACACGCTTACCATAGACCATCTGAGAAATAGCTTTAAGACGCTCTTTGGCATCTTTACCTGTCGCAATCTGAATGGCGTAGTGATTTTCAGAAGCGACTTGGGCAATGCCACGGAGAACAGATGGGAAGAAAGGATTTTGATAGAAGGCATCTGAGTCGTCAGGAAGCACCAAGCCAATAACTTGGGTATAACTGCTTACCAAGCTACGAGCATTGAGGTTGGGGTGGTAGTTGAGTTCCTTCATAGCCTTGCGAACGCGTTTTTTTGTTTCGTCGCTAATGGTTGATTTATTTTGAATAACACGGGTTACGGTTGAAGGCGAAACACCAGCAGCCTTGGCCACGTCTTTAATCGTAACGGGCATAAAAATCTCCTATTTATGGTAATCTGGATCACGGAAATGTGTTTTATAAAAGATAGTGACCAGATACAGAACAAAAAGAATGTTTTGTATAGTGATGAGGTTTGACATATTTTGGCCAAATAATCCCAAAATAAGCGTAATCAGAGTTGGCAATCCTAAACAGTTCAAGATAAAATGATAGCACTCTTTAAAGGTTCTAAATGAAAAGAGGCGTGATTTCTTAGTGATATAAAGGAGAAGACTAGCTCCTAGAGAGACAATAAAGAAATTCAAACCAAAGAGGAAGCTGGCACCGAGAACTAGGAAGAGACTGATATAGACACGATTCTGTTGGTACCAGTCTTTAGAAATCGCTTGGGTTAAGCTGTCTTTGCTTTTGAAACTCTCAGTATCAATCACTCGGTAAGAGACTCGGGTCAGTTCCTTATTTTCCTTGCTGATGACGAGCTCATTCGTATCGAAATGCAGTTGCAAGTCCTTAGGTAACTCCTTACTTTGACTTGGACCGATCACAATAGAAGGGGCTTGACTAGCTGTTCCTGTATAAGTTAATTTACCATCAACAATTGCAGCATGCTCAGAGAGATCCTGGACAACCTCATCTGTCAATGGTTCATAGACATTATCGATAAAGGTTTCTAGCGGATAAGTCTCCTGCGAGCTGTTTTGAATGGCAATGGGTACCATAGACAAGCTGATAAGGAAGATACTGGTAAAGAGTAGTTGGAACCAGTTGAGTCCGAAACGTTTGGACAGGGGCTTACGAAATCCCCAAATACTTGAAAAATAGGAAAATGGATATGGAAGCATAGGTATCTTTCTAAAAGGTGTTTTCTATATGAGTATTATTATATAGAGAAATGTGCTTTATTTCAAGTCTAGGAGAAAAATTGCTTGTTGTAAGGATGTTATTTACAGTAACAATCGCTAATACTCAATGAAAATCAAAGTGCAAACTAGGAAGCTAGCCGCAGGTTGCTCAAAGCACAACTTTGAGGTTGCAGATGGAAGCTGACGTGGTTTGAAGAGGTTTTCGAAGAGTATAAAATGAAAAAGGGTGGCGGGGATATATTATCCCTTGTCGCCACCACTTGTAAGTCCTGAAACAAAGTTCTTTTGTAGGAAGAAGAAGAGAATACAGATTGGAAGGGCGATGAGGATAGCACCTGCTGAGAAGTAGGCAATCTTCATGTTTTTCACATTGCTAACGAAGGTTTGGAGACCTACGGCAACAGTAAAGTATTCTTTCTCACGAAGCAAGAAACTAGAGAGGATGTAGTCCCCAAAAGGTCCCATGAAGGCCCAGAGAGCTTGTACGGCAACCATTGGGCGAACAAGTGGAAGAACAATTTGCCAGAAACGGCGGAAGTGTCCTGCACCGTCTAGTTTTGCAGATTCGTCTAAAGACATTGGCACTGTATCGAAGTAGCCTTTCATGAGCCAAGCATTCATCGGGATACCACCACCAACGTAGAGGAAGATGAGGAACCAGCTGTGGTTAAGGGCGTTCAACATAAGCGCCATAACGAAGAAGGCTGTCAAAGCGGCCATAGTTGGCACCATTTGGATAATCAAGAAGAAGACCAAACTTTGTTTACGAGCCAAGAAGTTGTAACGGCTGTAAGCATAACCAGCAAGTACGATAATACTTGTTTGAACAGCCATGGTAATCAAGGCGATAATCAAAGTGTTGAGGTACCAAGTACCGTACAAGGTTTCAGTGAAGAGGCCTTTAAAGTTATCAAAATTGAGGTCGATGTTAGTATCTAGTTTAAAGGCTGAGACGTTACCTGCTTTAAAGGCTGACATGATGGTAATCAAAAGTGGATAGATAATGACAATTGATAGACCAATCAGGTAAAGGTAAGTAAGGGTTTGAGTCAGTCTACGTTTGAGTTTAATTGAGTTATTCATCTTAGACGTCCTCCATATCAAATGCGTGTAGTTTCTTGAATGCGATCATAGAGATTGAGATGACAATGATAGAGATAATCAAGGTAACAGCTGCCGCCATTGAGTATTGAGGAGATGTACCTGTTGTCAAACGGTAGATCCATGAGATCAAGATATCTGTTGAACCAGCTCCTCCACCGACACTACCAGGTCCTCCACCATTGAAGAGGTACATGATAGAGAAGTTGTTAAAGTTGAAGGTGTATTGACTGATCAAAGTAGGTGCCGCAACGGCCAAGATCATTGGGAAAGTGATGTTGCGGAATTTTTGCCAAGCATTGGCACCGTCAATATAAGCTGCTTCGTAAAGGTCGTTAGGAATAGATTGCAAGATACCCAAGGTCAAAACGTAGATGTATGGGAATCCAAGCCAACCTTGCATCATAATCAAGGCAACCTTTGTCCAAGTAGGGTCTGTTTTCCAAGGGATAAGAGCCCCATCAAGGAAAGGAAGGAATTTAGCAAAGATCGGCAAGACTTGAGTGTTGATAGCGCCGACACTATCATTAAACATATTTGAGAATGTCAAGATAGTGATGAAGGCTGGGACAGCCCAAGGAAGAAGGAAAATAACACCGAAGATACGTTTTCCTTTGATAAATGGTTGGTTAGCAATGATAGCTGTGAAGATACCAATCACGATCTGCAAAGTTGAGGCAGATAAAGCCCAAATGATAGTCCAAGAAAGAACAGAACCGAAGGCAGAACGGAAGGTACTCAAGCTCCAAATGTTTGTAAAGTTGGTCAAACCAACCCAGTCCAACAATTTGTTTGGTGGCAAGTGTTGGAAGTCGTAGTTGGTAAAGGCGATCATCAAGGTTACGATAACTGGGAAGATAATCGCAAAAGTCATTGCAATATAAGATGGAATGATCAAGAGGTAAGGGAAGCCATTTTCATAGATTCCTTTGACCATTTCTTTAAAGGTAAGTGCTACTGGAATACCATTATTAATGTGTTTGGCAGTTGTATGAGCATCTTTGATATTTGCGAAATAAAAGAGTACATAAACAACTACAAAGATTAAATGGAAGGCACCACGAATCAGCATAAAGAGGGAATTGTCACGACCTGGCTTGTCACCAAGAGTGATGAGATTGCTCAATTCAGGGGCTGCAAGTGCTAGGAAGTAGAGGACAAATACGATGGTTACACCAAGGAAGATAAAACCTTTGGCTTTTTGTTTATTGTAAATCTGTCCTAACCCAGGAATGATAGACAGCAGGGCTGCTTTACTAGGTTGTTGCTTTTCCATAATAACTCCTTTCATAGGATACTGGTTTCTACATAAAACCTAAACTATTTGTGTTTTTGTTGATAAATTCAAAGGGGGATTTGATTTCCACCCCCCTTGAACAAATTTTTTATTCACCAAATTTTTGTTTGATTGTTTCTTTGATCAATGTTACAGCATCGTTAGCTGCTGTTTTAGCATCTTTCTTACCGCTTACAGCTTCAAACAACATTGTTTTAGCTGGGTCCCAAACTGCTGACATTTGAGAGATGTTTGGCATTGGTTGAGCGTTCTTGAATTGTTTGATAACAGCTGTTGTCAACTCATCGTTTTTACCTTCAGCGTATGAACGAGCTTCAGTGTTAGCTGGGATTTCGTTAGTCTTATCGTAGAAGGCTTTTTGTTGTTCAGTTGAAACAAGGAAGTCTACAAATTTTTGAGCAGCTTCAAGGTTCTTAGTGCTTGATGGGATGATCCAAGCTTTACCACCACCAAATGCTGCGTAGTCTTTTCCGTTTGGAAGAGTTGGGATAGTTGCAACACCGTAGTTTACTTTAGCGTCTTTGAAGGCTTGAGCTTTCCAAGGTCCATCGATGATAGCAGCTGTTTTACCTTCTTGGAATTGAGTTTGGATTAGGTTTCCAGCTCCTTCCGTATCTTGCATACCTTTAGGCCATTTTTCATACCAAGTTTTAGCGTATTCTACACCTTTGATAGCGCCGTCGTTTGCAAGACCGATGTCTTTAGCGTCTTTACCGTTTTGTCCGAATACGTAACCGCCGTTACCAGCAAGAAGTCCGTATGCAAAGTAGAAGTTTGTCCAGTCAGCTAGGAAAGCAGAAGTTTTTCCATCTTCTCCAGCGAATGCGTATTTGCTATCTTTAGCAAGGTTTTCCAAGTCAGCAAATGTTTTTGGAGCTTCTTTTACCAAGTCTTTGTTGTAGTACATAACAAGTGACTCGATAACGGCAGGAGCACCGTAAACTTTACCGTCAGCAGCTGTTACAAGAGATTTAGTTTTATCATCTGTTTTAGCACCGTCGCTCAATTTCACTTCTGAAAGTTGTCCGTCAGTACCAAGGATACCTACACGGTCGTATGGAGCCATCATAACGTCAGGAGCTTGACCTGATTGGTTGTCAAGAGAAAGTTTGTCAAGCCCACCCATTTGGTCACCAGATTTGATGTTAACTGTTGTTCCTGATTGTTCTTTATAAGCTTTAGCTACTGTTTCAGCATAAGCTTTGTATTGGTCCTCAACGTAAAGAGTGATTTCTTTCGCTTCAGATGAACCAGAATCAGCAGGTTTATCAGCAGTTTTGCTTCCGCAAGCTACCAAAAGCAAGCTAGCAAGTGTAGCAGTTCCAAGCACAGCAGCGCTCTTCATGAATTTAGATGACATAGTGTATTCCTCCTAAAGAATAACAAGTTTTATTGACAAGAAAAACGCAAACGTTTTCCTTTATGAGCTTAGTATAGCACAAATAGAAAACGGTTGCAAGTGTTTTTGTTAAAAATTTTAAAAAAATTTTAAGCTTGATTTGATAGCATGATTTTACTTTTTATATAGAAGAAAAGTGTGAAATAGATAAGAATACAGTATTTTTAATAAAAAATAGATGGAATCTGTCTAAAGAGGGAAATCAGGAGGGGCTATTTCCTTGTTTCTAATCCCTATCTATTTTCTATAGACCTTTGTGCCTCCTACATATAAATTAAAGTTTTTTTAAGGAGGTTTTGCACTTTGTAGACTGTTTCATGAGAGTCAAACTTTAGGATTAGATAGTTTCAAGTTATCTTTGCTAAAATGAGTTAGTCTCCTTAAAAATAATCAAAAAAGTTTTTTTAAAAACGCTTGCAATTATGCTTGAAAAGGAGTATACTTATAAGTAGCGCAAACGTTTGCGTCTGCAAAAATACGCAACGTTCCATTATTTTAACACATGAGGTGCTATTATGAAAAAACGTCAAAGTGGTGTGTTGATGCACATCTCTTCTCTTCCAGGAGCTTACGGAATCGGATCGTTTGGTCAAAGTGCTTACGACTTCGTTGATTTCTTGGTTCGTACAAAACAACGTTACTGGCAAATCCTTCCACTAGGAACAACTAGTTACGGGGATTCTCCTTACCAATCTTTCTCAGCCTTCGCAGGAAACACTCATTTTATCGATTTAGATATCTTGGTGGAGCAAGGTTTGTTGGAAGCAAGTGACCTTGAAGGAGTTGACTTTGGTAGCGATGCGTCTGAAGTTGACTATGCTAAGATTTACTATGCACGTCGTCCTCTTTTAGAAAAAGCGGTGAAACGTTTCTTTGAAGTCGGAGATGTTAAAGATTTTGAGAAATTTGCTCAAGACAACCAATCATGGCTTGAGCTCTTTGCTGAGTATATGGCTATCAAAGAGCATTTTGACAATCTTGCTTGGACTGAATGGCCAGATGCGGATGCTCGTGCTCGTAAAGCTTCAGCACTTGAAAGCTACCGTGAGCAATTGGCAGACAAATTGGTTTACCACCGTGTGACTCAGTACTTCTTCTTCCAACAATGGTTGAAATTGAAAGCTTACGCTAACGACAACCACATCGAAATCGTTGGGGACATGCCAATCTACGTAGCGGAAGATTCAAGCGATATGTGGGCAAATCCACATCTCTTCAAGACAGATATCAACGGTAAAGCAACTTGCATCGCAGGATGCCCACCAGATGAGTTTTCTGCAACTGGTCAGCTTTGGGGTAACCCAATCTATGACTGGGAAGCAATGGACAAAGACGGCTACAAATGGTGGATTGAACGCTTGCGTGAAAGCTTCAAAATCTACGATATCGTTCGTATCGACCACTTCCGTGGTTTCGAATCTTACTGGGAAATCCCTGCTGGTTCCGATACAGCAGCACCTGGTGAGTGGGTGAAAGGTCCAGGATACAAGCTTTTTGCAGCCGTTAAGGAAGAACTTGGTGAGTTAAATATCATCGCAGAAGACCTTGGTTTCATGACAGACGAAGTTATCGAATTGCGTGAACGTACTGGCTTCCCAGGAATGAAGATTCTTCAATTTGCCTTCAACCCAGAAGACGAAAGCATCGATAGCCCACACTTGGCACCTGCTAACTCAGTTATGTACACAGGAACTCACGATAACAACACGGTTCTTGGTTGGTACCGTAACGAGATTGATGATGCGACTCGTGAGTACATGGCTCGCTACACTAATCGTAAAGAATACGAAACAGTGCCACATGCTATGCTTCGTACAGTCTTTTCATCAGTTAGCTTCATGGCAATTGCAACTATGCAAGATTTGCTAGAATTGGATGAGACAGCTCGTATGAACTTCCCATCTACCCTTGGTGGAAACTGGTCTTGGCGTATGACTGAAGAGCAATTGACACCAGCTGTCGAGGAAGGTTTGCTTGACTTGACAACAATCTATCGACGAATCAATGAAAATTTGGTAGAATTAAAGAAATAATACAATATCAGGAGACATCTTAAACATGTTATCACTACAAGAATTTGTACAAAATCGTTACAATAAAACCATTGCAGAATGTAGCAATGAAGAGCTTTACCTTGCCCTTCTTAACTACAGCAAGCTTGCAAGTAGCCAAAAACCAGTTAACACTGGTAAGAAAAAAGTTTACTACATCTCAGCTGAGTTCTTGATTGGTAAACTCTTGTCAAACAACTTGATCAACCTTGGTCTTTACGACGATGTCAAAAAAGAACTTGCAGCTGCAGGTAAAGACTTGATCGAAGTTGAAGAAGTTGAATTGGAACCATCTCTTGGTAATGGTGGTTTGGGACGTTTGGCTGCCTGCTTTATCGACTCAATTGCGACTCTTGGTTTGAACGGTGACGGTGTTGGTCTTAACTACCACTTTGGTCTTTTCCAACAAGTTCTTAAAAACAACCAACAAGAAACAATTCCAAATGCATGGTTGACAGAGCAAAACTGGTTGGTTCGCTCAAGCCGTAGCTACCAAGTACCATTTGCAGACTTTACTTTGACATCAACTCTTTATGATATTGATGTTCCTGGTTACAAGACAGAAACGAAGAACCGCTTGCGTTTGTTTGACTTGGATTCAGTTGATTCTTCTATTATTAAAGACGGTATCAGCTTTGACAAGACAGATGTCGCTCGCAACTTGACTCTCTTCCTTTACCCAGATGATAGTGACCGTCAAGGTGAATTGCTCCGTATCTTCCAACAATACTTCATGGTTTCAAACGGTGCGCAATTGATCATCGACGAAGCAATCGAAAAAGGAAGCAACTTGCATGACCTTGCTGACTACGCAGTTGTCCAAATCAACGATACTCACCCATCAATGGTTATCCCTGAATTGATCCGTCTTTTGACTGCACGTGGTATCGAGCTTGACGAAGCAATCTCAATCGTTCGTAGTATGACTGCTTATACTAACCACACAATTCTTGCAGAAGCCCTTGAAAAATGGCCTCTTGAATTCTTGCAAGAAGTGGTTCCTCACTTGGTACCAATCATCGAAGAATTGGACCGTCGCGTGAAAGCAGAATACAAAGATCCAGCTGTTCAAATTATCGATGAGAGCGAACGTGTTCACATGGCTCATATGGATATCCACTACGGATACAGCGTTAACGGGGTTGCGGCACTTCACACTGAAATCTTGAAGAACTCTGAGTTGAAAGCTTTCTACGACCTTTACCCAGAAAAATTCAACAATAAAACAAACGGTATCACTTTCCGTCGTTGGCTCATGCATGCTAACCCAAGATTGTCTCACTACTTGGATGAGATTCTTGGAGACGGTTGGCACCATGAAGCAGATGAGCTTGAAAAACTTTTGTCTTATGAAGACAAAGCAGCTGTCAAAGAAAAATTGGAAAGCATCAAGGCTCACAACAAACGTAAATTGGCTCGTCACTTGAAAGAACACCAAGGTGTGGAAATCAATCCAAACTCTATCTTTGATATCCAAATCAAACGTCTTCACGAGTACAAACGCCAACAAATGAACGCCTTGTACGTGATCCACAAATACCTTGACATCAAAGCTGGTAACATCCCTGCTCGCCCAATCACAATCTTCTTTGGTGGTAAAGCAGCTCCAGCCTACACAATCGCTCAAGATATTATCCATTTGATTCTTTGCATGTCAGAAGTGATTGCTAACGATCCAGCAGTAGCTCCACACTTGCAAGTAGTTATGGTTGAAAACTACAACGTTACTGCAGCAAGCTTCCTTATCCCAGCATGTGATATCTCAGAACAAATCTCACTTGCTTCTAAAGAAGCTTCAGGTACTGGTAACATGAAATTTATGTTGAACGGAGCTTTGACTCTTGGTACTATGGACGGAGCTAACGTGGAAATCGCTGAGTTGGTTGGTGATGAAAACATCTACATCTTTGGTGAAGATTCAGAAACTGTTATCGACCTTTACGCAAAAGCAGCTTACAAATCAAGCGAATTCTACGCTCGTAAAGCTATCAAACCATTGGTTGACTTCATCGTTAGCGATGCAGTTCTTGCAGCTGGAAACAAAGAGCGCTTGGAACGTCTTTACAATGAATTGATCAACAAAGACTGGTTCATGACTCTTCTTGACTTAGAAGATTACATCAAAGTGAAAGAGCAAATGTTGGCTGACTACGAAGACCGTGACGCATGGTTGGATAAAGTCATCGTTAACATTTCTAAAGCAGGGTTCTTCTCATCTGACCGTACAATTGCTCAGTATAACGAAGATATCTGGCACTTGAACTAAGATACAAATTTATACTAATACATTTTGTAAAAAAGCGAGTTTCGATTGAAATTCGCTTTTTTAATGATGTAGATTTGAGTCAATCTTGTCTTAAAAAGATAGAAATCATAGATACAGTGAAGGCTTTAAATACTGCTTTTTACTCTCTTTCAACCTCATACCCCTTGTATTCGATTACATAAAGTATTATAATATAATTGTAGGAAAGAAGGTGTTTTTATGTGGAAAAAATATTTTTCAAAATATAAATGGACGGATTTATTTTGGATTTTATTTATCATTTTGACCTGCCTCTTGGCGGGTAATGATACTCTTTTCCCCCTTACCCATCAAGAAATCTCTTATCATGGGTGCTTATTTGGAATTACACTTGCCTTATTTCACTTGCTATTTATTGATAAGTTTGTTATCTCGAATCGAAAATAAAGATTAGAACTATGCTTGACTGCCTACTTTTATGATTGATTTTGGAGGGAAGATTTTGTCTCTGTTATTTATTATTTTAAATTTGTTTATCTTGTACAAGATCTATTCTTTAAGGCGGGAAAAATCGAAATACTTGATTTATACGGCCTATATCATATTTGGGGTAAATGTACTATATGGTATTCAATGGTTATTAAAAGAACTGATTTCAAATATTTCCCCTTAATGTGTATGGAAACTATAACAAAACGCATAAGATTAAGGTTTTTGACCACCTGTTCTTATGCGTTTTCGTAATATTGAAGATTTTCGGTAAGTTTTATACCTTTGGGAAGTATAGTTTAGAGTGCTTTCCCAACCAAAATCTCTGCTTCAATGGTAATTTCTGTCAGTTGGCTCCAGTCAATCTTGCTCTGGTCAACGTGAAATAGGAGAGGGGTCATGCTGAGTAGGGCTTGGAGTTGCACTGTTGTGATAGTCTTAGTAAGAGAGGCCGTTTGACTAGATAGGATGGTAAAGTGTTCTTGGAAATGATTTTTGATTTCTTGATTAGAATAATTCTTGTTTGTCAGCTGGTCTTGTACCTTCTGACGGATTTCCTTGAGATGATTTTCAGTTGGGATAATCTTTATCAAGATACCGTCTTTGGATAAAACGCGACGAAATTCTCCATAGTTGGCAGGTGAGAAGATATCAAGCAGGATATCCATGCTAGCGTCTTTTATAGGAAGACGAGCCAAGTCACCAACGAACCAGTTGACTGCCCAGTTGGGTTCGCTCTTGGCAGCGATTTGGACTGAATCTTTGGAGATGTCAAAGGCATAGAAAGTTTTTTCAGAGTGACTTTCTTGGAGTTTACGAGAGTAGAAACCTTCACCACAACCGATATCTAAAATTGTTTTGGCATTTTTTGAGCTTGAAAGTAAATCAGAGACGACCTCTAGAATAGCTTGGTAAAATCCAGCTTCTAGGATTTGTTGGCGGTTTTGAAAATTTTCCTTGTCGTAGTTAGCAGATTGCTTAATTTGAGGTGCCAGATTGACATAGCCAAATTTAGCCAAGTCAAAAGAATGACGGTTGCAGCACTTGAGACTAGTCTCTACCAGAGTCAGATTTTCTTGGCAGATAGGGCAGGCAAAGGCAGTCGCAGAAGCAAAACGCTGGAGTTTAGGTTTGAGATTTGTATTCATAGTTTAAGTGTATCAAAAGAGGCAAATGAAAGCAACTTTAGGATGATTTGTAATAAAATTAAATAGTAGTATAATTACTGGTAAATTCCCAAACTA
>NZ_VMMD01000024.1:0-54755 GCF_013277015.1 Streptococcus sp. 1032 | reverse complement strand
TCAACTCTTACTATTATACAGGCTTTTTAAACTTTGTCAACACCTTTTTTAAACTTTTTTTATTTTTTTGCATGAATTCCTAATGAGTACGGATGTCAAACTCTTTAAACACAATGCGTAAGTCCTTTAGCACTCTTTGACGCCCTCGGAAGCGTTCATCTCTTAAGACGCGTTCTAGTTCTTCTTGTTTCTCTTTACTTTGTTTGTTTCTATAATCTCTTAGTGTTTCATGAAAGAGATAATAATCATCTAGCCACAGACCGCCCTCACTTATACGATGACTTATATCACCCACTTCTTCATAAAGTTCTTTATTATATCTTCGTTTGTAGCTTTCTTGTTTACGGATATAGTCTAAAATTCGATTTCGAAACTTGGTTTTGAAATATTTCCTTAAACGTGGAATATCGTCTACTAGTCCTTCTTCTCTACTAATCAATTCATGTAAGCAAATCATACCCTCTTGGTTCCAATCCGATAGCTCCCACAAATGAAGGTAATATTCATTTCTACACTTGTATACAATTCCTTGGACTTCTTCATACATTTTTTTAAGCATAATCTTCCCCTTTCTAGATACAGTCTAACAGATTCAGAAACACTTTTGGCACATTTCATCCATTCTGCACCCTTTAGCTCCTCAACTGCACAAAAAGAGAGGTCTTGCCTCTCTTTGGGTCATAATTCTGCGATTTGGTTTAGGTTTACTTCTGCAACTGTGTCATTACCAAACATAGAGATAATCATTTTTACTTTGTTATTATCAATTTCTGTAATCTTACCAGTGTAGTCTGCAAAAGCACCATCAATAATACGTACAGTTTGACCAACCTCAACATCGAAATCAAATTCTTGAACAGTTTGTCCCATAGATATCAAAATGTCACGAATTTCTTGTTCCAATAATGGAGTTGGTTTTGATCTGTTCCCGTGTGATCCGACAAATCCTGTAACATTTGGTGTGTTTCGAACAACAAACCAAGCTTCATCTGTCATGACCATTTCTACAAGAACATAACCTGGAAAGCGATTTTCTTCTACTTCTTTTCTCTTTCCATTTTTTTCAACTTGCACTGTTTGTGTTGGAATTTCAACACGTAGAATATTATCCAACATATTGTAGGTTTGTGCACGTTGTAATAGATTTTCTTTTACCTTATTTTCATAACCAGAATAAGTTTGTAAAACAAACCATCCTTTATCAAAACTATCCATGATATTTCCTTTCATAAATAGAAGATTTCTAGTGTAAATAACTCCACTAGCCTTCTAAAAAATGTTAATAAATCGAATCAAACCTGAAACAATCAACTGGTCAAAAATGTAAATAATTACTACAAAGAAAGCTGTGTATTCCATGATAGAACGAAAATCTCTCCAGCTTTCCTTGCGAGTTGGCCATGTTGTGTCTTTAAGAAGTCTAAAAATATCTCCAATAAAACGCATCGCTCTCTCCTATCTCGTTTCTCTGTGTGTAGTGTACTTACCACAATGCTTACAAAATTTATTTACTTCTAGTCGTGTAGGCTTGGGGTTTCCACTAATCTTGATTGAATAGTTTCTCGAACCACAAACCGCACAAGCTAGGCTTGCTTTTTTTAGTGCCATAACGCCTCCATCCTATCTATTATAACAAGAAAGCTAGGCTTTGACAAGCATCTTAGCGAAATAGATTGACTACCGAATCCCATATCGTTTGAGCCTTTTCCTTAATCTTAGCATCCGAGATAGCCCGACTAGCCTCATCTACTAGACTTTGCGCACGTCCTCGAATATCAGACAAATTATCATCTGTCTGGCTATTATCATTGGTTTGTACTTGTCTTTTTGTGTTAGCTGGTGCAATTCCATTTTTCTTATATGCATTTTCAACTGTAAAGGTACTTCCTGGGGTATAAGGTAAAATGGTATTTGCAATATTTCTGAAGACATGGGCTGCACCGTTTGAAGTAGATCCTGCTAGATAGTGATTTTCATCAGTGGTCGGAAAACCAAGCCAGTGACTAATCACCACATCCGGAGTATAACCAATTACCCACTGGTCACTTGTGTATTCTGGATTAAAAACTGCTTCGGTTGTACCAGTTTTCCCTGCCATGACATAATCTGCAGGCGATGAACTAATACCAGTACCGTTGGTGAAAGTCCCCAACATCATACTGGTCATCTTATCAGCTACAGACTTATCAATCACCCGTTTTTGTGAATTTTTATGGCTCGCAATAACCTGACCACTAGCATTTTCAATTCTACTAATAAAATGAGCTTCCGGCATTAAACCTTCATTTGCAAAGGCAGCATATGCTTGAGCCATTTGAAGAGGATTGGTTTCGACACCACTTCCCAAGGCGACACCAAGAACACGGTCTACCTTTTCCATGTTGAGTCCAAATTTTTCGCCTGCCTCAAAAGCCTTATCAACACCCAAATCATTAACAGTAGCAACAGCAGGTAGATTAAGCGATTCTGCCAAGGCTTGATACATAGGAACTTCTCGACTCGTTTTGATTCCTGCATAGTTATCTACCTTATAGCTGTTATACTGCATGGTATGGTTATCCAAGAGCTTATTCAAAGCCCAACCTGCCTCAACTGCTGGCGTATAAACAACTAAAGGCTTAATTGTAGAACCAGGGCTACGTTTTGATTGGGTTGCATAGTTGAAATTCCGGAATCCAGTTTTATCATTGTCAGCAACTTGACCGACAACTCCACGAACTCCCCCTGTTTTCGGTTCGAGAGCGACACTTCCTGATTGAGCAAATGTTCCATCCTCTGCCCTCGGAAATAGCACTTTATTTTCATAGACAACCTGCATATTTGCTTGGTAGTTTTGGTCCAGCTCTGTGTAAATGCGGTAGCCATTATTGACAATTTCTTCCTCTGTTAGATTATACTTGGAAACGGCTTCGTTAACCACCGCATCAAAGTAAGAAGGATAGCGGTAATCAGAGATTTTTCCTTCATACTTATCGTGCAATTGCGAAGTCATATCAACTTCTGCAGCTTCGGTTTCTTGGTTTTTATCAATATATCCTGCTGCAACCATATTTTGTAAGACAGTGTCGCGACGATTAGTCGAATCTTGTACGGAATTCAAAGGATTATACAATTCCGGTCCTTTGAGCATCCCTGCCAGAGTCGCAGCTTGATCCAGACTCACCTCTGATGCAGAAACTCCAAAGTATTTCTTACTCGCATCTTCTACACCCCACACACCATTTCCAAAATAAGCGTTGTTAAGGTACATGGTTAGAATTTGATCCTTACTATATTTTTTGGTTAATTCTAAAGCAAGGAAAAATTCTTTCGCTTTTCTCTCAACGGTTTGATCCTGTGACAAATAGGCGTTTTTAGCTAGCTGCTGGGTAATAGTAGATCCACCACCTGAACGTCCAGCAGTGACAATCGCCAAGAAGAAACGACCATAGTTAATCCCGTCATTTTTATAGAAAGAGCGGTCTTCTGTCGCAATAACGGCATTCTGCAAATTTTTACTGATATCAGTCAATTCAACGTAGGTTCCCTTTTGACCAGACAAGGCACCAGCCTCTTTTTCTTCACGGTCAAAAATGATAGTCCGAGTTTTCAAGGCGTTTTGCAAATCGTTAACATTGGTTGACTTAGCTACAGCAAACAAATAGGTTCCAACTAGCAAGCCTGCACTCAAACCTAGTATAAGGACAATCTTTGTTAGATGATAGCGACGCCAGAATTTTCGAATTGGACCTACTTGGGCTAATTTTTTTCGATCACTACGAGAGCGACGTAAGCTAGTAGAATCAGAGTCCTCTGATTCACTTGTTTCTTTTTTAAAAAGAGAAAGAAACTTCTCAAATAATTTATCTAATTTCATGCGTTTATTTTATCATCTTCATCATAGGAAGACAAGAATTTAGCTATTTCCTATCCAAATAAGGCTTTTTTTGTTACAATATCTGTATGAAATTCACTTTTACTTTACCAGACTCTCTACCTCAAATGACGGTAAAGCAATTACTTGAGGAACAACTCCTCATCCCTAGAAAAATCCGTCATTTTTTGAGAATCAAGAAACACATTTTGATTAATCAGCGAGAAGTTCATTGGAACGAGACGGTGAAGCCTGGAGATGTTTGCCAATTGACTTTTGACGAAGAAGATTATCCCGAAAAAGAAATTCCTTGGGGCAACCCAAACCTCATTCAGGAAGTTTATCAAGATCAACACTTAATTATTGTCAACAAACCAGAGGGGATGAAAACGCATGGTAATCAGCCAAGCGAAATCGCCCTTCTTAACCATGTCAGTGCCTATGTTGGCCAAACCTGCTATGTCGTTCATCGTCTGGACATGGAAACCAGTGGTTTGGTTCTCTTTGCCAAAAATCCTTTTATCCTGCCTATTCTCAATCGCTTACTGGAGAAAAAAGAGATTTCTAGGGAATACTGGGCACTAGTTGATGGAAATATCAGCAGCAAAGAGCTTGTTTTCAGGGACAAAATCGGACGTGATCGCCATGACCGCAGAAAACGAGTAGTTGATACAAAAAATGGGCAATATGCTGAAACAAATGTAAGCAGATTAAAGCAATTCCCAAACAAAACTTCCTTGGTTCGTTGCAAACTAAAGACCGGGCGAACCCATCAGATTCGTGTGCACCTTTCGCATCATAACTTCCCTATTTTAGGCGACCCTCTCTATAATAGTAAAGGAAAATCAAATCGACTTATGCTTCATGCCTTTCGACTTTCCTTTACCCATCCACTTACATTAGAAAAATTAAGCTTCACTGCCCTTTCAGATACTTTCGAAAGAGAAATAAAAAAGAATGGATGATTGTGTCATCCATTTTTAAATATTTAAAAAGCAAGACCAGAGGCCTTGCTTTTCTATCGACTCAAGAATTATTTAGCGATTTTTGCGAAGTATTCAAGAGTACGAACAAGTTGTGCAGTGTATGACATTTCGTTGTCGTACCATGATACAACTTTAACCAATTGTTTACCGTCAACGTCAAGAACTTTAGTTTGAGTTGCGTCAAACAATGAACCGTAAGACATACCTAGGATATCTGAAGATACGATTGGATCTTCAGTGTATCCGTATGATTCGTTTGAAGCTGCTTTCATAGCTGCGTTCACTTCGTCAACAGTAACGTTCTTTTCAAGAACTGCTACCAACTCAGTTACAGAACCTGCTGGAACAGGAACACGTTGAGCAGCTCCGTCCAATTTACCGTTCAATTCTGGGATTACAAGACCGATAGCTTTTGCAGCACCAGTTGAGTTAGGAACAATGTTTACAGCACCAGCGCGAGCACGGCGAAGGTCACCACCACGGTGTGGTCCGTCAAGGATCATTTGGTCACCAGTGTAAGCGTGGATAGTAGTCATCAATCCTTCTACAACACCAAAGTTATCTTGAAGAGCTTTAGCCATAGGAGCCAAGCAGTTTGTAGTACATGAAGCACCTGAGATAACTGTTTCAGTACCGTCAAGAACGTCGTGGTTAGTGTTGAATACAACTGTTTTAACGTCGTTTCCACCAGGAGCAGTGATAACAACTTTTTTAGCTCCACCAGCGTGCAAGTGTTTTTCAGCAGCTGCTTTCTTAGCAAAGAAACCAGTAGCTTCAAGAACGATTTCTACACCGTCGTTAGCCCAGTCGATTTGTTCTGGATCACGTTCAGCAGAAACTTTGATGAATTTACCGTTAACTTCAAATCCGCCTTCTTTAACTTCAACAGTACCGTCGAAACGACCTTGAGTTGTGTCGTATTTCAACAAGTGTGCAAGCATGACTGGATCTGTAAGGTCGTTGATACGAGTAACTTCAACACCTTCTACGTTTTGGATACGACGGAAAGCAAGACGACCGATACGTCCGAAACCGTTAATACCAACTTTAACTACCATTAGTGATTTCCTCCTTATGAAAATCATGAAATTTTTATTGTGAAAAGAGTAACTTGAATCACTACAAATCACCTTTCAACAAACCTATTATATAACTATTTGAGTTGAATTGCAAGTACGGGCATTGTTTTTCTATGTTAGTTTCTTTTTTAAACTGTAAATCAAGGAATCCCTTACTATTCATATCGTAGCGATTCTACAGGATCCATTTTACTAATTTTACGCGCTGGGAAGTAGGCTGAGACATAACCAAGTAATAGAGCGAAAACTAGAGTTCCTAAAACAGATAAAAGATTTAATTCAAAAACCTTAGTGATGGATGGGTAAAAGTGACTTACAATCGCATTCGCCAAACTTCCCACCCCTTGTGCAACCAAAAATGCCAGCAGCAAGGCGATTCCTACAATCCAGATAGCCTCGTAAATAAAAATTCCTTTGACATCACGATTCTGATAACCAACTGCCTTCATGACACCTATTTCCTTAGAACGTTGCATGATATTGATGTAAATGATGATACCAATCATGACCGCTGCTACTACAATAGCTTGTGATGAAAGTACAATCAACAATCCCTGAATGACACGAATAAAAGTAATCACAATATCAAGAACCTTCTGTTGAGAAAGAACAGTATACTTCTTGTTTTTCTGCAATTCTTCTGTTATCGCTTTTGTTTGTGATGGATCTTTGAGTTCCAAGATAAAATAAGATACAGCTTTTGTAAATCCAGCCTCTTTCAAAATCGTTTCCATTTGATGAGACGGCATGAAACTGTTGCTGTCCTCCAAGTCATCTTCATCATTGATTACACGTACAATCTTTGTTTGAAATTGAGCAGTCTTGCTAGCTTCAGCATCATTTTCTACAATGCTGGCTGAGACTGATTTGCCAATAATATCACTAGCTGTCAGATTGTTTCCTGTCTGTTCATTCCAATTTTTTAGTAAACTGCTTGGAATCGTCAATCCCTGTTCATTTGAATCAGTATAGAGGGAACCGGCTAATACTTTGTCCACTTCATTACTACTAACAGAGATACTTGTATCCTCATAGAGACTCACCACTTGAGCATAAGAAGGCATCGTTTGACTCAGATCCATTTCTTGACCATCTATAGTAATATTTGACATGATCATCCCAAAAGGACTCTCCAAATATTTAATAGTTTCTTTGCCAACTGTATCCGTGATATAGTTCTTATCATCTTGGTTCAAAAAGCCTCGTCCAACATTTTTTGTGTTTAAAGCAATCTGAACTTGTGAAGGGATTTGACCTCCATTCGTATTTTCATCAATCATCGAAATCAAAGCATTTCCCAAGCCAAAAGAAATTAAGACTCCTACAAAACCGATTGAGGTTGCTATCGCAATCAATAGGTTACGCCACTTTCTTTCCAGAAAGTTATTTAAAGAAAGTTTGAATTTATTTTTCAATGATAATCCTTTATTTTTTGACTTCTTCAACGACTTCACCATCCTTCATTTTGATAATCACATCTGCATATTCAGCAACCTCTGGATTATGGGTTACAATCAATACTGTTTTCCCTGTTTGGGCTAATTTTTTAAACACTTCCAATACCATTTCTTGGGATTGAGAATCCAGCGAACCCGTTGGCTCATCGGCTACAATCATATCTGGTTGATTTACCAAGGCACGCGCGATTGCTACACGTTGCTTTTGCCCGCCAGAAAGCTGTTTAACATTTTTAGCCATAAAAGGCTCCATGCCCAAGTTACTTAATTGCTCCTTTGCAATCATTGTCATCTCCCTGTCAGATAAATCTTTGACATAGAGAGGTAGCTTGACATTGTCCAAGACAGACTGATGAGGAATAAGGTTAAAGTTTTGAAACACAAATCCAATCTTGTTTTTACGAAATTGAGTTAGTTCAATCTCTGATAAGTCACGGAGGGATTCCCCTTTAAATTCTAAAACTCCTTCATATTGTCTATCTAGACCACTGATGATGTTTAGTAGACTGGTTTTGCCACAGCCTGACGGACCATAAATCGCTGTAATTTTACCTTTTGCAATCTGCAGGTTTATATTTCTTAGAGCCTGCTCTTGATGTTTACCGTCCAAAGTGTAAAACTTTGAAATATTTTTAATGGATAAAATGGACATTCTTTCCCCCTTATTTAAAACTGTTATCGTCATACATCATAATTATAGAAAAGCCTTCAAGCGACATCAGCACTGATTGCCACTATGAACCTACTGCTTAGAATTTTTTCTCTATTGCCTAGTTTGCTTCTGGATGTATATCAAGTAATACTCTTCGAAAATCTCTTCAAACCACGTCAACGTCGCCTTGCCGTACTCAAGTACAGCCTGCGGCTAGTTTCCTAATTTGCTCTTTGATTTTCATTGAGTATAAAATTCATTGTAACAAAAAAGCGACATTTCCCCAATGACAGAAATGTCACTCCTATAAATCATTTAATAATACCTTTCTAAGTCTTCGCTCCATTCCTTATCTAAACTAACGAGTAACTTCTCATTACCAAACATCCTCGCCATCATTTTTGCTTCTTCATACTTTTGTTTGGCTGTATCATAATCGGTATGAATATAATATTTCCACTCCACCATCAAGACAATCGGTTGCTTTTGGAAATCTCGTGTTTTTTGCCCTATTTTATTTAAGGTCTCGACTGCCCTCTTAAAATAATGAAGCAACCCCATAATCTCTATACAAGTTAAAGAAGCTAACAAGGAGTCTCTAAGTAAGTCCAAACAATCGAACTCTATCTTATCAACCTGAGAACTTAATTTGTCATGAAAATAAAGAATTGTTTCATGCTCAGACTTTTTTATCTCACCCTCGTTTAAACCATCCATTAACTGACAAAGAAAATACAGTCTCAGTTTCAACAAGTCCTCGGCTTTATATACATCTCTGGATAGTAAATCTTGAAGACCGTCTTCAATCACACCACTTCCGTATAAGGAATTACTAGTCGCTCTCACTGCATCTATAGCTTGAAGACAATCCACTAGCACTTTCTCATCACGGGGCAGGTCATCATAAAAACACTCAAAAATCTCATCAAAATATTCTTCCTTTTGTTCCTGCAACTCCTCGTCTCCATAGTCAGGATGATGTAAAAGAAAGTACTTTAATTCTTGGTAACGCTTGGGTAATTCCTTATAATCTGGCATCAAGACGTAGGACGGAATTTCTAATCGTTCTGCAATATATTCTAGTGTTTTTATCGTCGGGCGAAATTCTCCTTTTTCAATCCGCACCAACTGACGCACTGATAATTCAGACTCATCCCCGCAAAAAACTGGACGACTAAGTCCTTTCTCCTCTCTTAAAAGTCGCACTTTATCCCCTAACTCATTTATCTTGTTCATTTGCCCCTCGCATGATTATTAAAGATTTGATTTTCAAATAAATATATGCGATGATTATACCATTTTTCAAATAGAATTACAAAAAAAGAGACAGGATTTCTCCCGCCTCTAGGCTGATAACAATTATTTACGGCGTCCTGGTCTTTCTTTGTAGCCATAGTAAGAATCTTCGATGATTTCTTGCATATGGTCAACCATTGGAAGACGTGGGTTAGCTGGCGAACATTGATCTTCATAAGCAAGGAAGGCCAATTCACGAGAATGTTCTTTCCATTCTTTTTCATCAATTCCTTGTGCTTTGAAGTTCATTTGGATACCTACGCGCTCACCAAGTTCGTAAACAGCTTTTGCATAAGATTCCACACCTTCTTCTGGAGTAGAAGCTGGAAGGCCAAGCATGCGTGCGATATCTTGGTATTTTTCATCTGCACGGTAGTAGTTATACTTAGGCCATGTTGCTGTCTTAGCTGGACGTGTACCGTTATAGCGGATGACGTATGGAAGCAAGATTGCATTTGTACGACCGTGGATTGTGTGGAATTGCGCACCAATCTTATGGGCCATTGAGTGAGAAATACCTAGGAAGGCATTGGCAAAGGCCATACCAGCGATTGTTGAAGCGTTATGCATTTTCTCGCGTGAATGGAAGTCTGCATTCTTAACTGAGCTTTCAAGGTTTTCAAATACAAGCTTGATGGCTTGAAGTGCAAGACCGTCAGTGTAGTCGCTAGCCATTTGTGATACATAAGCTTCAGTCGCGTGAGTCAATACGTCCATACCAGTGTCCGCAGCAACAAATCCAGGCACTGTCAATACCAAAGCAGGGTCTACAATTGCCACAGTTGGTGTCAATGAGTAGTCCGCGATTGGGTATTTACGGTTGTTTGCTTTATCAGAGATAACGGCAAATGGTGTTACTTCAGATCCTGTACCAGATGTAGTTGGGATTGCGATGAATTTAGTCTTCTTACCAAGCAATGGGAACTTGAAGGCACGTTTACGGATATCCATGAATTTTTGAACAAGGTCACGGAAGTCCACTTCTGGTTGTTCGTAGAAGAGCCACATTACTTTAGCAGCATCCATTGGAGATCCACCACCGAGAGCGATGATTGTATCTGGTTTGAAGGCACGCATAATCTCAGTACCACGGTTTACAGTTGTGATATCTGGATCTGGTTCTACATCAGCAAAGATTTGGTAAACAACCTTATTGCGACGAAGGTCAAGTTGTTCGATGATACGATCAAGGAAACCAAGCTCTACCATGGCATGGTCAGTAACGATCATGACACGTTCAACGTCACGACATTTTTGAAGGTATTGAATTGAATCACGTTCAAAGTATGTTTTTGAAGGAAGTTTCATCCATTGCATGTTATTTCTCCGTCTTCCGACTTTTTTGATATTCAAGAGGTTAATGGCACTAACGTTATCCCCAACTGAGTTGCGTCCGTAAGAACCACATCCGAGTGTCAATGATGGCAAGAAGGCATTGTAAACGTCCCCGATACCACCGAAAGTAGAAGGTGAGTTACAGATAACACGAATAGCTTTAACAGCTTTACCAAATTCTTTAGTTAATTCCTCGTCAGCTGTGTGGATAGCTGCTGAGTGTCCAAGACCGTTAAATTCAACCATTTGACGAGCTTTGGTAATACCATCTTCACGGCTTTCAGATTTCAAAACTGCGATAACTGGTGACAATTTTTCACGAGTCAATGGCTCATTTTCACCAACTTCTTTACATTCTGCAGCAAGAATGTTTGTTCCTTCTGGAACTGTAAATCCTGCTTGTTCTGCAATCCAAGTTGCTGGTTTACCAACGATGTCAGCGTTCAATTTCGCACCAGCACAGTTTTTGCTGTTTGCTTTCACGCCGAAGCAGAACTCTTCAAGAAGAGCCTTTTCTTTCTTGTTTACAAAGTAAGTGTGATAAGATTTGAACTCTGCTACAAATTCATCGTAAATTTCTTTATCAATGATAACCGCTTGCTCTGAGGCACAGACCATACCGTTATCAAATGATTTAGACATGACGATATCGTGTGCAGCTTGGCGGATGTTAGCTGATTTTTCAACATAAGCTGGAACGTTACCGGCACCTACCCCAAGAGCTGGTTTACCACATGAGTAAGCCGCCTTAACCATGGCATTACCACCAGTTGCAAGGATTGTCGCAACACCTTCGTGGTTCATAAGAGCACTAGTTGCTTCCATAGATGGTTCAGTGATCCACTGTACGCAGTTTTCAGGAGCTCCTGCTTTAATCGCAGCATCACGAACGATTTGAGCTGCATGAGCTGATGATTCTTGTGCTGATGGGTGGAAGGCAAAGACGATTGGGTTACGTGTCTTCAATGAAATCAATGATTTGAATATTGCTGTTGATGTTGGGTTTGTTGTAGGAGTGATACCACAAACAACACCAACTGGTTCAGCGATAAGGGTCAAACCTGTTACATCGTCTTCTTCGATAACGCCAACTGTCTTAGTGTGACGCATGTTGTTTACTACGTGTTCACAAGCAAACAAGTTCTTAGTTGCTTTATCTTCAAATACACCACGTCCTGTTTCTTCAAAGGCATGTAAAGCCAATTCTCCGTGGGCATCCAAAGCCGCTACTGAAGCTTTAGCTACGATGTAGTCAACTTGCTCTTGATTCAATTTACGCATTTCTTCAAGGGCAACTAGAGCTTTTTGCACCAATCCATCGACATGCTTTTCAGCAGCGAGTTTCTTTTCCTCTGGTGTCACAGTTTTTTTATCAGCCATATTTTCCTCCATAGCTTTCAAGGATTTAACCCTTTGTTAATTTTTTCACAAGTTTATTATAACGTATTATTTCAACTTTGTAAACAGTTTCATAAACATTTCACAAAGAATTTTTAGTTCCTTGTGAAATTTTTCTCATTTTCTTTTCTTATCAGGTTTTTTCTTCAAAGTTTGTGAAACTTATTTCAAATATTTTTTTATTTCACAAACTTATTTGGAAGAGGGACTTGGAAAGAAAGGGATTTACAGGTAAGCGCTTACTTTGCATTCCTAATAATACCTCCTTTGATAAGGAGGCTTTATTTTTGTTGAAAAACGCCTTGTTTAAAAGTCCCTTCATAAACGACTTCTTGTTCTGTTGTTAGTTTTCCTTTTCCTTCAGCTTGACCATTTACAAAATCCCCTTCGTAGGTCCAGCCTTCTTTGGATTGAAAGGTACCTTTTCCGTTGAAGGCTCCATTGCTGAAACCACCTGTATATTGGTCTCCATTTTGGAAGGTAATGGTTCCTTGACCATTCATTTTACCTCGGACAAGACTGCCGTCATAAACAATCGTTCCATTATCGAGTTTTAAGATGCCTTTTCCGGGAATATTTAGAAAAAAGACGAGTACAGCACAGAAAACAATGGTAACTACTGCTATAATCTCTAAACGTGGACGAGTCAGATAGACACGATACTTGTCGTAAAAATTCTTAAGATTTTCCACCTTCACTCTCCTTTTCTAAACGTTCTAACCAAGCTCGACAACCCTCTTGAACACGTCGATAAGTTTCCTCAAAATCTCCTGTATACCAAGGGTCTGGAACACTTTCAGATGCAAATGAGTAAATCTTATCTTGACAGTCTGCCGGACACATCTGACGTAAGTCCGAAACATTTGAAGCGTCCATTCCGATAATGTAATCAAAGGCTTCAAAATCTTCTTTAGTAATCTGAAGAGATGTCTTGCTCTTGTCATAAGGAATCTCATACTGTTGAAAAATTCCCTGAGTGCCCTTATGAATCGGATTGCCATGTTCCCAAGAGGACGTCGCTCGACTTTGGATTTCGTAACTATCTGTCATTGATTTCATAACAAACTCTGCCATAGGGCTGCGGCAAATATTTCCCAAACAGACAAAGACTAGTTTTTTCATCCCATTTCCTTTCTTTTATAGAAAAACGGGAGTTAGTGATCCCGTCTTATTTTTCAATTGCACCTTCGAGTGAAGCAGTTTCTTTCAGTGGTAATACGGTCTTGATTGCAGCTAGCTCAAAAGTCAAGTAAACTCCATCTACATCAAGAACAATCGTTTTCTTCTCCGTATCTACTTCATCGACCGTTCCGTAAAGTCCGCCGATTGTAATAACTTCATAGCCTTTTTGTAGTTTATTCAAGCTTTCCATACGTTTTTGTGCTTGTTTCTTTTGAGAGCGTTGCGTAAAGAACATCAAGCCCACCATAGCCACAAGAATGATTAAAAATGTATATTGTGATTCCATTATATTCTCCTTTGTCTTTTACATAGGACTACTATATCAAATTTCAGCTACTTTTACAAGATTGTACCTTGCTTTTCTAGTAAGAAAAACCAGAGCTTGCGCCCTGATTTTTAGGATTATTTCAAGTTTTGAACAACTTTTACAAGGTTTTCTACAGTAAAGCCATATTCTGCCAATACTTTTGGTGCTGGGGCAGAGGCTCCGAAGGTATCAATACCTAGAACGGCACCATCAAGACCAACATATTTGTACCAGTTTTGAGTTGCACCCATTTCGACTGCAACACGACGGCGGACTGCATTTGGAAGAATTTCTTCCTTGTATGCTGCATCTTGTTTATCAAAGACATCTGTAGATGGCATGCTGACTACGCGGACTTTTGCACCTTGACTAGCCAATTCTTTGGCAGCTGAGACAGCTAGATTAACCTCTGAACCTGTCGCAATCAAGATGGTATCAAAGTCTGCTGCAGTTTCATAAACAACATAGGCACCTTTTGCAACCTTGTCAAAGTCTGTTCCTTCTTCGACAGTCAAGTTTTGACGTGTCAAGACAAGGGCAGTTGGGGTTTTCTCACTTGTCACGGCAAGGTACCAAGCTGCTTGAGTTTCACGCGCATCTGCTGGACGGAAAACATTTAGATTTGGCATGGCACGAAGACCTGCTAAGTGCTCAACGGGTTCGTGCGTTGGGCCATCTTCCCCTACCGCAATAGAATCGTGGGTAAAGACATAAGTCACAGGAAGACCTTGCAAGGCTGACAAACGGACAGCTGCCTTCACATAGTCAGAGAAGACGAAGAAAGTACCACCGTATACACGAAGTCCACCGTGAAGAGCCATCCCGTTCAAGATCGTTCCCATTGCAAATTCACGAACACCAAACTGAATATTACGGTTCAAGCGATTAGCATCGTCTTGAAGTCCATCAGTCTTGATATAAGTCATGTTTGAGTGAGCAAGGTCAGCTGATCCACCCAAGAAAGTTGGCAACTTAGCAGCTACAACATTCAAGGCATCTTGGCTCGAGTTACGAGTTGCTTGAGAGAAGCCATTTTCTAAGGCTGGGAAGTCTGCTGGAGTCACGTCAACTGGATCATGTCCATCGATGATAGCTTCTACTTCTGCAGCCAATTCTGGATGAGCTTCTTTATAGTCAGCAACTAGTTTTGTCCAAGCTTGATAAGCTGATGCGCCACGGTCTGAAACATGTTCTTTGAAATCAGCATATACTTGATCTGGAATTTCAAATGGTTCGTAGTCCCAACCAAGGGCTTGACGAGTTGCTGCAGTTTCATCTGCTCCAAGAGGGGCACCGTGTACAGCATTAGTTCCTTGTTTGTTTGGAGAACCGTATCCAATAACCGTCTTCACTTCAATCAAAGATGGTTTACCTGAAGCTTTAGCTGTTTCGATAGCAGCATGGATTGCTTCCAAGTCTGTTCCATCTTCAACCAAGGCTGTATGCCAACCGTAGGCATTATAACGGTCACGAACACTTTCTGTAAAGGAATCCTTTGTCTCACCATCTAAGTTGATGTCATTTGAATCATAAAGAACAACCAATTTATCAAGTTTTTGCAAACCTGCGTATGAAGCCGCCTCGCTTGAGACACCTTCCATCAAGTCTCCGTCTCCACAGATAACATAAGTATAGTGGTCAAAGATATTGTAGCCTTCGCGATTGTATTTGGCTGCCAAGAAACGTTCTGCTTGGGCAAAACCAGTAGCAGTTGAGATTCCTTGTCCTAGAGGTCCAGTAGTAGCATCAATCCCTGCTGTATGGCCAAATTCTGGGTGACCTGGTGTTTTAGAACCCCATTGGCGGAAGCTCTTGATTTCATCCATGCTGACATCTTCAAAACCAGAAAGGTGCAGAAGAGCATAAAGGAGCATTGAACCATGGCCTGCTGAAAGAATAAAGCGGTCGCGGTTAATCCAGTTTGGTTGGGATGGATTGATACGAAGTTGTTTTGTAAAGAGGCTATAAGCCATTGGAGCCGCTCCCATAACAACACCTGGGTGACCTGAGTTGGCTTTGTTGATGGCGTCAATACCTAGGAAACGAATTGCATTAACAGATAGATTTGACATAGAATTTCCTTTCTATTTGAGGTGATTATTGGATCACACATTCTATTTTACTATTATATGAAAATTATCCGTATCATGCAACATACGGATAACCTCCAAAGAATATTTTTATATTATAGCAAAGCTTTAAATTGAATGTTAGAGTCTTGTTCAAAACAATCATCAAAACCACGTGGATGATGGTATTCTACTAAGTGTTGATCTTGAGGATAAGTGTACTTACCGCCGACTTCCCAGATAAATGGATGGAAATCGTATTGCAAGCGATCTTTTCTCATTTTCCAAAGTTCTAGAATCTCATTAGTAGAAGCCATGAAGTTAGACCAGATATCATAGTGAACTGGGATAATGACTTTGGTACGCAGATTTTCTGCCATACGAAGAAGGTCGATAGATGTCATTTTATCTTGGATACCTACCGGATTTTCACCATAGTTATTCAAAGCAACATCAATTTTAAAGTCTTTACCATGTTTTGCAAAATAGTTTGAGAAGTGAGAATCTGCACCATGATAGATGGTTCCACCTGGTGTTTCAAAGATATAGTTAACAGCCTTTTGAGCCATTTCTTCATCTGTAACAGCTAAGCCAGCAAGTTCACCGCCTGTCTCATCAGCACCGTTCACTGGAAGAGTTACCAAGCAAGTACGGTCAAATGATTCTACTGCATGAATCTTCATATCTTTTAATTCGATAGTGTCACCTGGTTTAACAACGATGATACGTTCTTTTGGAACACCCCATCCTTCCCAGATTCGTCCACAGTGGTAAGGACCGATAAACTTAACATGCTCTAACTTAGGATTGTTGAGAATTGCTGCAGCTGTGTATGGGTCGATATGATCACTATGGAAGTGTGAAACTAAGTAATAGTCTAGTTCGTTGATAGCAAATGGATCGATAACCATTGGCTGAACACGCAAGTTTGGTTGCAACTTACGAACACCTGCCATATTTGCCATTTGGTGCCCACGAACCATATCTTTCACTTTTTTGGTTGATTTTCCACGGTTTGACCAAAGGTCCATGACAACGTTAGCACCACCTGGTGTCTTAATCCAAGTACCACAGTTGCCTAGCCACCACATGGCAAAGTTGCCTTCAGGTACGACTTCTTCTTCGATTTCTTCGTTCAACCATGTTCCCCACTCTGGGAAAGTAGCTAAAATCCATGACTCTCTTGTAATTTCTTTGACGTTTGGCATATGTTGCCTCCTTTGGATATAATTGTTATCTTTGAGATTAGTATACCACCCTTCAAAATACTAAAAAAGACCAAGAAAAACACAGGTTTGTGTTCATCATTGGACTGTCCTTCAAATATCTTCCAAAAAAGCTTGAACTACTATTTCTTGATTTATAAGTGTTTGAACCTCTTCTTGGAACTTACTAGCCAACTTGCTGTCTACAATATAAGACGAAATAAGACTGGAAAGATTTTCACTGAAACTTTTGCTCTCATTACGAAATATATTGTGTTTAAGATAGTCTAGCATTTTCAAAATATCTTCTGCTTCAAGGATAGGATTAACTCTTAAAATTGGAAATCTGCTATCCAAATCATCATTAGTAGTAATCACTACATCAACTTGTGCAATATCTTCCACACTCTTAAATTGTTCTGTTGTAAATACAGTGCCAATTTGCTCATTTGGAAAATAAAGTTTGCATTGTTTCAGCAAAAGTCTCGAAACCGCAACACCTTCATCACAAACGAGATAAACTTTTTTCATATTTTTTTGAGACGATGGTGTATACTTTAAAAATCCTCCAATATGAATCGTCAAATAGGCAATATCATCGTCTGTTAGCCGAATAAACCATGCTCCTTCTAAAATTTCCGCAGATTTTCTAGTGACTAAAAATAATTCTCCATACTTGGATCGAATTTGTTTTGTTAGAGGATTTTTAGAAAAAATACCGTAAGTCTTTCTAAATAACAAGGCTTTACAGTGGATCATCAAATTTCTTAACAAATCATCCTTGTTCTCAATCTCCATTCGGATTTGTGATTCAAAATACCAGATGAATTCTTCTAAAGCAAGTTTTAACTGCCGAAAATCATCACTTTCTGCATGAATATCCAAATCTTTACGATAGGAGAGGAGAAGAACAGCTACAAGAGAAACTTCAAGTTCTGACAAAGAAATTTCAAACTTTTGAAACAACCGTTCTCCTAATTTCTTAGACACCTGATACTCTATTCTTTTTCTTATCAAAGAAAATTCTTTCTCTATATCCTGATGTCTTTCTTGATACTGTTCAACATTATGACAGCTTAACAGCAAATAAGGTAGAACCTGCAACATAAAAGTTACTTCATGATGATTTATTTTCTTCCCTAAATCTTGTTCAACTAAAGGAACCTGTTCCTTAAAAAATTGGTTCATTTCAACAGAAAGCAAACACTCACCATCTAACCTCTCTTTCATCTTATCTTCTAAAATAGATACAAAAGTGGCATTTTCTTCCATAAAAATATGATATAGAAGCGATTGAAGATACTGAATTTTATTAAGAGGGTGGGCATGAAGATGGTATCCCTGTGACTTGCTCACTTGCAAGGTCACCTGATATTGTTCCAAAGTTAGTTGATAACGAATACTATTCAAATCATTGAGAACAGTATTCCTAGACACCTCTGTTAACTCCATCAATTTTTCAATCGTAATACGTTCTTTAGAAATACCTATCCATAGTAACATTATCATCATACGTTCATGCGCACTCATGATATAATCGTACGAATCTACTTCCGATAATAGTTCACAACAAGCATCTCTCTGCTCTTCCGTTAAGTGAATACCAATTCGTGGAATACTAATGATGTGAAGCGCCTCGTCACCAAGAGTAGCATTGATTTTGTCAATGTGATAATAAATTTTCCTTCTTGACTCTTTCAAATCTTTCGAAATCGCCATAATCGTTTTGGGCGTTTCTTGATCCATCAAATATTGAAGCAAATCACAACTTGCCTTATCCAGTACCATATTTCATACTCCTCTATCAATCAACTGCCTTGAAAACAACTTTATAATAGTATCACATTCACTAACGCATTTCAATTATCAACAGTAGTCTCTTAATAACGAATACTTACAATTACAAAAGCGAGGCTTGGATCGAAAGGTCCTAGCCTCTTTTCAATTCAATTTCTTATTTCTTTTGACCGTAATAAGCATTTGGTCCATGCTTACGTTGGTAGTGTTTTTCTAGAATGTACTGGGGAGCAGGTTCAACTCTTGGATTGATTTGTTCTGTAAAGCGATTCATCTTTGATACTTCCTCTAATACGACAGAGTGATAAACAGCATTCTCTGGATTTTTGCCCCAGGTGAATGGACCGTGATTGCGTACAACAATACCTGGTACTTCAACAGGATTGAGACCACGACGCTCAAATTCTTCTACGATAACCAAGCCAGTATCTTTTTCATAGGCCACTTCTACTTCGTCCTTGGTCAAACTACGGGCGCAAGGGATTGAACCGTAGAAATAATCTGCATGGGTTGTTCCGTAGAAAGGAATATCGCGTCCAGCTTGAGCCCAACCAACTGCTTCTGTCGAATGGGTGTGGACCACACTACCAATTTCTGACCAAGCCTTATATAACTGCACATGAGTTGGAAGATCAGAAGATGGTCTTAAATCCCCTTCTAGGACCTTACCATCTAGATCAGTCACCACCATGTTTTCAGGTGTCAATTCGTCATAGTCTACGCCTGATGGTTTGATAACAATGACACCTAGTTCGCGATTAACTTCAGATACATTACCCCAGGTAAATTTGACAAGTCCATGTTTCGGTAATGATTGATTGGCATCACAGACTCGTTTACGCATAGCATTGATTACTTGATTCATCTTACATCAAACCTGCTTTCTTAATTAGTGGATAGAGAAAAGCTTGGGCCTCTTGAATGGCTGCGCGTGTTTCTTCTACAGTTTCACAATTTTCAGACCACATTTCGATTAGGAAAGGACCATTATAATTGGTTTGCTTTAAAATATCGAAAGCTTCTTCCCATTTGACACAACCTTGCCCAAAAGGTACATCTCGGAACTGCCCCTTTGAACTTTCTGTCACTGCATAAGTATCCTTGAGATGGAGAGCTGCGATAGCATGGTGACCTAGATAGAACTCACTATAGACATCATTATGCCATGCAGACACATTCCCAATATCTGGATATACAAAAAGGTAGGGAGAGTCAACATCCTTTTCTACAGCCAAGTATTTTTCGATACTATTGATAAAAGGATCATCCATAATTTCAATAGCAAGTACCACCTGAGCTTCTTCAGCCCAGTCACAGGCTTTTCTCAAATTTTTGATAAAACGTTGGCGTGTCTGGGGTGACTTTTCCTCATAGTAAACGTCGTAACCAGCTAATTGAATCGTACGAACTCCCAAATCCTGAGCTAATTCGATACATTTTTTCATGAGTTCCAGAGATTTTTCCTCTAGAACTGGATCATTTGATCCCAATGGGTAACGACGATGTCCTGAAAAACAGATAGAAGGAATACGAACACCAGTTTCATAAATCGCTTTGACAACTTCCAAGCGCTCTTCCTTGCTCCAGTCCAGTCTTGCTAAACGCTCGTCACGTTCATCAATAGACATCTCGACAAAATCAAAGCCTAACTCCTTGGCAAAATTTAAACGTTCTAGCCAAGTAAAGTGTGTCGGGGTTGCCTTTTCATAAATTCCAATTGGACGTGCCATGGTTTACCCCCAAATTCGTCTGATTTCATCCTTGAAGGCACGCGCTGCTCCTGCTGGATCCGCAGCTTCTGTAATTCCACGACCTGCGATAAAGGTAAAGACATCAACGCCTTCAAAGAGTTTGAGAGTATCTACATCTAGACCACCTGTTACAGAAACTCGGAAGCCCATGTCAATGAGTTTTTTAACCTTATTAAGGTCTTTTTCACCCCAAGTTTCACCAGCAAGAAGGGCATCACGAGATTGGTGATAGATAGCTTGTGAGATACCTGCATCTAGCCAAAGCTGAGCTTGTTCAAAAGTCCAATCGCCATAAAGCTCGATCTGGATTTCGCCTCGTTCTCCTCGTTCAGTCTTGATAGCCTTTAGAGCTGCTTCCATAGTAGGGATGGTTGCACAACAGATACAAGTCATCCAGTCTGCTCCACGAACTGCATTATTTTTAGCAACTGTTCCACCAGCATCAGCACATTTTGTGTCTGCCACAATAATCTTATCTGGGAAAAGGCTACGCAAGACTTCAACCAGTTCACTTCCAACTTGAAGCAAGCAAACAGTTCCAGCTTCGATAATATCTACTTCCTGACCAACAGAAACAGCTGCTTTAATCGCTCCTTGCAAGTCTGAATGATCTAATGCAACTTGTAAATTAGGTATTCTTTTTGTCATTTCTTTATTCCTCTTTCTAACTTTCCAAATCCAATCCTTCGAGATAAGGGCTATCCTTAGATTCTTCAATCATAGCCAAGACATCTTCTTTAGTCTGGCAAGCCTGTAAACGTGCAATAGAATCTTCTAATTCAAACAGGGCAATGATTTGTGGAATGGCTACACTTGTGTGAATTTTTGAGCTTGTTGCTGCTAGTGCCAACAAAACAGATACCTCTTTCCCATCTGAAAATACAACAGGATTTTGTAAGGTGATCAATGAAAAGGCATCTCTTTGCACTCCAGCTTCAGGTCTAGCATGGGGCATAGCCATACCTGGCATTAAGATATAGTATGGGCCATACTCTTCAGTCGATTCGATAATAGCATCGTAATACTCTGGCAAAATTGCTCCACTTTCAATCAAGGGATCTACTGCTACCTTGACTGCTTCTTTCCAGTCTTTAGCTTCTAAACCTAGTCGGATCGAGTCATTGTCAATTAAAGCTTGTTTTAAATTCATATCTGCCTCCTTTATTTAAAGAGGGAGAAGGACAGAAACGATGACTCTCAGTTTCTATCCAGCCCCCTCCAACCTTTTACTGTAGTGCTTGACTGAGTTTTTCAGTGATTTCTTTATCATCCATCAAGTTGTCAAGCCCAATTAACTTCCCATTAGTTCGCCCTTCCAATTCTTGGATCAAATGAAGAGAAGCGATTACGATGTCATATCCTGCTGCTAAACCTTTAGCTTCACCGACACTGCATGAATTGACTGTAAAATCTGTTTGATTAAGCTTACGGAGAGCATTTTCAACCTTCATCTTGATAACCATTGATGAACCCATTCCATTTCCGCACGCTGCTAATACTTTAACCATTTTATTTCTCCTTTTCTAGATACTAAGCTTCTTCTTGAACTGCACCGTTGTAATATTTCTCTTTATCTTTTGCTTTGGCAAATTGAAGTTGAGGAATAACAAGCAAGAAGAGACATACAAGTACATAACCGACAATACCGAGATATTTGAAAATGTATCCAAATCCAAGCCATGGGAATTCAAAGTCAATATTCCCATGATAACCACCGTAAGATGCTAAGTCGAGAAGGGCTACACATAGAGCTCCTAGAGCAACTTGGAGGACGCCTGAGATGAAGGATAGGATAACAGCTGCTTTCCATCCGCCACGCTTATCAGCGTAGACTGCAATTGCTGCATTATCAAAGAATACTGGTACAAATCCTGTAATAATAAGGATAGGGTTTTTAAAGACGATGAGCAAGACAATTGTAATCAATTGACCAATCAAACCAAAGGCAAATCCAGACAAGACAGCGTTTGGAGATCCAAATCCATAAGAAGCTGCAACGTCGACCGCTGGGAATGAACCTGGCAATAATTTGTTTGAAATACCTTGGAAGGCATTTGTCAACTCAGATACGAACATGCGGACACCTTGCATCAAAACGAACAAGTAAACTGAGAAGGTAAAGGCTGTTTGGATAATGTACATAAAGAAATCTTGTTTAGCAGGATTGAATAGAGTTCCTGAAGTGATGACTTCTTTATTAGACATAATGTCTGGACCCAAGATTAAAAGAATGGCTCCGAAGAATACGAGCATCAAGGTAGCAGATGCAACAACTGTATCGTGGAAGATTGAGAGGAACTTAGGTAATTTAAGATTGTCTAAACTTTCTTCTTTCTTACCAAAGCGTCCTGCTACTTTATCTACAAACCAGATTGCAAATTGCTGTTGGTGACCAATCGCAAATCCGCCACCACCAGTCAAGCGTTGAGTTGCCTCAACAGTCATATTTGAACTAACTGCCCAGTAAAGTCCACAGATGATACCAATCGCTGCTGTACCGTAAGCATTGCGCAATTGTGGTACTAAGAATAGAACCATAAGAGATACTGTTGCAGCTTGTTGTACCATGATGTGACCAGTAATAAAGAGGGTTCTTACCTTCGTAATCTTTCGAAGAGCTACGAGCAAGATATTTATTCCGAAACCAATCAATAGAGCTGTAGTTGCAGTTCCAACAAAATCTGGAAACTCTGCTGCAATTTTGTTGTTTGCTGCAGCAAGTCCAAAGTAAGGGTCGATAACCGCTGCACCAATTTGGAATTTGTAGTTAAGGGCTGCTAAGATCGGACGGAAGGTTGTAACCAAACCACCCGCACCCACATTGAGCAACATATACCCTACTGTTGCTTTAACAAACCCTGAGAAAACGTCGTGGGCAGGTTTTTTCAAAAGTGCGTATCCTATCAACACCAATAAACCTACGAAAAATGCGGGATTCTGCAAAATATTGCTAGAAAACCAATTTAGAACACTTGAAATGACTTCCATAATTGTTCTCCTTTTGAATTGTTTTTGTAGGTTTATTATATAATTTGAAAGCGCAAACAAAAAGACCAAGAATTACACAGCGGACTGTTCACTCTTGGACTGTATGATTTATGATATTTTAATGATTAGCTTAGTTTCTCGTAGCTAGATAAAATGGAAGAATTTTATCATAAGATTTCAGTAGGGCTTCTACGATTTCTTCTTCAGATGAATTCTCTGTTATAGGGACATCTATTTTAACTAACACTTTTCGGACTTCCTGATTGGATAGTTTATTTCTTAAAATTTGACGATTTTCTTCGTTCGCATCCCACCGTTGACTTTGACCATCAGAGTAGGCTAGATAATAAATCCCTTCTACCACTGGAACTTCTAGGACCTTGGCCTGCTTGCCTAAAGTTTGCTCATCTTTTTTGCGCTCGATAAAACTAACTTCTAGTGAGACACCAAAATCAGAGGGTACTCCATACAAACGAAGAGCCAACATAGGTTCTGTCACTTTCCCCTCACGCTGTATATAAGCCCAGAAGTGTGGTCGCAAGCGCTGCGCTTGGTTCATCCACTGGCTAGTCTGTTGGAGTTGCCATTCTGGATGACTGGTTTGAAATGCTTTAGTCAGTTCTGTAAAAGCCTTTCGAGCCTCTTGGCCTTTATGACGGAATTCCAGCATTTTCTCTCGTTCTTCCCCAGCTTTATCTGGATTACGGTACTGCAAACCTGCAAAGTCTAGATAGTCTCTTATCTTATTAAACATACGCTTAACCTCTTCTAACTAGCAAAAAATCAGGAGGACCCTGATTTTACTTATTCTGTATCTACAACGACATAGCGATTGGGCTCATCACCTTCAGAGTAACTGGTCACGCCATCCATACGTGAAATAATACGATGAATAATCTTGCGTTCGCTATTCGACATTGGATCTGTCTGATGACTGCGACCTTCTTCTAAAACACGAGTCGCCAATTTTTGCGCATAGGTCTGCAAGACTTCTGCACGGTGTTCGACATAATCATTGACATTGATTGTAATGTAGAAGGTTCTTGAATAGCGATTATAAAGATAATTTTGAGCCAACAGTTGCAAAGCCTTCAAAACTTTACCATGGTAGCCAATAATACGACCTGGTTCGTTGGTGTCAATTTGCAAATTGATACTACGACGGTTATAATCATTTGAAAGTGTAGCTTCAACATCCATGTCATCAATAATTGTTTGAACATAAGTCGTTACTTCCGTAGCTACTTGTTCAATATCAAAGCTCGGTTCAACCTTCAAGCCCAAGTCTTCTAGTTCTTGACTTTCAGTTTGCTCGGCTTGGTTTTCAATAATAGGAGTTTCTACTTCTTCGAGAGCAGTTTCTTCAAGTTGTAATTCATTTAAAATCTCAATGTGACCAGTTTCTTCTAAGATAGTGCTGGCATGTCTTTCATGTTTTAAGATTTCAGCCTTGACTTCATCAGAAATACCTTGGCCTCCCTCTTCAATCTTTTTAATTGCTTCTACAACATGCCCCAAATCAACCGTTGCTTCACTGACTGTTTTAACAGGCTCATTCAAATCATTAATTTGCTTCGGAACTCCCTTTACAGCTTGTTGGTTTGCTTTTACAACTGTCGTTTCACTAATAGTATCGATATCCACTTGGGCTGGTTTTTTACCAAATAAACCAAGAAATCCTTTTTTCTCACGAGAAATGACTTTGATATGAGCCTTCATTCTTGGAATATCTAATTCTTTCAATCCTTTCTGGATTGCTTCTTCAACAGTTGAACCTGTAAATACTACCATTACCAGATTCCTCCTTATTATTTCGTTTTCTGAGCCTTTTTCTTGGCTTTTCTTTTTCTATTTTCCAAATCTTTCTGTGCCTGTACTACGGCCTCGCGCTCTGCGATAATCTTGAATGGATTGTTCAAGAAATAGGTTTGCAAGACTTGATAAGCATTGGACACTGCCCAGTAGAGAGCAACTCCGCTCGGAGCATAAACCCCAAAGATAAAAATCAAGACTGGAATCCCGTACATCATCGCAGTCGTAGCTCCATTACGCTCAGACAAGGCTTTATTAGATAACCAAGTACTTAAAAAGGTGAATACTGCTGCTAAAATCGGAAGAACAAGGGTTGTATCCACATCACCAAGGTTAATCCATAAGAAATGACCTGTCTTCAAAAAGTCAACTCTTGATAGGGCTTGGAACAAGGCCAAAATAACCGGCATCTGAATCAAAATCGGCCAAAGAGAATCTGACTGTCTGACACCCATTTCTTTAAAGACTTTACGCATTTCTTGCTCTAGCTTGGTTCTGCTTTCCATATCTCGACCCGGATATTGTTCTCGAAGCGCCTTAATGTGTGGCTGAGCTTCCTGCATTTTTCTAGAAGCCACCATTTGCACTTGGAAGACTGGCAAGAGAACTGTACGAATCAAGATCGTAAAGAGAATAATCCCCACTCCGATACTGATATCAAACGATAAAAAGCGAATAATTTCCGCAAAGAAGTAAACAAATTTACTCCAAAAATCAGCCGAATTGGCTGTAATATCGCTAGTTGTCCCATTTGTTGCACAGGCTGTCATGATCAATAGAGACAGTCCTAGCAAACTAGTCAACTGTAATTTCTTTTTCACTCCCATTTCCTTCCTGGTAAATCTTTGATAATTTTAATACGTGGAGTAGATTTTTCTCCATCTCTGCGTATCCCAAGGTTTCGACCCCTTTTCGAGCAATGACAACAAAATCGACATCTTCTACCAGATTCCCTTTTGCATTCTGGATAATATGTCGAATCCGTCGCTTGATTTGATTTCTAGTGACGGCATTCCCCAGTTTTTTGCTAACTGATAGACCTACTCGAAAATGGTTTTTCTGGTTTTCTAATTGGTAGACAACAAATTTGCGATTAGCAAAACTTGTCCCCTCCTTGAAAATCGCCTTAAAATCTTTCTCTCTTTTTACACGAAAGTTTTTCTTCAAAACTCAACTCCATCTATTAAATTACTACTATTATACCATATTTTTCAAAAAAGCCAATCATAGCAAGGTTTTGGACATTTCCATCAGAAAAAGAAGCTGGAAAAATCTCTTTTCCAACTCCTTGTCCTAAATATTTTTTCTAGTTTTACTTATTTTTTCAAGCGTTCAACGTCACGGGCAATGACCAATTCTTCATCTGTTGGAATAACCAATACACGGATCTTCGCTGCCTCTGTTGAGATGTCTCCTGTCACACCAAAGACGTTCTTTTCTGGGTCAACATCACAGCCAAACCAAGAGATACCTGAGATAACATCTTCACGTACGTTTGCTGCATTTTCACCAATACCTGCTGTGAAGATAATAGCATCTGCTCCATTTAAGACTGCAAGGTATTGACCGATATGTTTTTGGATACGATCAACATACATTTCATAGGCTAAAGTGGCATCATGATCCCCTTCTTCCATAGCAGCAATCACATCACGCATATCACTAGATTTACCTGAAACCCCCATCAGTCCTGATTCACGATTAAGGACGCGACTAATGTCTTCAGGCGTGTTAAAGTCCTCTGTATATTGCATTAAGTAAGGAATGATAGCTGGGTCAATATCTCCTGTACGAGTTCCCATCATCACACCACCAAGTGGAGTGAATCCCATTGAAGTATCGACAGATTGACCACCCTTAACAGCTGTAATAGAAGCACCATTACCGATATGGCAAGTAATCAATTTCAAGTCTTCTAATGGACGTCCCAAGAGTTTTGCAGCTTCTCCTGCTACAAACTGGTGGCTTGTACCGTGAGCACCATATTTACGAACCTTGTTTTCTGTGTAATATTTTGTTGGTAGAGGGTAGCGATAAGCTTTCTCTGGCATAGTTGTGTGGAATGAAGTATCAAAAACAACTACACTGGTAATGTCTGGCAACAATTCCTTGAAGGCACGAACACCTGCTGCATTGGCTGGATTGTGGAGAGGAGCCAACAAGCTCAACTCTTCAACTTTTTCTAAAACATCCCCCTCAACAACTGTTGATTCTTTGAAATATTCTCCACCGGCAACAACACGGTGTCCAACACCTGTAATCTCATCATAAGCCTTGATAATGTCGAAACGAATCAAGTCATCCAATAAGATTTTAACAGCTTGTGTGTGATTTTCGATATCCAAAATTTGTTGTTCAGAACGACCGTCAAATTTTACAGTTGAAATTGAATCTTTCAAACCGATACGTTCAATCAAACCTTTGGCTAACACTTTTTCCTCTGGCATTAAGTATAATTGCCATTTCAAACTTGAACTTCCTGCATTGATTGCAATTGTTTTTGTCATAACAAGACTCCTCTTTTAAGCGTTTTCATCTATTATAACAAAATCTATTTTATATTTCAGTACCTTGAGTCCATTTTTGAAAATTTTCTTTAAATTTCATTAAAACACTTGCATCTTGCAAGCTAGCAAGTGGATAAATAAAAGGCTCTACTGCTATTTCATTTTTCTTCTGTAGGATAAAAATAGTCTTAGATTGTTTAGCACTGGCAAAAAGATTTTCAGGCAAACTAATCATAGCAACCAGACTTGCCTCCTCTTTCAACCATCCTTTCAACAAGTCACTTTGAGGACTGGTCAACAAATCACTCGGAGCTAGAAAAATAGCATATCCGTCTGACTTGAGGTACTTAAGTCCTTGTTCCATGAGCAAGTGATGGGCGTAGGTATGTTCTTGACTAGAAGCAACTTGATGACGCGACGCAACGGCATCATCAGGATAATAGCCGACCGGCAAGTCGCTGATGACCACATCGCTTTCTTTGAGCATTTGTGGACGAACGGCATCTCCTTGGACAAAGCCAGCCTGCAAACCAATTACATCTGCCATGCTAGCTGCCAAATCAATCAGCAAATCATCCACTTCCATTCCCAAGTAATCCACCTTTTTAGTAAGCGAGGTCAAGAAAGTAGCGCCCAGAATTCCCATCCCAGAACCCATTTCGAGGATCGTAATCTCCTTCTCTGTAAACAACTCCTCCACAATAAACACCAAAAGTAAAGCAATAGCATCTGGTGTAAACTGGTGATTGGCCTGCAGGGGCTCTGTCTGCCCAGCCTTCATCAAGAGAAACTGGTAGGTCTTGAGCCATTCTTCTTTGAGAAGCGCTAAGCGTTTAAGAGCCTGATTGTTCTCCTTGACCTGATTTAGCTCAGTCTCGCCATCCAGATAGATGCTATTTTGCTCCACTAAGGCGTCATAAAAGTTGGTCGCCAAATCATTTTGGATGACTTGGACATTCTCTAGTAAATAGGTATAAGCTTGTTCAATTTTTTCAAAATCCATATTCCTATCTTATCAAATTTCCCTTCTTTTTTCCATCCTTATAGAAAAATCACTCCCTGACTAGGTAAGTGATTTTTGGGCTACTGTTAAAAAGAGTTCTGCGTAATTTCCTTGAAACAGGTCTTCAGCGCTATAGAGGATCTGACTATGTACAGATGAAAAACCATGCTCAATTAGCTGTTTTTCCAGTTCAGCTAAATCAAATCCATGATGATTAGCTTCTGTCTTGGTAAAATCAGCAAGTAGGAGTTGTCCATCTTCCTTCAAATGTTGATGAAACAGTGAGAGAGCTTCATCCAAATCAGGCATATGGTGAAGAACTCGACAAACAACAACGAGATCAAACTCTTGCTCCAAGGGTTTTTCCAGTAAATCTTGCTCCAAAAACTGGATATTCTTGATGTCTTGCTGCTCCGCTTTCAAACGAGCTTGCTCCAGCATTTTCTCCGAAATATCCACCAATGTTACAGACTTGGCCTGCTTGGCTAGAGGCAAGGCTAATAGCCCCGTCCCTCCACCGAAATCCAAAATTTCTTTGTCTGATAGAAGATCAATCTGTTTCTCGACTGCTTGACAAACCAAGTTTGCAAGGAAGATATTTTTAGGTGAATCAAAAGTTTCTGCTTTGTGGTTAAAATCATGTTTCATATCTTTAGTTTAGCACAAAGTAGCTTGATTGGCTAGAAATTCTCTTTCTTTTCAGGCTTCTCTTCTGATTTTTTCTTCTCCACTTTTTCGCTTGAATCGGTCGCTACCTCTTCCTTTTTATCTCTTTTCTCTTCTTTAATTTTGACGGAAGGAAAGATAAATTCATATTGGCTCTTAGGCGTACGAACCGTCGTCACCAAGTTTGTTTTCTTATTTTGATAACTCACCTGACCCAGATTAAAGGCCTGTTCCCCACTTTCTTGCTCAACCTTATCTTTGATTCGCTTGGCCATGGCAAAAGCAACCAACTTTTCTTTATTTAAAGCATAGTCTTGATAGTGGGCGACTTGTCGGTTCAAGTAAAATTGTAACAAAAGACTAAAGATGGCTGCCATAGTGACTGCATAGATGAGAACACCTGCCTTAACTTTTTTCTTTTTCCACACGATAGATAAATTCCCTTTCTAAGCCTTTTTGGAACTGGAAACGAAAGCGAACCACTTGATTGTCCTCTGTAATCTGTGCGGATTTGAGGCCATAAACCATCGGCTGATAACCCCGTCCACTGGCATCTGTTTTACGAAAATCGTCTGACTTGGACTTACCGATAGCGATGTCCTTGCCATCTTGCTTCATATAAATGCGATTGCCTTCCACTTTTTCAAACTGCGAACAGTCTAATTCTGCCTCCAACTGGTCCACAAACAAGAGCCACTCTTTTTGCTCGCTTTGTTGCTGGTAGCGAACTTCTGAAATGAGGAGCTGACTCATGGCTTGAAAGAGAAGTAAACTTCCACTGATGACAACCAGGGCAATCAGGGATTCTAACAGGGTAAAAGCCTTGACCTTATGGCTCTTTGATAGCCAACAACTGTTCTGAACCATGATAAACCTCCAATCCCTTTTCACTAGAAAACACCTGAATCTCAACTCCATTTATGTTTACCTGATTTTGACCTGTCTGCAAGGCCATCTTAGCTACCCTCAAGACTTCTTCCTTTTGCAAGATTTTTGCTTCTTCTTGCCTATTCTTTTGAATTTGTCCCAAAAGGAGGGTCGCAATGCTGGCAAAGATAGCTAGAGCGACTACTGCTTCCAGTAAAATCACTGCCCTAATTTTTTGTTTCCTTAATGCGTTTAATTTTTCCATTTCCTAAATATAATTGATAGCGAATCGCTCCTTTACTGGTCTGAAATTCAACCTTAGCCAGGGACGAATTGCCCCCAGCTCGGTCAAATGTGATGCTTTGGCCTGATGGTGCCTGAATTCCTTTAGGAACTATCAACTTTTGACTGCCATTGCTAATGGTCTGCCCATCTAAGTTCAGACTAGTCTTTTGCTGACTGGCTACACTGCGTTTTTGAGTTTCCCGATAGAGTTCTTCAAACTCCATAAAGAAAATCTGTTCCTCTACCGCCGCAAAAGTGGACTGGACAGAGCCTGACAAGCCCAAGGCAAGGATACTCACAAGTCCCAAAACCAAGAGACTTTCAAGCATGGTAAAGGCCTTAATCATTGACTTTACGATTTGCCCCTCCATTTTTTGTATAGTATTCATTATAGGCTTTAGCCTGTTCAGGAGTAATACGCCCATCTGCTTGTAACTTACTTAGGCTAGCATCTTCATTTTTTTCTAAGCTATAAAGCTCTGCCTGGCTTTCCACCACCTTAACAACAGCAGCTTTTCCTTTGTCGTTGACTGCTTCTTTTTGCTTGGTCAGATTAGGTACAAAGAGTAAGAGAAGCACACTGATGATGAGTAAGACCACCAACATTTCCACAAGTGTAAAAGCCTTCACTTTCGCTTTTTTCAAGAATGTCATCATTTTTTTCATGTTAAAAATTTACCTCCATATTTTGATACATGGGCATGAGCATTGCCGCATAAAGTAAAACGATAATCAGAGCCACAAAGATAAAAACCAGTGGCTGCACCAGATTCATGGTGCGGTTGACTCGGGTAAAAAAGGCTTCCCAAGTTTTTTCAGCATAGATTTCCAACTCACTACCCAGCTTGGACTTGACTTCTCCATACTCGATAATGAGACTCAACTCCTTTTTAAAGAAAGGATAGGTTGCTATGGTTTGAGAAAATTCCCAGCCATTTTGTAGGGATTGAGCTAAGTCTTGACCGATTTCTTTAAAGAACTGGGAACCTTGTTCCTGCATGATTTGAAAAATCTGCGTCAGCTCCATCCCCTGTGAAATCATATTACCCCACTCACGCGCATAATAAGCTGTCAGATAGGTCTGAACAAAAATTCCAAAGAAGGGAAGGCGTGCTAAGATAGAAAAAACTCGCATCTTAGAACTTCTTTTATAAAAAGTGAGTGCTAAAAGTGCAAGTAGAGAAACAAATCCTACCATGCCTAGAAAAATTTGTGGCAGATTGCCGATAATTTGGGTGGCAATATTACTACTATCCAGTTGTGGTAGTAGATAGTTCCGTAGCCCCAGCATGATTAAGAGAAGAAATCCCAGTAAAATCAAGGGATAGGTCGCTACTTCAATTAATTTTTTCTTGACCTTGGCTAGATTGTCCAGATACTCTTCTATCTTTCCCAAACTCAGGTGGAGATTTCCATGGACTTCCGCTAGGGATAACTGAGTGACAATGGCACTTGAAAATCCCAAACTAGCCATCATTTCTGAGAATGATTTCCCCTGAGACAAGCCCGTGCGCATCTGGGTCACGCACTGCTTATCCAACAAAGCACTCCTATCTAAAAAGGAGATGGTCTCCACCAGATGAAAACCGCTGGAAAAGAGATTGTTAAACAAGGTGATGATATTTTTTTGCTTAGCTGTAGCTAATTTTTTCCGTTTCAGCTTGAAGGCTTGTGATATGTCCATCTTTAAGAAGCTGGTCAATCTGTTCATTCCAGCTAGTTGGCTGGTGTTCTTGATAGTCTTTGTTTGCAAAGTCAACGATTCCTCCTCCCCCGATTAATCTCTGATAGCAGACTCCCTGCAGAACGACTGCCAATTCCTCCTCACTCACACCCAACTCCAACAGGCGCTCATAAACACCTCGAATACTCTTGGCGTGAATGGTTGAAAAGACTGTCGCACCTGTCAAACTAGCTCTGACCACTGCACGCGCCGTCTCGCTGTCACGAATTTCTCCGATAATCAAGAGATCTGGTCGATGACGCAAGGAAAGTTTGATTAGATTTTCATAGGTTAGGCCGATTGCTTCGTTCAACTGCAACTGAAGCATATCGTCCTGCTTGATTTCGACAGGATCTTCGATGGACATGACTTGCTGTCCTTTAAAGAGGGACTTGGCCAATTCGTGCATCAAGGTCGTCTTGCCACTTCCGACTGGACCAGCAAAAAGATAGAGTCCCCGTTGCCTGTACTGCTTGCCTAATTCTTCAATATCCTGAAACCAAAAATGCAAGTCCTGCTCCTCATCGTGCAACAAACGGATAACCAAACTCTCATGCCCCCGATAATCGCCTACAGTAGATAAACGTAGAGACGCCATCTTCTGGTCATAGGCATAATCACAGGAACCAAGTTGACTACGTCGCTTTTCTCCAACATTCATACCAGCTACAAACTTAAAGTGACTGATGACGGCCGCAAACTTTTCAAAATCATAACAACCAATTTTACAGCGCTCGTCTCCTACCCTCATATGAAGCTCATAGGCGTCTAACTTGGGGACAAAATAAATGTCTTGCGCTCCTTTTTTCCGGGCTGAACGAATGATTTCTTGTGCAATTTCTTGAACCATACTTACCTCCTCACCTATACTATTCGCAAAGATTTGGAAAAATAAAAAAAGCAACTCCAAAAAAGTTACTTTTTCTCTATTTTAATTTTATACGGCAAGAACGGTGCCTTTCCTTACCTGTTTGTTTTTCATAGCCTGGGCGTAGTTTTTCATCTGGGATAACCTGCTCATCCTGTAAAAGAGCCAAAGAATGGTATTGTTGTAAATACTCGTCACATTCATCGCACCAGCGTTGGTCTTCTGGATCCCAAAAAATGGTCATCAAGTCACTTCTGCTTTTATAAAGAGGGGATTCTTGTTCTAATTTAAACCAGCAAGTTTTGTAGTATTTGAGAGCATCATAATACTGGTCAAATTTCTTACTAGCTACAATATCTTCTTCCCAACCTTCTAAGAACCACCAGGGTTCGAAATCTCCGTACATTTCTATAACACGATACATATTCATTCATTCCTTTGTACCGTATATTATAACCAATTCCGCTAAACAAGGAAAGAAATATGCTCATTTCTTAATTTCTTGATAAAAAATCCAGCCATCTGATGGATGACTGAATTTCTATTTGCTTGTGTTCCAAAATCTTTTTACTACCTAGGCTTCAGAAATATCGTTTTCGATGATGACCTTAATTGCATGGTGGTCTGCTGCCTTACTGAAGACTTCATAGGCTTTTTCAATTTCACTGAGTTTGAAATAATGAGTTACCAATTTTTCTGGTTCAATCTTATGACTTTCAAGTGCTTTCAACAATTGTGGAGTTGTATTTGTAGATACCAAACCAGTTGTTACATTGATGTTGCGAATCCAAAGTTTATCCAAATCGAATTCGACTGGTTTACCATGTACACCACAGTTGGCAACTGTTCCGTCTATACCGATAATCTTTTGACAGAAATCAAATGTTGCAGGAATACCAACAGCTTCGATAGCGACATCTACACCACGGCCATCTGTCAAATCATAAATTTCTTTAATCGCTTTTTCAGGGTCTGAAGAATTAACCTTGTGAGTCGCACCAAATGATAAAGCAGTTTCCAAGCGGTTATCGTCTAAGTCCACCATAATCAATTTGGCTGGTGAGTAGAACTGAGCTGTCAAGAGAGCAGCCAATCCAACTGGACCTGAACCAATAATGGCTACGCTACAACCAGGTTCTACTTTTCCTTTCAAGACACCAATTTCATACCCAGTAGGCAGAATGTCTGATAGCATAACCAAGGCTTCATCTGACAAGTCTTCTGGAGTGTGGTAAAGAGTGTTATCTGCATGAGGGACACGTAGATACTCAGCCTGCATACCATCAATCAAGTGACCAAAAATCCAGCCCCCTTCGTCTTCACAGTGGGCATAAATTCCTTTTTTACAGTAGTAGCATTTACCACAGGCACAGACACAAGAAATCAAGACCTTATCGCCTTTTTTGAAGTTAGAAACTCCTTCCCCAACTTCTTCCACAATCCCAATCCCTTCGTGACCAAGAATGGTACCACTTTGGCAAGCAGGGACATCCCCTTTGATAATATGGAGGTCTGTTCCACAAATAGTGGTTTTTACGATACGCACAATAGCGTCTGTTGGCTTGCGAATAACTGGTTTGTCTACATCAACAAAAGAAGCAAGTCCTGGTTTAACATAAGTATAGGCTTTCATAAAGCAATCCTCCGTTTTTTATTTGTACTATTTATAATATAATTGTAAGCCTTTTCATTTGTTTATTCAAGTTTTTTTGTGATTTTTTTAGTTTTTTTATTTACCAGTAAAGCAATATAGATAAAAAAGCAGAAGCTAATCTCTAACTTCTGCTTTCTCTCTTATGCTTGATAACGTTTCACACCATCTAGGTAAGTTGCTACCAATTCCAAATCTTTATCTAATACGATAAAGTCCGCATCATAACCTTCACGGATTTGACCACAGACATCATCAATGTGAACAGATTTAGCTGGGTTAAGGCTGGCCATCATGACCGCTTCATGCGGATTCGCAATACCCCATTCGACTACATTTCTCATACCATCTTTAAGTTTGAGGATAGAACCTGCCAAATTACCAGTAGATTTGAGACGTGCAGTTCCATTTGCTACTACAACTGGGAATTCTCCCAACATGTAGTCTCCATCTTCCAAACCACCTGCTGTCATACAGTCTGTGATAAGGGCAATATTTTCAGTTCCCTTTTGCTTAAGTAAAATCTCACAAGCTTTTGGATCTACGTGATAACCATCACAAATCAATTCTGCGTAAGTATGTGGGAGCTCATACATAGCTCCTACCATACCTAGTTCGCGGTGTGTTAAACCACGCATCCCATTATAGGCATGTACCCATACACTAGCTCCAGCATCAACTGCCTTCTTAGCTTGTTCAAATGTCGCATCTGAGTGTCCAAGTGCAACTGTCACACCTTCACCTGTAATAGTACGTACAAAATCTTCCACCCCATCACGTTCTGGTGCAATAGCGATCTTATTTAGCATCCCTTTTGCAGCATCCTGCCAAGAATGAAACTCCTCAACACCCGGGTCTCTCATATAAGTTGGATTTTGTGCCCCCTTAAAAGTTTCTGTGAAATATGGACCTTCATAATAAATCCCACGAATCTTAGCACCACTTGCTTCTTTATAATGGTTTCCAAGATTTTCAGTGACTGCAAGCAATTGCTCATAAGTGGCTGTTAAAGTTGTGGGCAAGAAACTGGTAACACCGGTACTAAGAAGTCCTTCACTCATAGTATGCAATGTACCTTCAATGTTGTTGTCCATCACATCTACACCTGCATATCCATGAATATGAGTATCCACAAGACCTGGTGCAATGCTATAACCAGTATAGTCAAGAACCTCTGCTCCTTCAGGAATTTGATCCACATGTTTCCCAAATTTGCCATCAACAAGTTCTAAGTACCCACCGCGACGAATGCCAAATGGATAGAAAAACTGATCCGCTTTAACGTAATTAGGCATAATAATGACCTCCTTAAAAGATTGATTCTACAATTTATTATGTCAATTACATTATAAACCTTTCTTTTTTATTTGTAAATGGTATAGACCTATTTTCCGGAGATATTTTAAAAGAGCTGGATTTCTCCAACTCTTTTCTCTGTAATACAGGTTATTTTGATTTGACTGGCTTGTCTTGAGCCGTCTGCAAAGCTGTGGCAATCGTATCTGCATACAATTTAGCTCCTGCTTCAATAGTGCTAGTGTCACTTCCGAAATGGACTTGGTCTGTTCCTGCCCAGATTTCTGGATGTTCTTTCGCAACTTGATTCCAATCAGCAACTGTGATATAAGGTGTCTTCTCTGCCAATTCTCTCATATAGGCAGCCGCCTTCTCAACGATTGCATAGGTCTCTTTTGTCTTATCCCCCTCATAAGGAGTCACCAAAACCATATGGTGGCCCTTAGGAAGATTTTTCACGATACTATCCCAATCTTCCTTGTAATTTTCAGGATTATTTACCCCTGTTGCAATGACCACCATCTTAGGTAAAAATTTATTCTGGCTATTATTTAGCATGATTTCATTGGCGGTCTTGGTTGTTCTGCTGACTTGTGCGTTAATCTGTGCTCCAGGAAGGGCTGTCTGCAGGGCTGTATTTGCCCTTAAGGCCACCGAGTCACCAATTAACATAGTGCCATCAGCAATCCCCAAACTATTTGCATCTGCCCGTTCTGTCATCATCTTGGTCTGGCTAATATTTGTTGCAGCTTGCTTCAAACCATTGACAGTTAAGTCTGTCTCAAACGCTCCCACTTGTGGTGCCAACAAAGTCACTAAGAGGACAATGAAAGCCAAGATTCCTGTACTTGTCGCAAGAATTGCGTGAATATAAGGCAGGGGACGAAGAGTTTGTAAAACAGGTGTGTTCTTGCCTGCAATCCACGGCTCCAACACATAAAATGATAGGCTGGCGAATCCATAAGAAAAAATCAAAGTCAGTAACACAGCAAAAAGATTTGAGGTCAACTGTGAGAAAATAATGTAGAAAGGCCAATGGAAGAGATAAACTGCATAGCTAGTATCTGCTAAAAAGCTAATAATCTTTGGCTCCTGTATATGAGGAGTCTTTTCATGTAAGACACGCGCCGCCAGAATCATAGCAAGAGCTGCAAGACTGGCAAGCAAGAAGCCAATAAGATAGGCAAAGAAATAGGTAAATTTGACAAAGAAGGTCAAAATGAGTAAGAAGCCAACCCCCCCTGCAAAAATCAACAGAGTCTTTCGTAAATCCCAGATTTTATCCAACAGCTTGACGAGGGAGGTCGTCTGACGAACGCCTACAATCGTTGCTAGGATACTTCCCAAAAAGAATGGATAGACATGAGTTAAACTGGAGAAGTAAACAGAGGAATAAGAGGTCACTAGAAAACTACCAATAAACATGGAGAAGAAGCTGATCAAGAAGGCAGCAGCAGATAAGAGAAAGACCATCCCCTTCAACTGACCATTTGATTTAGCTTGTTTGGATAAGAACCAAACTGCCAATCCCCAAAGAATATAGTAGTGAACCTCAACTGCCAAACTCCAATTATGAACAAACAAATGAGGAATGAACTGAGATTCATAACTCCCACCTGTTAGCAGTTCATAGAAGTTGGTCATGAAGCCTAAGACACCTGCAATCTGACCCCCAATTCCAGCCACATAATCTTGCCGAACCAAGAAAGTAAAAGGCATGGTCACCAAGATCATCAAAACCACAGGTGGCACAATCCGATAAAAGCGTCTTCTAAAAAATCCTATCAAATCAATCTCATTGTTCTTAGAAAATTCTTCAATGAGTAGAGCTGTAATCAGGAAACCTGAAAATGTGAAAAAGACATCTACCCCGAAAAATCCTCCAGGAAAGATCGTCTGAAAGAAGTGATACAAGAGTACCAAAAGTAAACCTATAATCCTAATCAAGGAAAACCATTTAATGCGCATACGAGTCTATTCTTCCTTTCATTGTACACTTTATTCTATCAAAAAAGAAGAAAAATCCCAAGAGAAAACTTAGGATTTTTAGCTTATATCAATTCCATTTTAGAAATTGCGTCCTGACTTATTATAGCCATATTTTTCCACAAAATACTCACGAAATTCCAAGAGATTGTCAGCCATGATGGCTTGTCGCACTTGCTTCATCAGGTTGAGTAAGAAGTAAAGATTGTGGTAGCTAGTCAAGCGGATACCAAAGGTTTCATCGGCCTTGAGCAGGTGACGAAGGTAGGCGCGTGTATAGTTCTTACATGTGTAGCAATCACACTCAGGATCCAGTGGCGTAAAGTCCTCAGCAAACTGGGCATTCTTGACAACCAAACGCCCCTGACTGGTCATACAAGTTCCGTTACGAGCAATACGAGTCGGCAGGACGCAGTCAAACATATCCACCCCACGAATCACACCATCAATCAAGCTATCTGGTGCTCCGACCCCCATCAAATAGCGAGGTTTATTTTCAGGTAGCAATTGAGTTGTAAAGTCCAAGACTGCATTCATCTCTTCATGGGTTTCTCCCACTGCCAAACCACCGATAGAGTAGCCTGGAAAATCCATGCTGACAAGGTCATGAGCCGATTGGCGGCGAAGATCTTCAAATCCTGCCCCCTGCACAATCCCAAACAATCCTTGGTCATGCGGACGACGATGAGCCTTCAAACCACGCTCAGCCCAACGACTGGTACGCTCGATTGATTTCTTAACGTAGTCATAAGGCTGATAAAACTGAGGACATTCGTCAAAGGACATCATGATGTCTGAACCCAAATTATTCTGAATAGAGATGGCTTTTTCTGGCGATAGGAACATCTTAGAACCATTGAGATGGTTTTTAAAGGTTACTCCTTCTTCTGTGATATTGCGACTATCTGCTAGAGAATAAACCTGAAAACCACCACTATCTGTCAAGATAGGCTGGTCCCAATTCATGAACTTGTGGAGACCACCTGCGCGAGCAATGAGTTCATCTCCAGGGCGAAGCCAGAGATGATAGGTGTTTGATAGGATAATCCCTGAACCCATCTCCTTCAATTCTTCAGGTGACTGAGTTTTGACAGTGGCTTGAGTCCCAACTGGCATAAACATAGGCGTCGGGAAGGTGCCGTGAGGAGTGATGATTTCTCCCAGACGAGCTCCTGTGTGTTTTTCTTTCTTAATCAAACGATATTTGATTGGTGAATCTGACATTTTTTACCTCCGAAGCTGGGAAAAACAGTCCCAGTTCATACTTTGTGCCCAAGGGCATACTGTATGATTTTATCAAAAAAAGCCGGAACTGTCACGAACTATGGTATAATGAGAGAATGAAATACCCAAAAATTGATTTAAAAACCATTCGTCTGCAAGCCAGACAATTTCAGGCTGAAAATCCCCGCCTCTTTCTCGTCTATCTCTTACCTAGCATGCTGGTCATCTTGTCTGGCTTTCTTAATCCCTTAGAGCGCATCAACAAGAGTGTTTTAGAACAACCCTTTTTAAGCGTGTTTGGTCATATATTCCAAGCTTACCTTTTTCCACTATTAGTCTCCTTTATCGGAACAATACTTCTAACCAGTTCAGTTTATACAACGCTGAAACTCATCAAGAATCCAGATACAGAACTATCCGTCAAAAATAGTCTGGCTCTATTTGACGAAGAGCACTTTTCACAAACCTTTTTGACTCTTCTTCTCAAACGTTTCTATCTCTTTTTATGGGGCATTCCTAGTTTGCTTGGAATTTACTTCCTTTTTTACAGTAGCTTTTTAGCCAAGAAATTCGTTGCCCTTCACCCTGAGTTTCCCAATCTGGATCTCACGTCAGTTGAAACGGAACGCTTCCTCATGACCTTTGGTCTTTACTTTCTAGCAAGTATCCTCTTGATGGTTGTAGGAAATAGTCTCTATATTCCACAATACTATGCCTATTCGCAGGTAGAATTTCTCCTCTGTGACACCCTAGACTTAGGACAAGCCAAACCAGGACAAATCCTAAAAACCAGCCGTTTCTTAATGAAAGGCTACAAGTTTCAACGCTTTGTCCTAGACTTACAACTCCTTCCTTGGTATTTCCTCAATTGGATTACCTTTGGAATTGCTAGTTTCTCACTCCTACCCTACATTCAAATCAATAAAATGATTTTTTACCGAGCAGTACTGGCTCGAAAACGTCCAAAAGCTTGAAGGTAACCCCTCAAGCCGCTTTTTTCTATCAATGAGTTTCTCCGCCTACCAACTTGAGGTCCTGATCTCCATGTTCTATCATGGCGCCGATTGCCGCTTCTATCCCTCGCCTAATATCCACTAAACTCATAGCTGGAGTAGTCGGTCGATTCACCACCTGTTCCATCATATAAGGAATATGCATAAAACCTGCCTTAACATGTGGAAATTTCTTTTCTACCAAATAGAGGGCCTGATACATCAAATGATTGCAGACAAAAGTACCTGCCGTATTGGAAACAGAGGCCGGCAATCCCTCTTTTTTTATAGCTTGAACCATCGCTTTAATCGGCAAACTACTAAAGTAGGCCGAAGCACCATCTGGGCGAATGGGAAGGTCAATCGGTTGATTGCCATCATTATCAGGAATGCGTGCATCGTCTTGGTTAATGGCCACTCGTTCAGGCGTCAAGCTAGTTCTTCCACCCGCTTGCCCGATACAAAGGACAAAATCAGGTTGATAACGACTCATCTCTTCTTCCAACACTTGGGCCGATTTGTGAAAGACTGTTGGCACTCCTAGCCAACGGACCTCAGCGCCATGGATTTCAGCTGGTAAACCTTTAACGGCCTCTAAAGCTGGATTAACCTTTTCCCCTCCAAAGGGCTCAAAACCTGTCACCAATACTTTCATTTCTAACTCCTTACAACCAATTCCATGAAACTCTTTTTCCGACAATAAAACAAGTATAACATATTTCCCTTATTCTGGAGTAAAAAGGACTAGAGAGACTAAGATTGATCTTTAAACTTATTTAAAGAGAAAAATACTAATCAAGGCCAAAATAGCTGGCCCTCCTTGATTTAAAATAATTTTTTTATCTGCTGTGAGAGAGCCATAAGCCGCCGCCCCAATCACAAATAAAACAAAAATAGTCACAATTTCTAAATTCTGTGAGAAATAAATCCCATACAGGAGAAAGACTCCTAGCAGAACATTATAAATCCCTTGATTTTTAAACAATGAACTTACTGACCGACGAGCCAGTTCTTCCTTTTCCATGTTAAAGACACGACTAGTCGCATCTGATTGCGTTGCAATACTTTCCAAATAAAAAATGTAAAAATGCTCCAAAGCAACAACCGTTGCTAAAATGATTGTCATAATTGACATCTATTTCTTCTTAAATTTCTATATTTTCAATACCTAAAACCAATTTATTTAATAAACGGCTGAGATCTGTTCTCTCAGAATCTGTTAAGATACTTTCCATCGCTTCCTTAACCTTGATATGCTGCAGAGGCGGATTCATCACTAACTGCTCCTTGGCATACTTCGTAGCCTCTACCAACACTTCTCGCTGATTGTCAGGATTGCGATGACGCTCCACCAAACCTTCCTTTTCCAAAATCTTGAAATGTCGTGTCAAGGCAGCCTGATCAATCTGCAAACGCTCCTGAACTGCCATTTGATTACAGGGAGAATTCTCCAGTAAAAACAGTAAAATCTGATACCGTGTCAAACTAATACCAAGTCTTTTTTCAAACAATTGCGTACTCGCTTGCTCAGACAAGCGGAGTTGATACAGTAAATCTTGAATCTCTAACATTTCTTTCCTCTTTTTCTTGATTTATCAATAGTTGACTAATCAATTATAATACGAAGTAAAATAAATTGCAAGAATGTTGCTTCAATCATTACAAAATGGTAACTTTCATTCAAATTGACAAAGAAAAAACGAACGAGACTTGCTCCCTATCACGAAAGCTAGATCTCATTCGTCAAAATGATATTACCAAGTCTGGTTTATCCATTCATTGAAACGTGAACATGGTCATAGTGGTTTTCTGTCACACTACCACGGTCTGGCATTGGATTCCAAGTATTAGCTGGTCCATATTTGCTATCGAATGGAGCATAGAAACGTTGTTTCCAGATGATGTAACTAATTCCACGGCTAGCCATATTTTGAATAGCGTATTCTGCAATCTTATCCCCTAGTTCTGAGCTTTCTGGTACCATAAAGTCGATAGCCAAACCTTTTCCGTGATCTCCGCTGTCTCCTGGACGGTAACCACTAAAGGATGTGATGCCAAACAAGTTGGCGATTTCTTCTTTAAAGGCAGCTGTTTGTGGTTGGAGGCCTGCATTTTCAGATTTCGCTACCGCAAGTCCAGCATAATCGGGCGCAGCTGGAGCTGCGTAAGTTGTTGAAACTGTTTTCTTCTCTTCTGGTTGATAAGTAGAAACTGCTGGTGTAGCTTCACTTGATGCTACTTCTTTTACTTCTTCTAAACTTGTTGCAGTTGTTTCTATTGCTTTTTCTTCTACTGGAGTTGTAGTTGTTTCCACTGTTGACTCAGCCTGAGGGCTTGCTTGAGTTTCATCTTTCTCAGCTGGAGTCGTTGCCTGAGGAGTTGCTTCTTCAACTGGACTGCTTGTTTTGACTGTTTGCTCCGTTGACGTAGAAGTGTTTGTAGATGATGCCACTTCTTCTGCAGTAGTCACTGTCTCTGTAACTTCTGAACTGGATGCTACTTCTTTTGTACTTGTAGTTTCTACCGCTTTTGGAGCTTCTGCAATTGGTTGAGAAAGATCTGCAACTTGAACAGTTTGATCATCAACGGTTACTTGATTGGTTGTCAAATCTGCTGTCGCAGTTGTCACTTCCTCACTAGAGTCTGCTTGAGGAGTTTGAATTTCAACTTCCGTTACTTCTTCTGCTTCATTGACAGTCGTTGTCAAAACAGTTTCTGGGAAAATCAAGTCCATATTGGTGATTTTATTCAAATTCGCAAGAACTGTGACATCTACACCCAAGGCTTCTGCAATGGTGCTCAAAGTATCACCATATTGAACGGTATAACTTGTTTTGTTATCCGTTTTAGTCAAATCATTTTGGATTTGCTCAACACTACGTGCAGTCCAAAGAACTTCTTCTGCTTGGGTTGCCAATACTGGAGCAAATGACAAGGCTACTGTTGAGGCTAATAATATTCTTTTCTTCATTCTTTCAAATTCCTTTCAAATGAGTACCTGACTATGATAACACAAAAAATGCAGAAAAAAAGCCCTCTCGGGCCTATTTAACAGAACTGTCCATTCCTTGTAACAAACTCGGTTACTTGAAATAGTTTGTTAGGTCTCTGTCACAAAACTGACACAATCTTATCGTTACTTACTCTCAAAAATATGAGGCATGTCTGTTAGTACTTGAATCCTATGATTGCCTCCATAAGACGACTCTAAAAAGTTGAGACTTTGAATCCCACTATTCTGGGCAAATTCCACATCCAGAGCCCGATCCCCTATATAATAGGTCTTCTCAGAATCCAACTGATACTTGTCTAACAGATAGGTAGCCGCTTCTGAACTAGGTTTACGCGCAAAGCCACTCTGATTGGTTAAAATCTCCGTAAAATAGGACTCCAAACCCAAATCTCTGAGAATGGTAAAAGCATTATCTCCTTTATGAGTGTAAACAAACTGCTGAATTCCTGATTCATCTGCCCAAGCTAGCACCTCACGCGCACCTGGCATCAAAACTACCTGAGCATTCTTCTCAGCCAGACTCTGGGCACGCACCTGATTTAGCACTTCCACATCTAGCTTTCGCTCTTCTGCCACCTGCACAAGCAAATCCTGCACCGAATACTTGAGGATAAACTCTCTCACCTTCTCCCTATCATAAGGAATAACAAACTGACCAAAAGTCTCCTCAATCCCTGATAAAATTGCTTCGTAAGAGTCCAATAAAGTCCCGTCTAAATCCCAAATAAAAGCTGTTTTTTGCATTTCCTATCCTTTCAAGCTCATATAACGCTGGTAACGGTAACGTAGAAATAACCAACGAAAACCATTATCCAAAAGGGTTCCGGCCCAAATACCGGGCAAGCCCCAACCAAGCACAATCCCCATCAGATATCCTGTTCCAATGCGGATACACCACATTCCTATACTTGTCGCATAAAAGGGAAGTCGAGCATTGCCCAAACCCTGCCAGACTGCTGTATAGATGACTGTTCCTATCGTCATAGGAGTACCAAGTAATGAAAAAAGTGTCACTAAAACACTAGCCTCCACCGCTAGAGGATCAGTCGTATAGAGATGAGTTAATGGTACACCCAAGGCATAGATACTAAAGGTCAAAGGCAACATGAGAATCAGAGAAAGCCAAAAGGTTTGCTTGCTCAAACTAGCGACTCTTTTCCAATCATCTTCTCCAACCGCTCGAGCCACTTGCATGACTGTTGCTGTAGCCACACCAAAGGCAGGCATATAGTTAAACTGGGTCAAGACTTCTCCGATTGCATTTCCAGCCACCGCCTCCGTTCCAAAAGAAACAACCAAGGCAATGATCACGACATCTCCAGCCCGCATCATGAGACGTTCTCCAGCTGCTGGTAAAGCCAAGGTCAACAATTCCTTATCTAAACCAAAAGTTGGCTTCGCATAAGGCAGTTTTAATTGTGACCACAAAATCACAAGACCTACCAAACGAGACAGAATAGTCCCCAAAGCAACACCAGCTATCCCCATATCCAGGATAAAAATAGCTAGACTGGAAAAGAGAATATTCAAGGCATTGGATAAAAAACTAACATAGAGAGGCAAACGTGGATTATGCGTTGCACGAATCAAAGTTCCCAGACTAGTCATTAAACCTAAGAGAACAATCGATCCGCCTACCAAAGATAGATAGAGTCCGCCACTCTCAGCTACATCCCTCTCCGTTCCCAAAAGTCCAATCATCTCTTGCCCAGCGAAGATGGACAAAGCTCCTAAAAGGAAACTTAATAATAAGGTAATCTTCAACGCCTCAGTCACATGGTAGGCTAGCTTAGACTGATTCTTCTCCCCTAAACTCTTTGAAATAACACTGGAAATAGCAGCTCCCAGAGCTATGAAAATCGCCTGATAAATCGTGATAATATTGCCAGCTACTGATACACCCGAAATAGCTATCAAACCCAAGTGAGCAACCAGATAACTGTCCACCATACCCATGAGCATCTGCAAAAAGTTTTCGCCCATAGCTGGCAAGGCAATATTAAGAATGTCTTTATTTTTCTTAAACAATCCTTCCTCCTGATGAAAAGAAACTCAGTTGGTTTCCCAACCGAGTTTACTCTCTCTGTCTTAAAGTCCTAGATAAGCCTCAACCGCTACTTGCATGTCTGTTGCTGCAACAGTTGTCTTATGACGAACAGGAGCTGTCTCAAGCCCATCAACTGCTGGTGGCACTGCAACGCCTGAGATTTCATGTAATTGAGCCAAGGCTTCAAAGTCAGTCAAGCCAACTTTCCCTGTTACAGCTTCTACTGCAACTACTGGGAACTTGTATGGACTAGCTGTTGAAGCAATCACTGTCTTAGTCGCATCGCCAGTAGCAGCTTGGTATTTTCTATAAACTGCTGAGGCAACCGCCGTATGGGGATCCTCGATATAAGAATCTGACTCATAAACACGCTTGATTTCTGCTGCTGTTTCTTCCTCAGTCGCATATTCAGCTGCAAAGAGGTCAAGAATCTCTGCATCAAAGTCTGTCAACTCATATTGTCCTTGCGTGTTCAAGGCATTCATAAGTTCAGCTGTCTTAACCGCATCATTTCCTAAAAGATGGAAAATCAAGCGCTCCAAGTTTGAAGATACCAAAATATCCATAGATGGACTAGTTGTTACTTTAAACTCACGTTTCTTATCATAGACACGAGTTTTAAAGAAGTCTGTCAAAACATTGTTGTCATTTGAAGCACAGATCAATTTACCAACTGGGAGACCGATTTGTTTGGCATAAAAGGCAGCCAAAATATTTCCAAAGTTTCCTGTTGGTACTGTGAAATTGACCTTATCACCAGCCACAATCTCACCAGTCTTGACCAACTGAGCGTAAGCATACACATAGTAGACAATCTGTGGCACCAAACGACCAATGTTCATAGAGTTAGCAGATGAAAATTGCAACTTGTTGGCCGCTAATCTTTCACGAAGAGCCACGTCGTTAAACATGTGCTTCACATTTGTTTGCGCATCGTCAAAGTTACCATCAATAGCAATAACATGAGTATTGTCGCCAGTCTGAGTGGTCATTTGCAACTCTTGTACCTTACTGACACCATCCTTTGGATAAAAGACGATAATCTCAGTACCAGGTACATCCGCAAATCCCGCCATAGCAGCTTTTCCAGTATCACCAGATGTCGCTGTCAAGATAACAATCTTGTTCTCCAAACCATGTTTCTTAGCAGCAGTCGTCATAAAGTATGGCAAAATAGACAAGGCCATATCCTTAAAGGCAATCGTTGAACCATGGAACAGTTCCAAGTTGTATTGGCCGTCTAATTTCACCAAAGGCGCGATAGCTGGAGTATCAAACTTGCTATCGTAGGCATTGTTGATACAGTAGTCCAACTCCTCAGCTGTAAAGTCATCTAAAAATGCTGACAAAACTATCTTAGCAACTTCCTGGTAAGAAGCATCTTTCAATTTGTCAAAGTCCAAATCTATCTTTGGATAAGTAAGCGGTGTAAACAAACCGCCGTCCGTCGCCAAACCTTGCAAAATAGCTTGGCTAGCAGTTACTGTATTATTGGCATCACGCGTTGATTGATAAACTAATGTCATTACTCTCTATCCTTTATCTATAGTCTCATCCATTATATCATGATTTTTCAGAAAATTCTCCCTTTATAAGAAAAATTATAGGCTCAATTCTTCTTTCAAAGGCTGTAAATAAGTCGTTTCTTGCTTATTTCTCATCACTAGCCCTTCCTCAGCTAGCAGGAGTAAGTCTTTGGAAAATTCAATAATCGCAGTTTTCTCCTCATATGTTAGCTTTTTCTTAGAAAATTGTCGCCTTAAAGACTTATAATTTCTTCCAAATGCTTTAAAGAAAGGTGCGATTTCTAAGTAAGATTCAAGTTTCTCTAAATTAACTAATAATCCCAAGTGAAAAGCTGCAGAAGCAAAAGTTCTATCAAAAGGCTGAGTACACACACTACGAAACTCAACTGTTCCGCGAGTCGTTAAGTCTTGGTACTGATAACTACGATGGGTTTCAAAATCCTTCTCTTGAGGATAAATCAGAACCACATCCCCATTAAGTGCATATGCTTGGATTTCAGGTGTAGCCAAATAGGCCCTTGCCTGAATCGGATAAAAATAAAAGGTTTGTTCATCACGTTCCGCAGTAAAAATTGCAGAATGATCTAGATAATCAAAAAAATCATCCTCATCTTTAAAGAGGCTAGCATTGACACCAACATTCTCTGGATAGATACCATGCATCGATTCTTCCCAGAAAATATCCCTTGAAATTTTGGTATCCCAATCCGCACCTGAAAACTCAGAATTGGCAAATAAATAAGCCTTAACTGCTTCAATTTGGGTAAAAGCATTCATCACACGTAAGTAATTGGATTTTGAAACATCCAGCTGAACCTGACTCCCGCAGATAAAAGCACCATATTCAGGGAAATGATGCAAGTCTGATTTAGTCACATTTCTACTCAAATTCAAATAGTCCATCAGCATGCGATACCGTGGATAAGCCACTGGACAATTCTCATTTTTATCCCAGTTAGGATGAATACCGCAGCCAACGATAGCATGATTTGATTCAGCTAACTTTTTCTGGATCACTACCATATAATTGTTAAAACGATTTTCGACCTCTTGAATTGTTTCAGCCTTACCAAATGCAAACTCAATCGTTGTATAGGAAACTTCAAATAAAATAGCATCCTGACTTATCGGATCCACTAACTGGATCGGATTGCCAAAATCATCTACCTTTTCTACAGTGAAATCCAGAGCGGAAAGTAAATAATGAAATAAATCTTTTATAACTTCAACATCTGTAGCATCCCCTTCCAAGTTTACAACAGGATATTCCAGCTCAATCCCAACAAACAATTCAGGGTTTTCTTTAATATTTTTCAAATACCGATGTTTTAATAAATCGATAGAACGAGACATACTTCCCTACACTTTCATAATCTAAATAAAATTTGAATAACTATTATTATAGCAAAAATAATATAAAAAAGGAACGAAGATTAACTACGTTCCTTAGCTCTTTACTATACCGGCGGCCGGGGTCGAACCGGCACGTCCTTGCGGACACTGGATTTTGAGTTCCATAACTACATTTTTTAAATCTTATAACCTTGATTTAATAGGGTTTTAAGAATTTTGAATCTTGCAAAATAGGCTTATTTTTCAAATTTTAGTAACTTTTTGGTAACACTTCATACCTTATCGTCCTAAGAGCATCATCAGAGAATAGAGGATATGTCCCAACCGGTCATATTCATACAAAGGTATTCAAAACAAAAGATAACGATCAATTAAACCAGCACACAAAACTTGATTGAGAACCTGTGAAATAATCTCAGAAATGAGCTCTTTATCTTGAAAACGACGGCTGTAATTCTTTCCGTATGTAGTAAAATGAGGAACCTTGTCGTCTAAGGTTAGTCCAAAAAACCAGCGATAAGCCACATTTACTTCAATGTCTTTAATGGTTTGGCGCATGGAGCGAATGCCATAGAAGCATTGAATCAAAGGGGTTTTGACTAACATGACAGGATCTAGACTAGGACGACCATTATCTGGACTATAGGTATCTTCTACCAAATCATAGATAAAGTCAAAATCAACCTCTGAGTCCACTTGTCGAAGAAAGTGATCCTTTGGGACTAATTCGTCTATCATATAGAAACCATATTGGCGTCGATTATAATCTGGTTTTTCTTTGTGAAACATAGGAAATACCTCACAACTCTTCTTAGCTCTATTATACGATTTTGCACAAAGAAAAGCCCTTGGAAACTTGTGTTCCAAGGACTTTGTCTTCAATCTGAGACAAGGATAAAACACCTTGTCTTTTTAAAATACTAGCAACTTAGACTAACATAGTTTCAAAGCAAAAACAAACTAATGTCAAAATCTAAATGCCAAATCATTCATTAATAAATTCCTCAATTTCCTTTATCCCTTCAAACTCTTCAACACTTTCGAAAAGTTCTATAGCTCGTTTGAAATGTCTATTGGATAATTCCGTATCTTCCAAGGCTAAATAGATTTCACCTAACCCTCTATAGCTACAAGCTTGAGAAATCACATCATCAGTCTCTAAAGATTGTTCCAATGACAGATTCATGAATGTAAGTGCTTCATTAAACAAAATTATTCAACAAGAATATACTAATCTCTACTTATTGAGACTTAATCTTATAAACCATCAATCTGCATTAATATAATCATAAACCTCTTTAAAGAGAGTTTGTAATATTTCTTGCTCCTCTTCATCTAAATTATTTTCAGATACTAGATCATCCAAATACTTAGGTAAAGTAGAATAGTTTTTAATTCCATTCATGACAATTGCAAATTTTAGATCATCTAGTTCAGTTTTATTAAACTCTTTTAACTTCTTCAAATCAATTCTAGTGATTGGATGTGGGACAACATCTAGAGTACTATAAATCGTTTTTCCTAATAAATAATCTGTCGTGGTATCAAATAATTTTGCTAATTTGACAACCGCTTCTAAATTAGGCTCTAAAGTTCCGTTTTCCCAACGAGAATAAGTACCTTGTTGTACATCAATCATCTCAGAAACTTGTACCTGTGTTAACTTCTTACTCTTTCTCAGTTCTTTAAGACGATCTCCAAAAGAATTATTATTAAACATTGTATCCTCTTTAATATTCGATTCTGCATATTTTAGCTTGACAAAATATTCTAAACAGTATAAAATAGAATTATTCCATAAGGAATATTTATTTTAAGATTAAATATTCCATTGAGAATATTATAGCATAAAAGGAGGTAAAAGCGTATGTAAATAATAGTCTATTTAAAAATTTTTAATAAAGGAGGTAAGATTCAACAAAATAAAAAAATCTTGAAACAAATGTGCCGTTCGTTCCAAGATCAAAATATAGTATGTAACAATTATACCACAGAAAACTCTTCAGTTGCAGAATAAAATTTCGGAGGGTTCATAAAAAGATGACTAATAAAGAGTTAGTCAATCAAATTTCTGGCCTAAACTCTACCTCTACTCTTAAAAATTGGATTCAACTGATTAAAGAGATAAGTGGCAAGGAATTTAAGAAAATTAAAATTCCTATCAGTAGAAACCAAAGAACTCATCAATTAAGTTATACTGTTGCCTATGACTTTACAGACGAAGACCTTATACAATTTCAAAAGTTAGCTAAACTAAAACTTGAAATAGGTCTAAAAGAGCTATACAAGTCGTATTTGGGAGTATAGCAGATAATGATCATGAATCCCTAAACCAAGTAATAGATGCGCTCTACGATGAACTGAGCGCCTTAAAACAGGAATTTAAGCGAGAAATGCGACTGATAAAAATTGAGAATACCAACCTAAAAAAGAAAATCCAAGATATTGAAGAGTCGATGCAAACCGGCTTACTAGGGTTTGTTCAGAAGAGGTCAAAAAATAGGTCCGGCTAATAGCGAGTTTTCGGCTGAGCCATGAGGCAGAAAGCCGAAAATGAGCGTAGATGCGGACGGACCATTTTTGACCGATAGGGTGTGTAGTAACACCACCCTCTGCAAGTTAGGTGTACCATCGAAAGAATTCAGTATTTCCAAGGGTTTCGGAGATTTTAAGGGTGGCAAAATTAGGCAAAAAGTTGAATCAAAATCTATGGCAAAAAATGAACATTTACGTTCTGTATTTGACTGGATTCAAATTCAGTTTGATAAGACTGAATTTTCGCCAAGAGAAATAATCGAAGACATCCTATTTCTTGACTTTGACCTATTTGTTGAGAATAAGGGGAGCCTTAAATACTATAACTATGATAGCCAGCTTCATTATGGGAATATCCGTATCTACTATGGAGCGAAAGAGTCGTCCTACATGCTTGTCATGTCAGGACAGGCACTCGAGTTCTATAGAGATATGGTATTAGATCCAAATAGTCTGTCCGAAAGACAGTTTCTGAACAACCTCTACTACAATTACAATTACAATCAATTTTCAGTAAGACGAATTGATATTGCAATAGATGATTTTAATGAAACGCCCTATTTCACTCCTAATCAGCTTCTAAAGATTTGTCAGAAGAAACGCTTTCTATATGGAAAAAGCACCTACTACAATACCTACGGAGATGAAACAATCGGCCAGACCTTATATTTAAGAAAACCCAATGATGATGAAAGACTTAGAATTTACGATAAGCGCTTAGAACGAGCTGAGAAGCTCGGCATCAGCAAGCGGTATATAGAAAATTGGATAAGAACTGAGTTAGAACTTAGGAAAGAAAAAGCTCACTACTTCATTCAAGAATGGTTGCATTCAGAAATAGACCTTCTCAACTTTACCAAGGGATATCTCAAGGAAAAAGTGAGGTTCTATAGTGATAGTCACTTCTCAAAACCTTTGAGAACTTGGGAGAAGTTTTTAGGTCACTCAAAACCTGTCTCTATCATTATTTCAAAATCAAAAACAGAACTAGAACAAAAATTAGAATGGTTTACTTATAAAGGTTCAGGGGCTATTCTAAAAGCGTATAAATTTCTATACGACAATAATTTACTGCATGAGTATGAGAAATCTAACTATCTTGCACTCAACAATATGGAATATCCACCAGATTTAGCAAGTGGATTAATAGAAAGGGCAATACTCTTTAAAAGAGAGGATTTGATCCCTACAATCAAAGAAAATATCAAAAGGAGAAATTAACTATGGCAAAAATGCTTTCACAAAATGACTGGAATTTTAATAACATTGGAACAAAATTTGAATTGGATGAAGTCATTCCAAAATTTGAAACGGAAGTCCGAGCTGATGCAAACGGAGAAATTATCAAAAACCGAGATGGTAGCGAAAGACGTTTTAATACCGATAAAATCATTGGTTGGAAATACAATGTAACAATCAAGGATGGACAATTCAAAAAGAAATCAACCCAAGTCTCAGTAGACAATCCAGATGCTTTAGTCGATAATGACTATACCCAAGCAATGGATCAAGTACCAGTTACATTTGACAATTTACAAGCTACTATGATTAGCACGACAATGTATTACAAGGCGGATGCTATCCATTTAGTAGATGTAAAACAAAAATAAGTATAAGACAAGGGGAGTTAATCCTCCCCTTACTTAATCTAATTAGAAAAGGAGATCACATGATTAAAACTGTAACAAAAGATGACCTTATCGAACTTGGATTTGCTCCAGGAACTGCAAGAAAGATTATCCATACTGGCAAATTACTATTAGTGAATCGTGGTTTTAATATCTACGATAACAAACGGATTGGTACAATTCCAGCCAGTGTCGCTGAAGAACTACTAGGAATTGAACTCCAGAAAGAAGCATAATGAATGACTATTCGTAAAACTAAAAGTGGTAAATGGACTGTTGATGTTTCTAATGGTTTCCACCCCATCACACAAAAAAGAATACGTATCATTCGAAAAGGATTAAAATCTAAAAAGGAAGCCCTAGAACTAGAACAACATATTCGAGTTGTAGAATTAAAAGAAAAACAATTTGACTTTGTAGTGACAACGGATATGTTATTCGACTTACTTGAAGAAGATGATTTGAAAAATGGCAGAAAAGTAAGCTACACAAGTACACAAAGAAACAATTATGAGCGTCATATTAAGCCTTATTTTAAAGATACAAATTTAAATAAATTAACGTATGACCATATATTCGAATTTCGTGAATACCTAAAAACAAAACCTAAAAAACAAAATGAAAAGGAAACATTAAGTTATAATACAATTAATAAAATTCTAATTCTACTTAAAAAAATTTTTGATACTGGTATAAGAAAATCCCTCATTGATAAAAATCCTGTTGAGAATCTGAGAAAATTACCAATTAGGAAGCCTAATATCAAATTTTGAGTATAGAAGAATTCACGAGATTTAGAGAACTTATTCGAGATGATGAAATAAGCTATGACCTGTTTTTCGTAATTGCTTTCTTTACTGGGATGAGAATGGGAGAAATCCTCGCATTAAACTGGAATGATATAAATCTTTTAACAAATACGATTTACGTTACCAAAACGGTATACTTTGTCAATAATACAAGCTACATTAATACAACAAAAACACGTTCAGGAACTAGAAATATTACAATAAATCAGAAATTAGTAGAAATGCTAAAAGATTGGAAAGTAAAACAAAAAGAAAAACTTGAGGAATTTACGAAAAATACAGACGAACTACAAATAATACAGAGTACACCAATAACAATTACAAAAAATATGATTGATAAAAAGTTTAAGCAAATACTAGAAAGGGATAAAGATTTAAAGAAAATAAGAATTCATGATTTGAGACACTCTCATGCATCATTACTAATAAATCAAGGAGAAGATTACCTTATTGTCAAAGAAAGATTAGGACACGCATCTATTACAACAACAATTGATACTTATTCTCATTTGTACCCTAGCAAACAGAAAACATTGGCTAATAAACTTGACGATTTATTTTAAAATGGAAAAAATTGGTAACTCAAAAAACAGAGAAAAAAAAGACAAGGTCCGAAAACCTTGTCTTTATTACTATACCGGCGGCCGGGGTCGAACCGGCACGTCCTTGCGGACACTGGATTTTGAGTCCAGCGCGTCTGCCAATTCCGCCACGCCGGCAAATAGTAACTGGGGTAGCTGGATTCGAACCAACGCATGAGGGAGTCAAAGTCCCTTGCCTTACCGCTTGGCTATACCCCAATAATATAAAATAGGCGAGTGATGGGGATCGAACCCACGCATGCCAGAGCCACAATCTGGTGTGTTAACCACTTCACCACACCCGCCATAATTCTATTAACACGGGCAGTAGGAATTGAACCCACACTGAAGGTTTTGGAGACCTTAGTTCTACCTTTAAACTATGCCCGTAAAATGGAAGGGGAGGGATTCGAACCCCCGAACCCGAAGGAGCGGATTTACAGTCCGCCGCGTTTAGCCTCTTCGCTACCCTTCCAAAATATATAAATGGCGCGAGACGGAATCGAACCGCCGACACATGGAGCTTCAATCCATTGCTCTACCAACTGAGCTACCGAGCCTTATTGCGGGAGCAGGATTTGAACCTACGACCTTCGGGTTATGAGCCCGACGAGCTACCGAACTGCTCCATCCCGCGTTAATAAAAAAGGAGGATGTGGGATTCGAACCCACGCACGCTTTTACACGCCTGACGGTTTTCAAGACCGTTCCCTTCAGCCGGACTTGGGTAATCCTCCAAAATAGTTTATACGGGAACAAACCCGTGTCCTCTTAGTGAAGTGAAAAGACAATATTTCAATTCTCTAGTAATGGACTAAACACTATGGGCACGAGTGGACTCGAACCACCGACCTCACGCTTATCAGGCGTGCGCTCTAACCACCTGAGCTACGCGCCCAAGTTAAAAAACTTGGTAATTTAAACAAAGTTCAAAGCGGGTGACGAGAATCGAACTCGCGACAACAGCTTGGAAGGCTGTAGTTTTACCACTAAACTACACCCGCTAAAATGGGAGTTAACGGGATCGA
>NZ_VMMD01000023.1:232-3509 GCF_013277015.1 Streptococcus sp. 1032 | reverse complement strand
AGGCTGCAACTCGCCTACATGAAGTCGGAATCGCTAGTAATCGCGGATCAGCACGCCGCGGTGAATACGTTCCCGGGCCTTGTACACACCGCCCGTCACACCACGAGAGTTTGTAACACCCGAAGTCGGTGAGGTAACCGTAAGGAGCCAGCCGCCTAAGGTGGGATAGATGATTGGGGTGAAGTCGTAACAAGGTAGCCGTATCGGAAGGTGCGGCTGGATCACCTCCTTTCTAAGGATAAGGAACTGCGCATTGGTCTTGTTTAGTCTTGAGAGGTCTTGTGGGGCCTTAGCTCAGCTGGGAGAGCGCCTGCTTTGCACGCAGGAGGTCAGCGGTTCGATCCCGCTAGGCTCCATTGGTGAGAGTTCACCAAGTAATGCACATTGAAAATTGAATATCTATATCAAATAGTAACAAGAAAATAAACCGAAAACGCTGTAGTATTAATAAGAGTTTATGACTGAAAGGTCAGAAAATAAGGTTAAGTTAATAAGGGCGCACGGTGGATGCCTTGGCACTAGGAGCCGAAGAAGGACGTGACAAACGACGATATGCCTTGGGTAGCTGTAAGTAAGCGATGATCCAGGGATTTCCGAATGGGGGAACCCAACAGGTACTACCTGTTACCCGCATCTGTTAAGGATGTGAGGAGGAAGACGCAGTGAACTGAAACATCTAAGTAGCTGCAGGAAGAGAAAGCAAAAGCGATTGCCTTAGTAGCGGCGAGCGAAACGGCAGGAGGGCAAACCGAAGAGTTTACTCTTCGGGGTTGTAGGACTGCAATGTGGACTCAAAGATTATAGAAGAATGATTTGGGAAGATCAGCCAAAGAGAGTAATAGCCTCGTATTTAAAATAGTCTTTGTACCTAGCAGTATCCTGAGTACGGCGGGACACGTGAAATCCCGTCGGAATCTGGGAGGACCATCTCCCAACCCTAAATACTCCCTAGTGACCGATAGTGAACCAGTACCGTGAGGGAAAGGTGAAAAGCACCCCGGGAGGGGAGTGAAATAGAACCTGAAACCGTGTGCCTACAACAAGTTCGAGCCCGTTAATGGGTGAGAGCGTGCCTTTTGTAGAATGAACCGGCGAGTTACGTTATGATGCGAGGTTAAGTTGAAGAGACGGAGCCGTAGGGAAACCGAGTCTGAATAGGGCGCCTTAGTATCATGACGTAGACCCGAAACCATGTGACCTACCCATGAGCAGGTTGAAGGTGCGGTAAGACGCACTGGAGGACCGAACCAGGGCACGTTGAAAAGTGCTTGGATGACTTGTGGGTAGCGGAGAAATTCCAAACGAACTTGGAGATAGCTGGTTCTCTCCGAAATAGCTTTAGGGCTAGCGTCGACATTAGAAATTCTTGGAGGTAGAGCACTGTTTGGGTGAGGGGTCCATCCCGGATTACCAATCTCAGATAAACTCCGAATGCCAATGAATTATGGTCGGCAGTCAGACTGCGAGTGCTAAGATCCGTAGTCTAAAGGGAAACAGCCCAGACCACCAGCTAAGGTCCCAAAATAATTGTTAAGTGGAAAAGGATGTGGGGTTGCACAGACAACTAGGATGTTAGCTTAGAAGCAGCTATTCATTCAAAGAGTGCGTAATAGCTCACTAGTCGAGTGACCCTGCGCCGAAAATGTACCGGGGCTAAAACAATTTACCGAAGCTGTGGATACCTTTATAGGTATGGTAGGAGAGCGTTCTATGTGTGAAGAAGGTGTACCGTGAGGAGTGCTGGAACGCATAGAAGTGAGAATGCCGGTATGAGTAGCGAAAGACAGGTGAGAATCCTGTCCACCGTAAGACTAAGGTTTCCAGGGGAAGGCTCGTCCGCCCTGGGTTAGTCGGGACCTAAGGAGAGACCGAAAGGTGTATCCGATGGACAACAGGTTGATATTCCTGTACTAGAGTATGTAGTGATGGAGGGACGCAGTAGGCTAACTAAAGCAGACGATTGGAAGTGTCTGTCTAAGCAGTGAGGTGTGAATTGAGTTAAATGCTTAGTTCTATAACATTGAGCTGTGATGGGGAGCGAAGTTTAGTAGCGAAGTTAGTGACGTCACACTGCCAAGAAAAGCTTCTAGCGTTTAAACATACTCTACCCGTACCGCAAACCGACACAGGTAGTCGAGGCGAGTAGCCTCAGGTGAGCGAGAGAACTCTCGTTAAGGAACTCGGCAAAATGACCCCGTAACTTCGGGAGAAGGGGTGCTGACTTTAAGTCAGCCGCAGTGAATAGGCCCAAGCAACTGTTTATCAAAAACACAGCTCTCTGCTAAATCGTAAGATGATGTATAGGGGGTGACGCCTGCCCGGTGCTGGAAGGTTAAGAGGAGTGCTTAGCGTAAGCGAAGGTATGAATTGAAGCCCCAGTAAACGGCGGCCGTAACTATAACGGTCCTAAGGTAGCGAAATTCCTTGTCGGGTAAGTTCCGACCCGCACGAAAGGCGTAATGATTTGGGCACTGTCTCAACGAGAGACTCGGTGAAATTTTAGTACCTGTGAAGATGCAGGTTACCCGCGACAGGACGGAAAGACCCCATGGAGCTTTACTGCAGTTTGATATTGAGTGTCTGTACCACATGTACAGGATAGGTAGGAGTCTATGAGATCGGGACGCCAGTTTCGAAGGAGACGTTGTTGGGATACTACCCTTGTGTTATGGCCACTCTAACCCGGATAGGTGATCCCTATCGGAGACAGTGTCTGACGGGCAGTTTGACTGGGGCGGTCGCCTCCTAAAAGGTAACGGAGGCGCCCAAAGGTTCCCTCAGAATGGTTGGAAATCATTCGCAGAGTGTAAAGGTATAAGGGAGCTTGACTGCGAGAGCTACAACTCGAGCAGGGACGAAAGTCGGGCTTAGTGATCCGGTGGTTCCGTATGGAAGGGCCATCGCTCAACGGATAAAAGCTACCCTGGGGATAACAGGCTTATCTCCCCCAAGAGTTCACATCGACGGGGAGGTTTGGCACCTCGATGTCGGCTCGTCGCATCCTGGGGCTGTAGTCGGTCCCAAGGGTTGGGCTGTTCGCCCATTAAAGCGGCACGCGAGCTGGGTTCAGAACGTCGTGAGACAGTTCGGTCCCTATCCGTCGCGGGCGTAGGAAATTTGAGAGGATCTGCTCCTAGTACGAGAGGACCAGAGTGGACTTACCGCTGGTGTACCAGTTGTCTTGCCAAAGGCATCGCTGGGTAGCTATGTAGGGAAGGGATAAACGCTGAAAGCATCTAAGTGTGAAACCCACCTCAAGATGAGATTTCCCATGATT
>NZ_VMMD01000023.1:0-178 GCF_013277015.1 Streptococcus sp. 1032 | reverse complement strand
GAAAGCGAGAGGTTTTCTTGGTTTGAATAGATATTCAATTTTGAGTAGGTATTACTCAGAGTTAAGTGACGATAGCCTAGGAGATACACCTGTACCCATGCCGAACACAGAAGTTAAGCCCTAGAACGCCGGAAGTAGTTGGGGGTTGCCCCCTGTGAGATATGGAAGTCGCTTAGCT
>NZ_VMMD01000022.1:0-17418 GCF_013277015.1 Streptococcus sp. 1032 | reverse complement strand
GTAGACGGATTCTAGTGACAAAAAAATAACCCTTGGAAATACTGGATTTTCAAGGGTTATTATTATTTTGTGCGAATGAAAGGGGCAGGAAAGGGGCAAAATTAAAAAATACTATCTAACGTTTCTACGAGTTTACCCTCCATATCTTGTGTAGTGTGGGAGTATATTTCTAAAGTCATTTTTGCGTTTGAGTGACCAACACGATCCATTATTGATTTGATAGGTAATCCAGACTCTGCTAAAAACGAGATGTGAGAATGTCTGAAAATATGACTAGATAAATTTTTTTCTATTCCAGCTTTCGCACCGTATTTTTTTATAATTTGAATAAAAGATGCTAATGTTATTGGGCTATTCCAGACTTCTAAGCAAAAGATATAATCATCATCTTTTAGCGGCTGATGGCGTTCAGTGAGGCGGATCACTTGACGCTGTATGGCCTCTATAACCGCATCTGATACCAATATTGTTCTAATGGATTTTGCGGTTTTTGGCAATGTTTTTATTTTGTTTACTGAATCAAAATTACCTGTAATCTCAATTTTTTTATTTTGGAAGTCTATATTTTTGAGTTGTAATGCTGTCAACTCTCCATATCTCATACCAGTAAGAGCAAGAACCGTTACCATATCGGCATATTTTTGTTGATACGGTTGATTGTTTAGTGCGTCTATTAATGTTTTGATTTCTTGCATAGTCAAAAACTTGTTGCGCTTTTTTTCAATATCTTCTAAAGTTTCCGGCTTTTTAGGAATAACCGTGTAATTAACCTCGTTATTTCCGATATAGGAGTATTGAACTGCATAATTGAAGACGCTTTTGAGTCTGCTGCGGACTCTATAAGCTGTATGATAGCCATTGCTATCAATAATATTTTCAATCTTGCTCTGGATATATCGTCTATCGATATTAGCTAGTAAAGTGTCAGATGGTATTTCTTTTTTCATAGTTGCATCAACAAAAGTATAATTGTGTTTTGTAGATGCCTTTACTGTTTGCGCCCATGATTTATAGAAAAGGTTATAGATTTCTTCAAATGTAATGCTTTCTACTTGTTTTGTGCTGAGTTTTTTATTTATCTTCTCTTGCAACAAGATAGCAGCTTGATTTCTTGCCTGGGGAGTTTTCTTCTCCATGGTCACTGAAACTTTTTTTAATTTCTCAGTATAAGGGTCTTTATATCGCTCAAAAAATTTGTATTTTCCGTTGGGAAGTTCTTCCATCCACATTGCGTTTACCTCACTTTTTTGTTAAAATGGGTATAAGAAAAAGAGCTTTTTAATGCTTTTTTTCTTACCACTAGCCTCACACTCTCGGTCTGCAAACTTCTGAGCGTGGGGCTTTTTTGAGTTGTTTCCAAAATGGAAACAGTTGCTAGATAAAAAGAAAAGTAGCCGTATCAAATACGGCTACCATCACGATATGGATCTAAAATCCAAATGTAAACTTTATGGAGCTAAACTCCTAATAGCTGTATTGTAATATAATTATTAAAAAATGTCAAGAGATTAGAAAAGGTATAATTCTTTTAACTTTTCGTTAATTTTGTCCAATGTGTTATCAGATACTTTCATTTTTCCGATTGGATCTAATCTATTTTTCTTTAAAATTCTATCTTTGCTGATTGTTTGAAGGTTATTACACTTGGCATAAGAACGCTTAATGTATTTTTTGTAATATTGAGTTAATTCAATAACGTCAGTTATTTCTGATTGTGTCCGTTTAAGGTTGTCACCGTCTATTATCTTAGGTTGAATTATTTCGTTTGAAAATTGTTCTGTATAAGCTTGGTAGACATCCAATAAGGCAGCTTCAGTAATTGCATTATTGGAATCTAAATATTTTAGGTAGGCAAATAATTCTTTGTGTAATTTTTCAATATATTCATCAAGCAAAATAGAAGGATATTCCGCAATGACTTCGTCTATGAGTACAGTATCTATTTGATTTTTAGATGTTAGAGGAACTACTGTAAGTGTTTTTTTATAGGGACTATCTACTTTGTCTAAGACAATAGCCCAATGATTATTTGATAATTCTCCGCCTATATTTACACCGAACTCTACGAATATCAGAGAGCCACGACTGAATTTCCAATATTTTCTTTTTTTAGTCTTAGCTTCAAATAAGAATTGTTCAGATTGTCTTTTAACTGCTGGTGCAAGAAATCGGTATTTAGAAGATGTATGTTTTGCTTTACCAAGTTTATAGAGTTTTTCAACTTCTATGTAGTTTTGTTTGGTTTGTTCAAAATATGGATTTTCTTTGTTCATTTTATTCCCCTCTATACACCCCGATAACCGCATAGATCTTGATGTGTGTGTCTTCGGCTGGTGGGAAGTCTAGAATGATGTCTTCATACTTGTCATTGAGTGACACTAGGCGTAAGCGTCCGTTTTCGGTATATATCTTCTTGAAGTAAGAACGGTCTCCGTATGCGATAACTGCCAAATCGCCGTTGTAGGTGGTCAGTCCTTTGTCTACTAAATAGAGAATATCTCCGTCTTGGTAGTCAGGCTGCATGGAGTCTCCGCTGACCTTAGTCGCAATATCGTGACGTGGTGGTTGCTCGTCAACCTCTATAGTCTCTCTGTCTGTATCGTCATAACCAAATCCGTAGTTGAATCCGCTAGCTGCTGCCGTCTCAGATACTACCTCAACTTGGTACAAGCTGATAACTTCCGATACTTCGTTTATCTTCGCTTCTTCTTCGTTTTTCTGCTCTTTCAGAAGATCCTCAGACGTTCGTAGAACGATTTTTTTATTTTCAGTGTTTAATTTTCGAGCTGTGTTTGTAATTTCTTCTAAAAGGGAGTCTGACGGTTGAGCAGTAGAAATTTTGTTTTCGATAAGGTCAGATTTATTTATATTAAAATAGTTTGCCAAAAGTTCAATTTTACCAATCCGAGGATAAGTTATTCCTTTTAGCCAGTCACGAACTGTAGTGTATTTCAAATCCAAGTCTGCACATAATGTATTTCTGTCTACTCCTTTTTGCTCCATGTAAAAACTTAGATTATTGGCAAAAATTTCTTTGTTTTCGACTTTCATTTCCGCCCCTCCTTACATAGTATATTTTACGGCAAAAACGCAAAAAAGTAAAGAATAAAATAAAAAAATGCGAAAAAAACGCAAAAAACACTTGACATTGCGGTTAAACCGCAGTATAATATAATCAAGCTTAAGGGAAAGGAGGTAAGGCAAATGATGGAACACATCATAAAAAGCCTAGCAACCAAGGACACTGCAACCGTCATCTTGGTACTAGGCTTAACCAGAGAAGCACGTTTGTGGCACAAACAAATCTTAGAACACAAACGTAAGCTTCAAAATAAAAAGTAGAGAAAGGGGCAGAAGCCCCAACCTCTACTTGATAGTGTACCATCATTTGCCGTGAAAAGCAATGAGCGAAGAAACTGGATTGATAATCCTAGCAGGATTTGTGATTGTATCTTTTACTATTCGTCAGATAGTGAAGTACCGATATGATAAAAAAGATAAGGAGTAGGAAATATGACCGAACTAGAAACTCTAAAGGAAGAGATAGAAAAAAATGTAGCCATGGTAAATTACCTCAAAGGCTACATTAAGGGATTAGAAGAAAGGTTAGTTCGTCTAGAGCAAGCTAATTAGTATTATTAGGAGAAAATACGTTAGGGTATTTATTCTGCAACTCAAAGAATTTCTCTAGTTTTTCAGGATTTTGGAAGGCCATCATGATAATATCTTCTTGAGTTGTAGAATGATTAGTCTTTGAAATATTTTTCACTTCATGTGACAATTTTTCGACAGCGTCATAAATATTGTTAATTGTAGATGTTAATTGCGAGAATTCTTGAGTTGTAACGTAGTCCTTTCCATCATTATTTTTGTTTTTCAATGTTGAAAAATCTAAAGTTTCCTCGGTTTTTTGAATTCGTTCAATAGTTTTTTGAACAGAATCCAGCATATTTGTACCGCTGGCATTTTTTAAATCATACTGAATGATATTGATTGTCCGAATATCAAATGGAATATCTTCATCAGTTTGTTGTCTTAAAAATATAGTTGGTAAATCTAAGGCTTTACGATAGCCAAGTTCCAAAAAGACATTTGGATTATTTCCTGTTATATCAACAATAGCTAGGTCTGAATCTGATAAAGCCTTAAATATTTTTTCATCTATTTTATCAGAATGATATAGTTCATCGGCTCTTGTCACATCATACTTATCAGATAATGCTGGTTTAATAATGTGTTTTAAAACACTATCTGAATGATTCCTGATTTCTGATTTTTCTTGACCAATAGCGGAAACTACAAAACAAGTTTTTTTAGACATGAGATTTCTCCAATCGTTTTATTTTGATTATACCACATTTGAAAGCGAGTTAGAATTGGAAGATAAGATCATTGAACTTGCTGATTACTTCATCAGCGAGAACACAACGTACAGAGAAGCAAAAATAGCGTGTGAGAAGCTATTTAGACAAGTCAGCCATGAGATTGAACTCAGGGCGATGGAAAGTCAGATTAGATGAACTTAGATAAGGAGGTGGTAATGTGCAAAAAATGACTTTAAAAACACTAAGAACACTCAAAAATTGGAGACAAAGTGATGCAGCAGAAGCTGTAAATGTTTCGGTTGATACATGGGGGCATTGGGAACGTGGAATAACAGAGCCAAGTGTTTCAAAAGCGTATCAAATCGCTAATGTTTTTGAAGTATCAGTGGATGATATTATTTTTTTGCCCGATATTGCGGTTTAACCGTAACAATGTAATTAAAACCAAAAAAGCACCTGACGGCAATCAGGTACTCAACGGAAAGATTTGAGGAGGACGGATGGAAGAATTTATTGATGCTCTTGAACAAGAAAAAGACCACCTTGAAAAAATCATTAAGGTAGTCAGCTCTGGTGGTAAATTTCTGAGATTGCCGTATCAAAAAAAGTCACGCTCGATTAGTGAGAATCTGAAATTGATTTCTCAAAATCTTGATAGACTGAGTGAGCAAGTTCGATAAACCAAGCTTCGGCATCCATGATTTCAAGATGACGAAAGAAACCTGTTTTGGTTTCCAGTTCGGAATCGTGTGCATAACGTAATATTTCTCTAGCAAAGATGGTTTCAAAATCAAAGTCTTTACCATCATCGTAGATGTCGCGTTTGCTTGCTATTGTCAAATATTCTTTAAAAGTTATAAGGTTAACTCCTTTCTGTTTATATTATAGCAGAAATGGAGATTAGAAATAGAAAGGAGGATGGATGGAAGAACCAGACAAGTACCTTGAAATCTCTGGCAATATTGCTGGACGTATTGAACTGGAAACAGAAAAAGACCTACTTGTCCGTAGAGCGATGGTCATTGATGGACACATCGGTTTATGCGAACAAGCGGTCTACGTTGATAAGAAAGTGCTAGATAGCTACTGGGTCAAGATAGTAGAGTTATCTACTATTCCTGAAACCATCAACAGCGTTGACAGCACTGATTTGGTTAGGAAATGGTTGAACATGTAGGAAATAGAGGAGAAGGAAGATGAACGAACTAGGACTAATCATAGTAACAATCGTAAATGTAGTTTGTGCTGTAATAAATCTATTTTGCTTTATTAAAGACAGGATGGAATGATTTGTGTTTGAAAATGAAACGAATTCTCTTGCTAGTCTTGACCTTGATTTTACACGGTAAACTATCCAAGTAATAAGAATAAGTAATACTGCTATGGGGGAAAATAATTTCATCAACTTCGAAAGGATAGGAATGTAAATCATCTTTTCTCAAAATAAACTTTTGAAGTATTTGAAAAGGGAGGCTATCATATGGTTCGAAATGATTATCTTTTATTTCCTTTCCGTCATCATCGAACAATTGAATACTTTTGATTGTGTATGTGTTGTTACTTGGGTTAACAAGCTTAAAAGAATATTTGTAAGGTGCTTCATTTGACACTTCCATCGCATAGGCATCTGTTATCAATAATCGAGCTCTATTTATAAAAATTGAGTAAAACAGACCTGTGACACCCGTTATAGCACCAATCCATGCAGCAGAAATATTCAAAATATCAATCAAACTAAACATCAGAATTACCTCGTTTTTGATTTCATTATACCACAAACAGAAAGGAGTAGAGATGAGACCAATAGGACATCGGCTTAATGTTGAAGTTTCTGGTATTGAAGAATTCAAGGAAGCCTGTAAAGAAGTATCAAAAAAAGCCGAAGAATTGCAAGAAGCAATCGATCGACTTAGTCTTATTGAAGTTGAATTAAAAGCCAAGCTTGTCAATGATTAGACTTTCTGTCTAAGGCAAAACAAAAAAGTACCTAACGAAGTCAGGCGCTCATCAAAAATTACTAATTGAATTATAACACGAAAGGAGTAAAAATGGAAGCAGTTGAAATTGTAAGAATTAAAGATGTGATTATTGAAAAAGTCTCTGCTAATGATGAAGAATTAGAACACATCTTTGGATGCTCAAAGCGACAAGCGGGAGACATGAGACGCGAGATGAAAAAGCTACCTAGCCAACAGAAACATCTTAGGAATGATGGCCAACTTGTCACGATTAAAGGTTTTGATGCTTATCTGCAATACAGAGGAACTCGAACTTGGAAGAAAGAAATGGCGAAAAGCAAGAAAATGAGGTCAGTTGGATGAACCTACTAGCAAGAATTAAAAACTACTTTTCGGAAGATGTCGAAGAAACTAATATTGACTGGAAAGAGGTCGCTTTGGATCTCAATCAATCACTGATTGAAACACAAGAAAAACTTCAAGAATCAAATCAAGAAATCGCAGACTTGAAGAAAATCGTAGCAATCTACAAAGAAAAGGAAAACGCAAAATGATGGAATACATTTACCTGGTAACAATCGTAGGGATTGGACTATGGTCGCTAGTGAATACACTGGATGACCACGCTGAAATGAAGCGGCAAGAGCGTCAGCGAATAGCTAACAATGTCGCACGGATGAACCTGAGAAGTTCAGGTAAACAATTTACATATGATGTGGAACCGCCCGAAGGGTTGAAATAAGGAGAAGAAACATGACTCAAGCGGAACGAATCAGGGAATATTATAGAGAGCACCCTGCTGCCTCATGCGATGAAGTGGCTGAGGTTGTCGGTACAACAAATAGTAATGTGAGGGCGAATTTGGCCAAAGACATCAAGGCAGGCAGATGCGTTCGCTTGGAAGATAAGTCATACGACTACTCGCCTTACTATAACCATACACAGGCACTCACTGAATTGGTTGATTGGAAGAATGATACTAGACGTGAGTGGGTGGAAATGCTGACAAGAGCAGCAGAGAAAGAAACTGATAGCAACGTTATGCGTTTGCTAATCAAAGAAGCAAATAAATTGATGAAAGAGGTGACGAAGTAATGGCCAGTTTATACGAACTAACAGGTCAGTTCCTGACAATTTATCAAATGGATATTGATGACGAAACAAAAACGGACACTCTTGAGGCTATCGATTGGCAAGAACAATTCGAACAGAAAGCAGAAGGATATGCCCATGTTATCAAGAATTTAGAAGCCGACGTGGCCATGTACAAGGCTGAGGAAGAGAGCTTCAAAGCGAAGAAACAGGCAGCACAGAAAAAACTGGATTATGTCAAGGATAACATTATGACAGCTATGAATGTCACAGGTCAAACCGAAGTTAAGAGTGGTGCCCTGATTATAAAAATTGCTAAGAATCCAGAATCAGTCAAGGTCAACGAAGATGACCTTCCGAAAAAATATTTTACAAAAAAAGTGACGCTTGCGCCGGACAAAAAAACACTCAAAGAGTTGCTTAAATCTGGTAAGAAAATTAAAGGTGCGGAGCTTGTCCGGACAGAAAAGTTGGTGATTAAGTAATGGAATTGATGAATAAAACACGAGTAACAGATTCACTAGCTGTTGTGATTGGACCAGAATCGATTGAAGTACTTGTTACTGAAGGTTTTCTATTTGATGTTGCAATTCGCTTTGTAAAAGTAGATGAAACAAATCTTGATCAAGGAAATGAAAAGCCGGTATTTACTCCAGAGTACAAGCTGGTAACAGTCGCTAAATATAAGGAAAAACCTATCTTTGAATCGGAAGAAGATATTCGAAAATTCGAAAAACAAGCAAAAGAAGTTAAATTGCTATTTGCCTTTGCAAAGGTGAATAAACAAAATTGGTTTAACACTGCCCTTTATCCAGGAGTGCTGACTGAGAAAGTTGGTGTTTGATGAAAATTTTAGCTATTGATCCAAGCAGTAATAAAATTGAAACCAGCACAACAGGAGTTGTCTTGTTGGATAATGCAAAGCTTGTTGACTATTGGGTAGTACCTTATGGCGCTCAAAACTTTAAAAACTGGTTCAAAGAGATTGGGCGCGGTCTTGAGTTCGACATAGTGGTCGTTGAAAAATTTGAGGTTAGGGACAATGATTATTCCAGGGACAACTCAGTTGTAGAAACTATTGCAGCCATTGAACTATGCTATCCGGACTTGGTTCTGCAGCGTAACGCAGGTTATCAGACAGATATACCAAATGACTTGCTGAAAGCTCTTGGGTTATGGTCCTTTGAAAAAAGCCACCACAACGATGTGAGGGCAGCTGCAAGGCTTGGGCTCTTCTATGCCCAGAGGAAAGATATTGAGGAGGTGATTGTGGACATTGGCAATCGAATTACGCAAATGGCAAGCTGAAGCAGTTAAACGAAGCGACCGTAATTGCCCTGGGATTTTCCTTGAGGCGTATGGGGGGCGTGGTAAGACCATCTGTGCTTTTGAAATAGCAAAGCACAAGAAAGCCAAAAAGGTCCTAGTAATCAATAATCGGTTGGCCATCCTGGATGGTTGGAGCAGCACTTATCAAAATCTAGGCTACAATACTGATTTTGAATTAGAAACCATGACGGACCGTAGATTACAGAACAGACTTGCAAGCGATGAGTCTATTGAGTGTGATGTGTTCATTATTGATGAGTGGCAGAATATGTCTAGTGATGCCAATGTGAAGGCTTATCAAAAGGTCAAACGTGGCTATACTGTAGGATTGTCAGCAACGCCCATCAGGAAGAAGGGACAAAACTTCTACCCGCTTGAAAAAACATTTTTTGGAATGGCTGATCCTAATCAAAAGGAAAACTGGCAACTAGCCCACGGCAAGATGAAGTATTCCAAGTTCAGCTATTCTAAGCAAGAGTGGGATGACTTCCGAGATTATGAAAGCTATGTAAGTAATCTGCCAAATTTTTTCCGCTGGGAAGAAGTAGAAGCTATTGAGGAAGCGGAGGAAAACAACGGATTTGAGGTTGTCTTTGAACCCATCTGGTGTCTAACAGCTAATCCGGAGGAATTAGAACAATTTAGGAAATTGAACATCGTTGGGAAAAATGGTAAATATGCCATGGCCAAACAAACATTTGGTCGAAAGACTTTTGAACGATATCTTACTCAGACAGGTTTTGAGATTGACTTTCCAAAGTTGAAAGCAGTTAATGCAGATACTCCAATGCTACTTCAATTGGATCTTCTGCTGACCAGTAAGACAGATATGTTGATAGTTAGCAAATCCAAGCAGATTGTAGAGGTCATTCGAGAACGTCATCCAGAAATTGGTATTTGGACTGGAGATAAGAAGGACTCCCTCGAACAGACAAATGTGGTTGCTACAAGCCAGGTGTTGGGTGTAGGGGTTGATGGCCTTCAGCATAAATTTAAAACTATTGTGGTCCTGGACCCTGTTAATCCATCGGATGGAGATTATGACGATTATCGCCAACTTTTATGGCGAGTAATAGGCAGCCGTCAACAACATGACGTGCGTGTCATTGAATTTTATTTCTAAGGAGAATCAAAATGAAACTTTCAAGTGATTATATTGTAATGCGTAACAAAGAAAACGGACAGTTTTTAAATGAACTCAAGAACAATCGTTCTTCATTAGCTACAAAGGCCGTTTTTGTGGACAATATTCAGAGTGCTCTTACAATGCCATACAATTCTTATCTCGAACAGAAAACAGCGGTAAAAGCAGCGGCCAAAGTACACGGAATGGAGGTTGTTCGGGTTAAGGCTACATTTGATCTAACTTATCCAAATGGTGGCGATGTTCAAAAAATCGAGCGTCAAAATACTAAGCCTGATTTGTTTGATCTATTGAGAAGTTTATAAAGGGGGATTTATGGTAACAAAACAACAATCCTCAATCTTTGTTACTTTACAGAGCATCCAGCAGAGTTTGGTTGCTCCGAAAGGACAGTATAATAGCTTTGGGAAGTACAGCTATCGGAGCGCTGAGGACATCTTAGAAGCGCTGAAGCCAATCTTGCAGGAACATGATGCGGTGTTGATTTTGCAAGACGGAATTGTGCAGATTGGTGATAGGTACTATGTCGAAGCAACTGCGACTCTTTATGCAGTTGGTGAAACCATTGGGACTACAGCATATGCTAGAGAAGATGATAGCAAAAAAGGGATGGATGGTAGTCAAGTCACAGGTGCTGCATCCAGCTATGCACGTAAATACGCGCTAAACGGACTCTTTATGATTGATGACAATAAGGATCCTGATACGGATGAATATCATAATCAGAATAACCAAACAGGCCGTACATCGCAAAAACCAGCTCAAAAAACAAATAGCCAGCAAGAGCAACCGGGCAAAGCTCCAGCTAAAAGTAACGGATTCAAAACCATTACAGGAGCACAGGCTAAAACCATTCGGACAGAACTCAAAAATATGGCAGAAGCTACAGGGAGTCCTGCTGCAACAATTGGAAAATGGTTCATCGATAAGATGGGTGTTGACAAACCTGAAAGCATCCCAGCTGGCCGTTTGAAAGAAGCTGAGCAGATTATCGCAGATGCGAAGAAAGCGAAAGGTATTGAATAATGGAAAAGAAGTATGTCGAACTTAATAGCGAGGAATCTTTGACTGGTACACAGTTGCTTATCGGAAAACAGGTATTAACTGCCTTGTTTGATATTATTACAGATGATAATAAGCAAGGTGTCGTTTTACCAATCTCTATCAATGAACATAACTTTAGCCTTGCGATTGAAAGGACGGAATCAAATGATTAACAATGCTGTACTTGTAGGGCGCATGACCCGTGATGCTGAACTCCGCTATACACCGCAAAATGTAGCAGTTGCGACTTTTACTCTTGCAGTAAACCGTACATTTAAGAGTCAAAATGGTGAGCGTGAGGCTGACTTTATCAACTGCGTTATGTGGCGCCAACAAGCCGAAAATCTTGCAAACTGGGCTAAAAAAGGCTCACTTATCGGGGTGACAGGCCGTATTCAGACTCGTAGTTACGATAACCAGCAAGGACAACGTGTCTACGTAACAGAAGTCGTGGCTGAGAATTTCCAAATGTTGGAAAGCCGTAATCAACAAAGTTCGAATGATACATTTGGGAATGACAACCCGATGGATATTCAAGACGATGATTTGCCGTTCTAAGGAGTAACTAAAATGGGAATGAAAGAATATGCTCTCAAATATCAAAAAGCGGGGTTTTCCGTAATTCCCGTAGTGCCTAACGGAAAGCAACCAGCGATTAAATTTGCAGATAAGCCACCAATGACTGCCCAGGAAATTGAAAATTACTGGAATCAGTATCCGGATAGCAATATTGCTGTTCGGACTGACAAATTTTTCGTAATCGATATTGACTTACATGGCAAGCATAACGGCTATGAGAGTCTGGCCAATTGGGAGCATCTGAACTTGATAACTCCAACACTTCAGGCGAAGACAGCCAGTGGCGGTAAACATATTTTTTATTTTAAACATCCTGATGTGTCCATGACCCAGATGATTAAATTTCTGCCCGGTGTGGATATCAAAGCGCATCCAAACAATTACGTAGTGGTAGCTCCGTCTAAAACTCCCAAAGGTGTCTATACTTGGGACAAGAAAAAGTCTAAAGAGGGTGGCACTATGGTTACGGCTAGTCGTTCTCTTGTTATGGCCATTAAGAAGGAATACAACAAAAAGAACTCTGGTAGTGACCTGGATAATATCTACTATCAAATTAGTAAAGGTGCTGGTAAGCGAAACAGGACAACAGAACTCTTTGAAATGGTTGTCCTAGGGTTTGGTAATGAAGGTAGCAGGAATGATACGCTCGCAAAGTTTGTCGGCGGACTCTTGAGTCGGTCAGTTGATCCAAACTATATCTTAACACTTGCAGAAACAGCCAATAATAATTCGGTAGAACCTCTTAGTCATAAAGAATTAAGTAGAACTGTCGAATCCATGATCAAGAAACACATGAGGGGGGGTGGCCAGAATAGGTGATGTCGTGAATATTTCAATTAAGCAGTTTTCACGTAGGAAGAAAAAAATATTGAACGAGGAAGGCGAAGAGATTGAAATTGAATCTATCGTGGCCGACAGTCCCAGAAATGTTCTGCTTGCAATGAAGAGCGATAACAAGCTCAACGACTTTCTCAGGCACAATGAATTTACTGGAGAACATGAAATTGTAGAGGATGTCAAACTAGATGCTATTCAGTTAAGAAAGGGGCAGTTACCGTCTGCCTTTGAATCCTATTTGAGTGTATACTTGGAAAATCACTTCAAGACAGTTTTCAAGGCTGGAGCATTAAGAGACGGTATCGAAGCATTTTTTGCAGAAAAAACCTACAATCCGGTTAAGGAATATATGGAAAATGCTTATGAGTCATGGGATCATAAAGAACGACTTGCCCAGGTATTTCAAACTTGGTTGGGTGCAGAGGATAGCATCTTTGTTCAGAAAATAGCTATTATGTTCTTTGTTGGTGCGGTATCTAAGGTTTTTAATCCCTGGGTCAAATTTGACTACACGCTCGATTTGGTCGGTGGTCAAGGTGCCGGTAAGACCACATTCTTGCAAAAGATAGCTGTTGACTGGTACACGGATTCGGCTAAAGACTTTATGGATAAAGATAACTATGAGATCATGCTAAAATCCCTGATTGTCAACGATGATGAGATGGTCGCGTCCAGAAAGACTACTTTTGATGAGTTAAAAGCGTTCGTGACTAAAACAGAACTTTCTTTCCGTAGATCCTACGGTCGCAGAGCCGAAAAATTTCCTAAAAACTTTGTTATCGCAAGGACCAGCAATAAAATCGAGTACCTGGGAGACAAGACTGGTGAACGGCGCTTTCTGCCTGTGCTGGTAGATGCAGGCCAACAGTTTGTCAAGCCGTTTGATATGACAGATCATGATGTGCTCCAGCTTTGGGGTGAAGCAGTCGCTATTTACAAAAAAGGATTTATGCTTACCTTTGATGATGAGTTCGAAAATGAGCTTGCGGTCTATAAGGAGAGCTTCACTTATAAAGATGAGGCAGAATCACAGGTATACGATTATCTTGAAATGCTGGTTCCAGAAGAGTGGGAAGACTTCTCAGTCACTCAACAGCATCAATATACCTGGTTCTATTTCAATGATGGCAGCTATCGCAATGAGTCCGGCCTGATATATGAAGGTGTGAAGCTTCAATCGAGTGTGTCTGCCAAACAGATATTAAAGAATGTTTTTGACATTGATAGTGCGAGAGGTGAAAAGATTGCTAGGAAAATCAAGTTGATTATGGACAACAATCAGGATTGGGAATACAAAATAAAGAAGGTTAAAGGTAAGACACTACGTGCATATTTTAGAAAAAATATACAAACAGAAGTGATGTAACCTTAGCGAAAATGATGTAACCTTTTAGGCAAAAAACGGTCAAAAATCGTGTTTCGGTTACATCAGGTTACATCATTGATGTAACCGCAGGAAAAACCAGTTATATCAAGGGTTTGAGTGCTGTTTTTGATAAAATTTTTAAAAAAGTGATGTAACCCTCCTAAACCCTTGATACTACTGCTGTTTTAGGGTGTCTATTAGTAAGGTTACATCATTTATATAAAATATTTAATAAGTAAAAATAGCAAGTGCTATAAACGTTGATATAACAGCATTCTTGTTTTTTATAAAATATGTTTTGCGAAAAGTGATGTAACCTGTAACCTTAGAAAAAATATTCACAAAATAAGCCTATTATTTAATAAATAAAGGAGAGAAAATGTCATACACAGTAACACTATATTTTGACAACATGGTAGACGAAACTCACTTTTTTAAGAAAGAAGGAGATGCTGCTAAATGCAAGGCTCAACTCGAGAGCAAGTATCGAGGTGAGCGAATATATAAAGTAAAGATGGAGGAGATGGAGTGATGAGTTATGATTTGGAAATCTTAGCGAAAATAGAAAACGGAGATTATATTCGTATCGCTGAACCTAAATATAGTTCTCCGACCTACAATCTCGGGAAGATGTTTAGAATTGCTATGGATTGGGATTTTGACCAAGACACTACGTACAACATAGCTGATGTTTTAGATAACATTCAACGCGGTATCTCTGAATTAGAACAGTATCCTGAAAAATATGTAAAGTATGAACCTGTAAATAAATGGGGAACGGTCAATGATGCATTAGATGTTTTGAAATCGTTAAGGGATTGTATTTTAGAACAAGATATTGACACGAAATATTTATATATGAGGTGGTAACATGAAACGACCTGAACGATACCCGTACACACGAAGCCAATGGGTTGAAGAAACCGTTGATCACTATACGTATAAAAGTGATATTTGCTATACAAGTCACATTTTAGAAAATAGACTTACTGGAGAAACTAAGAGCAAGGAAGTTGAGTGATGGGAGATATACGAATACTAGACGCTTGTTGTGGCAGTCGTATGTTTTGGTTTGATAAAAATGAGAGTCATACAACTTTCATGGACATCAGACAAGAAAAATTTGAAATACATGGAAAAAAGGTAAACGTAAACCCTGACGTTGTCGGAGATTTTCGTGATATGCCATTCGATGATGAAACATTTAATCTAGTAGTATTTGATCCGCCACATTTAAAATGGGCAGGTCAAAACTCAATTATGCGATCACAATATGGCCAGCTGGATAAAATTACCTGGTCGGAAGATTTAGCCAAGGGTTTTGAAGAATGTATGAGAGTTCTAAAAGTTGGAGGTACTCTAGTTTTCAAATGGTCTGATTGTCAAATCAACGTTAAAGAAGTTCTTAAATCTGTACCTTTTAAACCATTGTTTGGGCAACAAAGAGGTACTACGCATTGGATGGCGTTTATGAAATTTGAGGAGGTCGCAGATTGAAACGATTCATAGCTATCTGGATTCTTCTATCTGCCGGACTAAACATCTGGCAGATGGACAGGATTGCAGAACTAGAAAAGAAGAAGCCAATGGTTATCTATAAGGCGGATAATGCAGGAGCAGAGATATTCGGTAAAGTCCTTGAGAAAGGACGACAGGGGAAGCTATACACGCTTACCATTCGTGACTACGGGGTGTTTGTAGTTACGAAGGACGTGTATGAGAAAGTGAAAGTTGGGGATGAGGTGATGTTATGATACCAAAATTTAGAGCGTGGGATAGACTGCGAAAAGAAATGAATTACAAAGTCATGGTAGGCAATTGTGACACAGATGATGAAAACTGGACTTGTCCTGTCATTTGGATTGAAGATAGAAAAAAGTGGTTACATTTTGATGATTATGACTCTATCATGCAATCAACAGGACTCAAGGATAAGAACGGCAAAGAGGTCTTTGTCGGAGATATTATCAAATGCACAAGAGGATGTCCACATGAAGTGTATTTAGAAAAAGAATATGGTGGTACATTCATAGGTGGAATGCCAGCTGTATACCTAAAAGACTTGGGAGAAGGATATGCGTGGACTGAGCATGAAGAAGTCATCGGCAACATCTACGAAAACCCTGAATTTTTGGAGGAATAAAAAAGCCCAATCCATAAGGACTAGGCTTCAAAGATGAAGTTGTAGAGTTGGACAACCTTCTGAAAACTGGTTGTATCCATGGTTGTAATTTTTTGAGCCTTGCGCTCTCTAAAGTCAAAAGTATAGAGTTGGAGTGGATTGACAGAGCCATCTACCTTATTGGAACGCACAGGAACGAGCAGGCCTTGTTCTTCTAGTCTGCTTTGACCGTGTGTAATAGGGCATACAGCCACAAATCCAGTTCGCTCCGAATACTCTCTACGCGAGACGACAATAGCAGGACGGCGTTTCTGAATCTCACGTCCAACAGACGGGTCGAAGTCAATCCAGATAATGTCCTGTTTTTCTGGAATGTAATCATATTTCGCTGTCAAGGAATTTCACCCCCTCGAAGTCATCTTCCATGCGTAGATCCGCATCACCACTAAATGGGTCTGGAATTTTTGGAGCCAGGACAATGACATTATCTACACCCTTGTAGACAAACATTTCCTGACCTTCTGGAACATTGAGTGTTTTCGGAATGGTCACAGTGACAGAGTTCCCAACCTTACGAGTTTTAACAGTATTCATTTGTTTCTCCTTTATTTTGTATACATACAGTATACACCTAAAAGCGGAGCAAGGCAAGAAAAAAGCCAGCACACGGCTGACCTTCATGGTATAGTTTTGCAGAACTATTATATCATGAGGAGGAGTTCGTGTGCAAATAGAATTATTGGATATCATCGATGAAAAGAAGACCAGAAAGGAAGCTATCAAAGTCCTTAAAAAATACAGTCGTCTGAGACGGATTGCTGGAGAAGAATACGCTCCGAAAATAACAATATCCTACTCACTTGAGCCAAGATCATCAAGTGGTCAGACAAGTAAGCAGGTAGAAAGCATGGTCGTGCGTAGAGTATCAGCTCAGCAGGACCTAGAACTAATCGCTAAAGCAATCAACAATCTTTCCGATATGGAATATACACGTATCCTAATCGAACGATATTGCAGGAAGAAAAGGAGGGAAGACTACAGCATTTATTCAGAACTAGGCTACTCATCCAGTGAGTATTATCGGATATTAAACAAAGCTCTATTAGAGTTTGCAGAGTCCTATCAAGCTAGCAACCTTTTAGTCTACAAGTGATTTCTGGGAAAATCTTGGGAAAAATCTGGGAAAATCTTGGGAGAATTGGAGCGGAAAAAGGTGCTAAAATAGTATTATCCAATGATTGGCAACGAACAGTCATGAGGACTCCTAAAAATACAGAGGCTTCGGCCTCTTAGACAGTAAGGACAGGTTAGCAGGTTGTTTGGGTCTCCTTGAAACTTTTACCAAACGTGCGTTTTACTGCTAGACCAGCTGGTTCAATTCCAGCTACTGTCATTTGAGTGTTTGTGTCCCAGAATGGGGTAGGCAGTAGGCTTAGCATTCATATATCACTCATTAACTTAAAAATGGTTGCAGAAGTGACCGAACCTCGCATGGTTGCGTAGCTACTTATATCCTAGGTAAGTTATAAGCTAGAGGGTTTGATTCCCTCAGAGGTTGTAAAGACTACAAAAAATAAAAATGAAGTCAAAATTTAATACACACGCAAGGTTGTAGTCGTCTT
>NZ_VMMD01000021.1:0-5103 GCF_013277015.1 Streptococcus sp. 1032 | reverse complement strand
TTGACTGCAGGTCTGATAGTAGAACGGCAACGAACATGAAAGGGCGGTGCGGTTCGACCTGGTTCATATTCCTTAACAGAATGAACCTCGTGATTTTCCAACCTGCAAATCTCACTTGTACGACTGTCTAATACCGCTACGATTTCGTAGTGGTCACCGCCCAACTCCTTGATGGTATCTAGCGTCGCGAGGTTATTATAAAAGGTCGTCTCAGTCCTGACAAGCGTATCAGCCCTATGATAGGCGACCCCTGTACGTTCAGAAAGAGCCCTAGCCATTCTATCAATAGACCAGCCGCCTGTTAGGCCTTTATTGATTGTATCGCTGATAGATTTATAAACCGTGGCATCATGTCCCCACACATTTGTTGAGAATGTTTTACCGCTCCAATTGCTAGCCATCTTATGCTTAACTGCATCGACACCCAATATTGGTTTCTCTATGATTCCAAAATGTGCCAAGTTCTTAGCTTGATGGATTTTACCCTTGATGTAGACGTCACTCAGAGCCTCTGTGACCTTGTCATGTATGCCGTCTGGCTTTCCGTATAGTTCAGCTGTTAGACGCTCAATTTCGGCAAGCAAAGCCTCCTTGCGACTAATACGATGGCGATAGCTCAAAGCGTCCAACAAAGGTGTCGGTGTGTCAGGATTTAAGGCCATCTCACGAAACCTTTCAAGAGTTACGTGCTTAAACTCTCTACGCTCTTTATCTGTCAGATATTGCTTGGCCTCTGCGTGAGTCATTTTATTATCAACTGCATACCTGGCATAGAACTTCTCAATCTCAGAAACCAGCTGGTGTTTATAGTCAGCTAAGGATTGACCAATCTGGGCCATATACCTATCAGCAACTATCTGAGCGTTTTGTTCCTGTTGTAAAGCACGCTCAGTCCAGTACTCATCTATCTTTTTCTTTTCCTTGGTCGTCATGGTCATCCTCTACCTTTTTGAAATTAGTCTGAGAGTATGGATTTTGTCCTTGTTCCTGTTGTTCTTTCAATCGTTCCTCAACCTCTGGTTGATACCATGGATGTTGTTCACGAATGCTTAGGTCGTCTAAGATACCGATTGAGTTCACACAATCTTGAATGGCTTCAGACTCATTTGAAATGATGTCACGATTGAATACATAGGTAAATTTAGACGCGTCAAACGCTACTCCTTTATTTGTGGCATACTGTTCTACAAACCAAATGAATTGCTTGATGCCTTTTTGGAACTCATTTTCTAGCTCATTACAGTCCAAATCAAGGTCTGTATAGCGCCATTTAAGAGCCTGACCACTTGCATTACCTAGATTATCATCTTGGGTATCAATGGCTCGAGCAGCCTCATACAAGAACTTACGAGAGCGTTCGATATCTGCTTCAACTCCGCTAGTATCATTGTCTGCTTGTAGGGTATCTACACCACCATCACTAGAAACTTTGATAGAGCGGAACTTATTCAGATTATTCATGAACTCGCCCAAGTCTGCGCCCTGATAGTTTTTCAAAACATAAATCAGCTTCGGCATATCTGCCAACATATCAGCATTAGTAGACATTTGAAGTTGAATATTATCAATCAAAGACTTGGTTTGGACTAAAAGACCGTCCTCATACTCGTTGTAGCGGAATGGAATCAGAGGCACTTTCTCCCAAGTATAAGGAGTCCGTGTACCGTCTGCATTGACATAATAAAAATTTCCCTTGGTCTCCTTGGATAGTGGATTGAGTTCAAGGTGTGAACCTGTCCAAATATAATCTGTAATTCCTTGTTCATCGTAGTATTCTACAAATGTTTTGGTCTTCTTCACTCCGCTTTCGTAGACGGCTTGTTTGTAGACACGCACAAAGGCGGATAATTCCAAATGACGCTCATCTTTCCAAAAAGGGATAATCTGTTCACTTGGGATTTTAAACAAGCGTAGACGGCCGTTCTCGTCGTAATAAGGCAAGCCGTAGGCTATCCCTTTTATCACTGCTTCCTTACCGAGTGACTTAATCGTAGATAAAAGATCCTCGTCAAACACGCTATCTAAAAAATCTTGTGATTCTTCTCCCTCTAGCGAGATGGTAGGTTGTTTAGAAAACAAATACCCGACCTTCTGGTCTACCAGCTTCTTAAATAAACCCAATTCAATCCTTGAGTTCGTCCGCCAATCCACATCTACTTTTTTCTTTCGAATATCCGTTTGGTTTCGGTAATATTCGTAAGCCTGTTTCATCGTACTTACTTTCTCAGAACCCTGGTGTTCTCTTATCTCAATCTCTAGTATTTCATTTTGGGTTGTATTCTTAATCAACAACCGCCTAATTAACCATTTAAACCAATTACTCAACATTTCTCCTTCTCCTACCAGAATGATATTCCTGGCTGTCTCATATCGTCTTCAAACGCATATCTTGTAGCGTCGATTGTGTGGTCGTTTACTTCTTCTAGCTTAGGCTTGGGATTTCCATCACGATCAACTGCATAGTCGGCACTTTCGAACTCTCGTGCAATATTCGGCGTACGTTCTGGATCTATCACAATCGCATCCAAATCATCCAACCAACGCTCTCCATACTCACGACTATCAGGGCCTTTCTTAGCGCCTTGAACAAGCGGAATATTTAGCTGCAGTTTTAACTCATCAATCGACTTAGGTTCTGCGCTATCACAGGTTATCATCTGAGATTGATAGCCTTTCTCACGGATTCTTTCAGCTAATTCACGGTTGCTAATCTTCACGCCATAAATCTCATCAATAGCATAGATAACACGTTTCTTCTTGTCATAGTGCCATCTTACAAAAGCCAAAGGGTCGTTAGCATATCCAAAGTCATTTCCTTGTCGAATGTTATCAAACCTTGCTATCTCCTCGTCTGTAATCTTGCGGAATACCAGATTTTCAAATGGTGCTACACCAGAACCGATAGCCTCACCCAGATACTCCCAACGATAACGCTTCTCTGAACGTTCTCTCGTGGCCTCTGCTTCTTCTATGAATGCTTGGGATATATATGGGTTATCTAAGTAAGTTGAATGGTGTACGTAGGTATTAGGAGGCTGTATGACGCTTTCATATTTCTTATTCACCCAAGACTGTTTTCTTTTTGGAGGATTGTAAGAGTAAAAGAACTTATAAAAAAGACCATCAGCCAATTCTCCACGTAGGAGCGAGTTGGTGATTGTCTTTACTTCATCTTCAGTTTTAAACTCAGCTAACTCCTCAATCCAGCCTATCGCAAATGGAAAGCGACTGTCTTTCAAGGATTTGATACGTTCTGGATCTTGTGCACCACGGAAGATAATATAATTCCCTCTTGGGATGTAGGTTATCTTCAAAGGGGACTTATTAATCTTAAATAAATGACTAACCCCTTGCTCACTAATCGCCCATTTCAATTGCTCATAGACCGATTGTTCTAAGGTATTATCCGTCTTACGAATACACACAGCATTGACTGGATAGCGCATAATCAGTTGAATGATAGTGTGTCCGATGTCGCTGGACTTACCAGAACCACGCCCACCTTTTTCAACCACGTGTAAGATTTTAGGTTCAAATGCTGCACGCCACATAGGATAAAAAGCTTTTGGGATAAATTCACTCATTCTACGCTTCATCGCCAACTCCTATATCATCAACGAATTGAACAGCTGAAGACATCTCGATTTCTTTTCTCTCTAAATATGCTCCGTTTACTTTGAATATATGGTCTATAGAGCGCTGTCTTTCCTCAATCGTCGGAGTAAACTCATAAGTCGTTTCCGATACCTCCACACCTTCAGCGGTCTTTACAGTTTTCTTAGAATACCCTTGTTGAGTTTCCCCTCTAGCAATACTAGCAGAAATTGCCAAGGCTTCTACGATTGACATTGAACGTTCGTCAAAAAGTTCTTCAGTACGTTTTTTAATGTATTCAGAAATGTCAACTTTTGTCAACAATCTTTGTCCTATAGACCTCGCTGTTTTATCAGAATACCCTGCTTTTATTGCGGCTTGTGTTGCATTTCTACTGATGATGTACTCATCAGCGAAATGTTTCTGTCTCTCGTTCAATTTTCCATCACCACCTTTCGAAATCAAAAAAGTCACACGATGTGCGACCTTTTCAAGACCTCTCACTGCGAATTAAAATCGCAATTGGAACGACAGGACTCGAACCTGTGACATCTTAATTCCCTAAACAGGACTTAATCCGTCTACCATATATCCATTAGCTAGCATGAGACTACTGCTTTAAACGAGTGACTTTGGATAACTTATAGTTTATTACCTTGTCCACAAATATTCCTACTTGTATCACTCATGCACGATTGGTTAGACCAATCACTCCTTACATCGCAAACTACTAAGCCATTTTTCAATTAACGAAGACCCCGCTAAAAGTCTAAGCTGCTTTACTCTTTGACTTTACTCTTATCCTTGCGAGACTTGAGTAGGCAATCTAATTGCCGAAGTACACTTTCGTTTGTGACGGGCGATGACTTTTGCTTTTTTTGAGTTTTTTCTATCTTGAATAGCTTTTAAAATATAAAAATCATCTTTCATCTATCACAGACACGCATCGCCATGTGTTTCATTCTCTTTTGAAGAACAAAATGCACAGCGCCTGCTTGTTATCGATTGTTTTGCGGACAATCAACTCACCTTACATACTTTTGGGAGGCGCCCAATTTTTGTAAGATATAGTATTAAGCTCTTGTTGCACCTCGAACCAAATACCTCTTTCCTCTTATAGACTCGTTTCACAGCCAAACTGCCACGTTTGCATTTCCTCAGCACCTTGCCGTTGGAATCTCCCTGCTTTAACTTCGCCCACCTATTCCAAAATTGAAATAGTTAAGATTAAATTGCTTAGATTGACCATTTCTGGCAGGATGTTTGATAGATTTAAAAACATCCTTTTCCTGAGTTACCACAGATTATCTAGGCTAAGCCCTAAAAATGCAAGACGACTACAACCTTGCGTGTGTATTAAATTTTGACTTCATTTTTATTTTTTGTAGTCTTTACAACCTCTGAGGGAATCAAACCCTCTAGCTTATAACTTACCTAGGATATAAGTAGCTACGCAACCATGCGAGGTTCGGTCACTTCTGCAACCATTTTTAAGTTAATGAGTGATAT
>NZ_VMMD01000020.1:0-109265 GCF_013277015.1 Streptococcus sp. 1032 | reverse complement strand
AAACGATAAATACCAGGTTAAAAATTGAAGCACCAAAAGCATTGAAGAAACGTGACAAAGTCAAGAGTCGATAAGCTTGATTTCTAAACAATAGTTTCATAGATAATCTCCCTTCTTGTTCAAATACTCAATGAAAATCAAAGAGCAAACTAGGAAGCTAGCCGCAGGCTGTACTTGAGTACGGCAAGGTGAAGCTGACGTGGTTTGAAGAGATTTTCGAAGAGTATAAATTTAAGTTACTGCTGTTATTCTTAGGGTCCCGTGTTTCAATACAATACTCTTTAAGCGTATGTAAATTGGTTTTATACTAAAGCATTGATCATCGTTAATGAAAAATAGAAAAATCTCTAATAAAATTAAAAAACACTCATTCAAACTCAATAATTACCAGTTATAATACTTGAATGCTACAAATATAAATGCTATAATGAATTTAAGTGTGTACAATTATTTAGCAATCTTTTTTAAGATATTCTCCTCTTAATATTACTAAAAAATTTAAGGGGGGGCTTTTTATTTGCCCTAATGCTTTAAATCAACACGAATAAAATAAATCAAGGAGGTTGAATCTCATGAAGAGAGATCAACAAGATTTTAGAACTGAAAGATACCTTCGGTATGGTATTCGTAAGTATAGTTTTGGGGCAGCATCAGTGGCGATTGCGGCTGGTTTGATGTTTCTTGGAACTGGCGCGGTATCAGCAACAGAAGTAGAAGGAGGTAATGAAACATCTTCAACAACGACTCCAACACCAACTATAGGCGATGAGGGGGCTAATCACGGTGCTAACTCATCTAAATCCACTACTTATGACGCAGAGCCAGTTCTAACTAGAGATGCTAGTGAAGATACTGCCTCATCCCAAGCTAGCGATGAGAATACCGAAGCAGCGGCAACTAGCTCCTCTACAGAAACAGTTGCAGATAAGACTATTCTTAAGGATACAATCTCTGACTTGGAACTAGGATTATCTAAGATTGCTCGTTCTAAAGTTCCAGCATCTACTATTGCAAATGCAGAGAAAGTACTGGCAGATGCGAAAGCAATTCTTGCCAAAGGAAATGCAAGCCAATCAGAAGTGAACACAGTTGCTAAAGCGAGTCGTTCACAAGTCTCGATTATTGCAAGTATGCCTAAAGTTCTTGGAGAAACACCAGCTGCAGTGGAAAATAAGGTAGAAGCAGCACCAGCTACCCCAACAGCAACTGAAGCTGAAAAACGAGTTGAGGCAGCAAATGCAGAGTTGGCAACAGTGCAAGAAGACCTTGCTCGCTACTTACCGCAAGCAGAGAAGTTGGCTACAGATTCTGTAGTGATAGAAAGTGCAAAAGCAACTCTTCAACTGATCAAATCAAGCCTTGTGGATGCAAATATCACAATCCCTGAACTTGAAAAACGTGTGCAAGAAGCAAAACGTGTACGCAATAGCCTTGTAAATCTTGTAACAGGTTCCAACTCAGGTAGTCGTGACAGTCGCAATGGTCAAGCGATGAAAGAGGGAAGTCAGCTTCTGGCAGCTAGCGACTATATTTCAACTCCAAATGAGAATGGAACTTACACAACTATAGCTCACTCTCCAACAAAAGAGGATCATACTGGTGCAGATATCTATACATTTACTTCTACTGCAGCAAAGCAGGGAGATGTTTCTACTGACCTAAAGAATGGAGATATCAGCACTTTAGAAACTGTGGTTTATTCTACTCAACGTGACGGGGAAGCCAAAGATGCTAGTAACGCAGGTAATGGAGTTAACAATAGAGGACGTATGGATTATCCTCTAAGCAAGAAACAAGCAGAAGACTTGGCAGTAGAGGCAGATTTTTGGAAAAATAAAAAACGTATAGACGGTTCGACGATTTCGGGTGGCAACAATTCAAAATATCAAGCTAACGGTGGATATGAGTATCTAGCTACCCACATTTATCACTATGCCTATGAACAAGGTCAAGACCGCGTTTATATCAATAAAATCAAGGATCGTTTTGACCTAACAGGTAATGCTAAGGAAGCTGGTTGGACTATCTCAAAAGTTGAACCGACAAACTTACCAAGTGGCTTAAGTTACAATGCTGCTACTGATACGATTGAGGGCAAGATTGTTGTAAGTAATATTGCAAATGGGGTATACGATACACGAACCTATGTGACTTATACCAATACCAAAACCAATGCAAGTGTGCGTGTATTTTATCGAAACGTCCGTGGGGGTTGGATTGGTTGGCAAGATACTACGCCACCTACTATAGGAAGTGATAATACAGTTCATAAGGGAACGGTCGGAGAAGAGATTTCACCTGTAGACATCCATTACAATGATAATTCTGGTTCCCGTATAACCACTGAAAGAGCCAATGTTTCCTATACGTTGGCTAATGGTACAGATATCTCAATTCGTACTCAATATGGTAATGGGATTTCTGGAATTTCAGGAAATATCTCAACAAGTGGGTCAACGGTAGCTACAGCTATCCCTGGTTTGACTTATAAACCAAACGCAGGGACTACTCCTATTACTGAAAATGGTAAAATTGTTGGCTATGATGGGAAAGGGCTAATCTCTGGAACACCAACAAAGGCAGGTGTTTACCATGTGACTGCCTACGCGAAAGATTATAACCGTACAGAACGAGCAAGTGGTGTTTCTCCGAGTTGGAATCTTGATACACAAGAAGGTCGTGGAGAATTGACCTTTGTCATCGCACCTAAGGTAACGGTAAAGAACATAGCTACTTATGATACAACCGTACCGGTTACGATTTCAGATGGGGCAACCTATGCAGAAATTAAGACACCAGATGGCTCCAAGACTATCTTAAAAACAAATAAGGATGGCAAGTGGATTGTACAAGAGGGAACAACGAATACCGCGGTTTCTGTTGGAACTGAAGTTGGAACGGTAGGGAATGAATTTTCTCTATCAGTAAAACCTGAAGCGACGGCAACAGCTGGAGTTTCTAAGATTTCTGTATATGCTAAAACTGAAAATGTTACGGCTAATCTCATGAGAACCAAGGTGGAGTTGAACTCTGTAAACGGTACGAAGTATATAGCAGTTCTCAATCCTAAATCAGGTCGTTATGAATTAGCTGACTCTGATGCAACGGTGCGAACAGAGTTAAATGATGGCAAAGGTAATTACACAATCACCAAACGAGAAGTTTCAACCCGTGCCCAAACAGATGGCTCCATGAAGTTTGACTTGTACGAATATAACAGAAAATACAACAATGCTGACAAAGTGACTGCTGTTAACAGTGCTGATTTAACTGAGACAGTTTATAGCAAGGATAACACAAAAAACACTGCTACAGGTAATGGTATGTACATTACTGTTCAGTATGATAAAAATAGTAATGAATGGTCAGCAAGTGATAAGTCTACAGTAAAAGCCCATAAGACTGGTGATGATACATGGGAAATTGAAACTAGTTCGGGTTATACTGGGACTGTTAAGGGAATTATGGCTGAAAATACCAGCACTTCTACAATCATCAACTCGAAACCAACTGCTGCATCAACTTCTTACGAGAGTACCTTGAATACAACTGTTAACCTAATCGACCGCCCTGCAGCTGATACTGCGGTAGTTACTAGTGCTAACGTGAGTGTCAGAGATACTGAAGATAATAAGTTAGCTACAAGTACTGCAGAGCCTGCATTCAAGGAAAGTCATAAAACAAAAGTAACAAGTATTACTGTTAAAGATCCAGATGGCAACACTGTATTTGCAGAGACTACATCTGGAGATGCAGCCAACTATCCAACTGAAACATCTCTCAAACTGACAAAAGTTGGTAAATATAGTGTTACCATCAATGTCGTAGATAGTAATACAAACTTGGTTGATGAAACAACTGTAGGAGATACGACTGCTGGTACTGATCACGGAGTGAACACTTCTACAGCGACTACAACTTACACTATTACTGTTAAAGCTGGTATTGTAGGAACGCCTGCAACTACTAGCGATATTCAAGGAGCGGTTCAGAAAGGCACTCCAAGCTTCAATTTTGATGACGAAGAGAAAACTAAGATTTCTGCTACCACAAATGGTACAAAAGTTTATAGCTTAGAGTCAACAAATGCTACAGATAATACAGGAGCTACTGTAGGTACTTATGCAATCAATGAGGCTACGGGTGAAGTAACCTTTACTCCTAATCCAACATTTGTTGGAACACCAAATCCAGCCAAGGTGACTTTGACCTTGACAGTAGACGGAGTTGCCCCATTAACATCTAAGGCGGCTTACACACCAACAGTTATCGGAGTGAAGCCAGAAGGAACTAAGGTATCTTCAACAGATATTCAAGGGGAAATTCAAACAGGTAAACCGACCTTTACCCCAGGTTCTGCAGAAGTAAACGGAGCTAGAAAAACAGTCCCATTGAAGGCTGATAGCTATAAACTTCTTGATAGTACAGGTACAGAAGTAGCGGATGGCGCAACAACTCCAGCTTACGCTGCGGCAGATAATGGTAATGTTAAAGCTGGTGATGTGATTGGAACCTTCGGTATTGACAAGTCAACAGGTCTCGTGACCTTTACGCCAACCAATAAAGCTTATGTTGGAGCAGTAAAACCTGTCCAAGTTCTTGTTTCAGATAACAATGGTACGCAACCAGAAGACGATAAACGTGGTGAATACACACCAAACATTCTAGGTGTTACCCCAACTGCTAGCGAAGCTTCAACTACAGGTATTCAGGGAGCTGTTCAAAAATCTGAAGTTGTTCTTAATGCCAAAGATGAAAATGTAAACACCTTGAACTTTAGCAAAGGTAGTGAGATTGTAAATGGAACTGAAAAATCTGTTGATTTAAATGAAGCTACTCTGACTCTAGTAGGAGCTGATGGTGAAGGTAAAGTATCGGTAGCTGGTCAAGGAACATACTCTATCGTAAAAGAAGACGGTAAGTCTTATGTTCAATTCACCCCGGTAGCCACTTATACAGGAAATGTAACTCCAGTAACAGTGAAAATTGCTGATGCTAATGGAACTGAAGTAACAACAACCTATACTCCGAAGATTGTTGGAGTGAAACCAAGCGCAGAATCTTCTAAGACAAATGGAATTCAAGGCGAAACTCAAACTTCTAGCATCGTTTACAATCTAGTTAATAAAGATGAGAATGCTCTAAACTTCGTCAAAGGAACTGCGATTATAAATAGTGAGTCTAAATCAATCGAACTAGATAAAACATCTGTGAAGCTAGTAGGTGCAGAAAATGGAACTGTTAATGGTGACGGTAGCGTTACTGTAGCGAATCAGGGTACTTATAAGCTTGTTAAAGATGCAACTGGAGCCAATGCTGTTACCTTTACTCCTCTTGCTACATTTACTGGAAAAGCACATCCTGTAACAGTAAGTATTACTGATACCAATGGAACTGAAGCAACAACAACCTACACTCCAAGCGTCACGCCTGTTAAAGCTTCAGCTGAACCTGCAACGTCTACTGGAACTCAAGGTTCAACTCAAAGTGGTACGCCAATTTACACAGCTCCAGAAGCTGGTACGGGTGTTACCGTCACTCCAAGTTATACTTTGGATAACGATTCAACTACTAAAACTGTAGATGGTGTTGGTACTTATACAATTGATACAACTGGTAAAGTAACCTTTGTTCCCGTAGCTAGCTATGTATCAAGTGATGCCAATAAGACAAGTGTAGGAGTAAAAGTTACTTATAGATTAGAGACTGCAGATAAGTCGCAGGCGACAATCACCTCTGAAACAACCTATACTCCAACAGTAAATCCTGTAACCTCTGCAGGAAATGATGTTGCAACGACAAACATCCAAGGTCATGCCCAAAAATCAACAGATGAAGGGAAAACTCTGACTTATACTATTTCTGATACTAGTCATATCACAGCACGCACTTATGCATTGGAAGGTGCAGATAATGATGGTAAGGTAGTGGTAGAGAATGTTGGAACCTACACAGTAGACGATAAAGGTCAGGTAACCTTTGTACCAGTGCCATCTTATGTAGGAACACCGACTCCTGTGACAGTTGTTGAATCAGCGGTTTTAACTTCTGATGATAAGACTACAGCAATTATCACAACTAAGTCAATGTACACCCCAACGGTAACAGATGTAACTCCAACAGGTGCTTCATCGGTTACTGAAGGAGCTCGTGGAACTATTCAAACATCTCCTGTAGTATTTGATACGCCAGATCAAGATAATACAACAGTGAACTTTAATAAAGGTCATGAAAAAGTTGAACTTGATAAGTCTACTCTAACATTAGTTGATAAAACTGGTAAAGAAGTGAAAGAAGTTGTAGTTCCAGGAGAAGGAACATATGTACTTAAGGATGGAGTCGTTGAATTTACACCAGAAAAAGATTTCGTAGGCAAGGCAACTCCAGTAACAGTTCAAGTGAAAGACGTCAATGGTAAAGTAGTTTCTGAAACTTATACTCCAACTGTGCGTCCTGTAACGGAGTTTAAAGACACAGATGGGAATGTTGTTTCAGGAAGTACTACAGAAGATGGCAAAGTTGATAAGAAGGACTTCCCGGGCTATAGATTTGTTGAAACTAAAGTTGATAACAAAGGTAATACAACTCATATTTATGAAAAAGTAACAACAACATTCAAGGATAAGGAAGGCAATCTTATTACTGTTGATAAAGACAACAATCCTGTGAAATCAACAGAAAAAGGAGAAATCCTAGCTAAAACGATCCCAGGTTATAAATTCGTAGAAACGAAGAAATTACCAAATGGTGATATTGAGCATATCTATGAAAAAGTAACAACAACATTCAAGGATAAGGAAGGCAATCTTATTACTGTTGATAAAGACAACAACCCTGTGAAATCAACAGAAGAAGGAGAAACCCCAGCTAAAACGATCCCAGGTTATAAATTCGTAGAGACTAAGAAACTTCCAAACGGAGATATCGAACACATCTACGAAAAAGTAACAACTTCATTCAAAGATAAAGACGGAAACGAGATTCCAAACTATCCAAGTGAGCCAGGTACAGTCGATAAGAAAGACATTCCAGAATACAGATTCGTAGAGACTAAGAAATTACCAAATGGTGATACAGAACACATCTACGAAAAAGTAAGTACCTTCTTCAAAGATAAAGAAGGCAAAGAGATTCCAAACTATCCAAGTGAGCCAGGTACAGTCGATAAGAAAGACATTCCAGAATACAGATTCGTAGAGACTAAGAAATTACCAAATGGTGATACTGAACATATCTACGAAAAAGTAAGTACCTTCTTCAAAGATAAAGAAGGCAAAGAGATTCCAAACTATCCAAGTGAGCCAGGTACAGTCGATAAGAAAGACATCCCAGGCTACCGCTTCGTAGAGACTAAGAAACTGTCAAATGGAGATACTGTTCATGTTTATGAAAAAGTAACACCACCAGCTCCAACACCTTCACCTGTTCCTCAACCAAATCCAGGTAAGCAAAATACAACTACTTGGACTGATGAGAATGGAAATCCATTGAAACCAACTGAGCCAGGTTCTAAAGAACCGGGAACAATTCCAGGTTACGAATATGTGAAGACTGTGACAGATTCAAATGGAAATATCAGACATATCTTCCGTAAAGTTGAGATGCCAACTCCAACACCGGTTGAACCGACTCAACCAGCACAACCGGTAGAGCCAGCAACTCCAGCAATACCTGAACAGCCAGCTAAACCTCAAATGCCAGCAACACCTAAATATGTTGATGGTCAAAAAGAATTGCCTAACACAGGTACAGAAGTTAACGCTAGCCTCGCAGCACTTGGACTTCTTGGAGTTTTGAGTGGATTTGGATTTCTTGCTCGCAAGAAGAAAGAAGACTAATCTTTCTAATGGGTATAATTTGTTTGCAATGAACAGATTGTCCTTAATGAGGATGGGCAAAAACTTCATTTCAGGATAAAATGAAGTAAATATTCCCACAATAAAACGCATAGTATCAAGTTTCAAGACCTGATATTATGCGTTTTTTAATTTTACAGACTTTTTTCAGTCTCACTTATTGTACAGTGAAATGAGATAAAAAATGGACAAGTTGATTGGGGGATTTAAACCAATTTCTAACAATGTTTTAGAAAACTCGGCGGACTATTCCAGATTCAATCAACTAGAATGTTAAAAGTTATTGGGCCTGTAGAGGTTCCACAATCTCGTCATTTTGAGTCTAAAAAGAGAATGGTTTCCATGCTGTGATTGCTGCTCTCTACAAACGTGAGCTTGTGCATGAGTCGAACGTTGGGGAGCTCCTCGATATGTTAGAGGATTGGGAGTTTTAAAAAATCCTTGTTTATGTTTTTTTATATGCAATTGATTTACAGTAGATAAAAAGACTGAGGGATTACTTCTCAGTCTTGGATATGTTGAAAGAGGTGGTCGAGTTGGTTTAGGTAGTCGGTGCGTGAGTTGATAATTCTCAGGATATGGACTTCTTTTTCATGAATGAGGTAAAAGAGTAGGTATTGTTTAGAGACAATCATTCTGAGAGTATTTCCTGGATAGAGGGAGTATCCGATTTTATGGTCAAAGTTAATACCGCCCTCTGGTGAGAAGGTGAGTAGGTTGGTAATTTGTTGTAGACGAGTGATGACTTTCTTGGCTATGTTTTCACTGAACTCTGTGGAGTAGTAGATGAAAATATCGTCCAAGTCTTGTCTGGCTTGTTCTGTAAAGCGTACTTTATAGTCCATACTTTGAAAAGACCTCGTCTGTGTCGTAGAGACGCTCCTCGATGATGTCTTGGTAGCCTTTATCTAGTTCTGCTTTGAGTTCGACTAGGAAGATTTCTGCTTTGAGTTGGTCGGCTGTTTTAATTGGGAGACCTCTTTCAAGGACGATTTGTTCTACAAAGAGGTTGAGGGCATCTGAAAGGCTGATGTTTTGGCTTTCTAGGATGGTTTTTGCTTCTTCAAATAGTTGAGTATTGACGCGGAAGTTATAAACTCGGTCTCGTGTAAGTGTTGACATGGCATTTCTCCTTGTAATGATATGGTATAACACATATCTTACATAAAAAGATAGAGAAAGTCAAGGGCTGTTTTAGTAGGGAAGGGTGGAAGGGTGGTAATTTAAACTATTAAACAGAATTTTTGATTAAAAGTATTATTTTATGAGAGAAATCCTAATTTCACAATCTATAGGCAAACGCTTGCATTTCGTTTTTTATTGGACTATAATAGGTTGGTATAAAGCCTTTTGTAATAATAAAATGTAGAAGGTGTAGAAAGTAAGGATTTAGATTACTTGTATTGGAAAATACAATGTTGCAATTCCTTACCATAGGGAGATAGATATGGCAATGATAGAAGTGGAACATCTTCAGAAAAATTTTGTGAAGACTGTTAAGGAACCGGGTTTGAAGGGGGCATTACGTTCCTTTATTCATCCTGAAAAGCAGACCTTTGAAGCGGTCAAGGATTTAACCTTTGAGGTCCCAAAGGGGCAAATTTTAGGTTTTATCGGGGCCAATGGTGCTGGGAAGTCAACAACAATCAAAATGCTGACAGGGATTTTAAAACCGACATCTGGTTTTTGTCGGATTAACGGCAAGATTCCCCAGGACAATCGTCAAGATTATGTCAAAGATATTGGCGTAGTTTTTGGACAACGCACCCAGCTATGGTGGGATTTGGCCCTGCAAGAGACCTACACGGTCTTAAAAGAGATTTACGATGTGCCAGATTCGCTCTTCCATAAGCGCATGGATTTTTTGAATGAAGTCTTGGATTTGAAGGACTTTATCAAGGATCCCGTGCGGACTCTTTCACTGGGTCAACGGATGCGGGCGGATATTGCGGCTTCCTTACTTCACAATCCCAAGGTTCTCTTTTTAGATGAGCCGACCATTGGTTTGGACGTTTCGGTCAAGGATAACATTCGTCGCGCCATTACCCAGATCAATCAGGAGGAAGAGACTACCATTCTCTTGACCACTCACGACCTGAGCGACATTGAGCAACTTTGTGATCGGATTTTTATGATAGACAAGGGGCAGGAGATTTTTGATGGAACGGTGAGCCAACTCAAGGAAACCTTTGGCAAGATGAAGACGCTCTCATTTGAACTGCTACCAGGTCAAAGTCATCTCCTTTCTCACTATGAAGGTCTGCCTGATATGATTATTGATAGACAGGGGAGTAGCCTCAACATTGAATTCGATAGTTCTCGCTACCAGTCAGCTGACATTATCAAGCAAACTCTGTCTGATTTTGAAATTCGCGATTTGAAGATGGTGGATACGGATATTGAGGATATTATCCGTCGCTTCTACCGAAAGGAGCTCTAGGATGATCAAATTGTGGAGACGTTATAAACCCTTTATCAATGCAGGGGTTCAGGAGTTGATTACTTACCGAGTCAACTTTATTCTCTATCGGATAGGCGATGTCATGGGTGCTTTTGTGGCTTTTTATCTCTGGAAGGCTGTCTTTGATTCCTCACAAGAGTCTTTGATTCAGGGCTTTAATATGGCGGATATCACCCTTTACATCATCATGAGTTTTGTGACCAATCTGTTGACCAGGTCCGATAGCTCTTTTATGATTGGGGAGGAGGTCAAGGATGGTTCCATCATCATGCGCTTACTGAGACCAGTGCATTTTGCGGCCTCTTATCTTTTCACTGAGCTTGGTTCCAAGTGGTTGATTTTTATCTCTGTTGGCCTTCCATTTTTAAGTGTCATTGTTTTGATGAAAATCTTATCTGGGCAAGGCGTTGTTGAAGTGTTGGGTTTAACTGTCCTTTATCTCTTTAGTCTAACGCTAGCTTATCTGATTAACTTTTTCTTTAATATCTGCTTTGGATTTTCTGCCTTTGTGTTTAAAAATCTATGGGGTTCCAATTTACTTAAGACTTCCATAGTGGCTTTTATGTCTGGAAGTTTGATTCCCTTGGCTTTCTTTCCAAAGCTTGTTTCAGATATTCTGTCTTTCCTGCCTTTTTCATCCTTGATTTACACTCCGGTCATGATTATCGTTGGGAAATACGATGCCAATCAGATTCTTCAGGCGCTCGCTTTGCAGTTTTTCTGGCTCTTAGTGATGGTGGGCTTGTCTCAGTTGATTTGGAAACGGGTCCAGTCCTTTATCACCATTCAAGGAGGTTAGTATGAAAAAATATCAACGCATGCATCTGATTTTTATCAGACAGTACATCAAACAAATTATGGAATACAAGGTGGATTTTGTAGTTGGTGTTCTGGGAGTTTTTTTAACTCAAGGTTTAAATCTCTTGTTTCTCAATGTCATCTTTCAACACATACCATCCCTAGAAGGTTGGACTTTTCAAGAGATTGCTTTTATCTATGGATTTTCCTTGATTCCCAAGGGGCTGGACCATCTCTTTTTTGATAATCTCTGGGCTCTGGGACAGCGTTTGGTGAGAAAAGGGGAGTTTGACAAGTATCTGACTCGTCCTATCAATCCTCTCTTTCACATCCTAGTTGAGACCTTTCAGATTGATGCCTTGGGCGAACTTTTGGTTGGTGGAATTTTATTGGGAACAACCATGAGCAGCATTGCTTGGACTCTTCCAAAATTCCTGCTTTTCCTAGTTTGTATTCCTTTTGCGACCTTGATTTATACTTCTCTTAAAATCGCGACAGCTAGTATCGCTTTTTGGACCAAACAGTCAGGCGCCATGATTTACATCTTCTATATGTTCAATGATTTTGCCAAGTACCCGATTTCGATTTACAATTCTCTTCTTCGGTGGTTAATCAGTTTTATTGTACCTTTTGCCTTTACGGCCTACTATCCTGCCAGCTATTTCTTGCAGGACAAGGGTGTAATCTTTAACATCGGAGGTTTGATGTTGATTTCCCTCGCTTTCTTTGCTATTTCCTTGAAACTATGGGACAGGGGCTTGGATTCTTACGAAAGTGCTGGGTCCTAAGATGAAGAAACTCAAAGCCTTGTCTCAAGACAGGCTTTTTCTAATAGAGATGAAAATTCCTTGACATCTATTCTCAGAGTGCTATACTGTAAGTGTAATAGCCGATTTAGCTCAGTTGGTAGAGCAAGGCACTCGTAAAGCCTAGGTCACAGGTTCGATCCCTGCAATCGGCAAAGTGAAGAAGTCTCATCAGGCTTCTTTTTCTTTTTAAAGAAAATCAGACCACTTAGACTGATATAGAGACCAGATAGGCAAAAGAACTTGTTCTTGAGAAACTCCTCTGCTATAATGATTGTTGTAAGGGACGTGAGTATTCATACTCTTCGAAAATCTCTTCAAACAAAGTCAGCTTCACCTTGCCGTTTATATGTGACTGACTTCGTNNGCTAGTTTCCTAGTTTGCTTTTTGATTTTCATTGAGTATTAGTTGCTAGAGCAAGGCACTCGTAAAGCCTAGGTCACAGGTGAACATATGACTGAAGATTTGAAAAAATAGATATGTATAAATAACCGTTAAGCCTTATTCTTAGCGGTTATTTATATTGTTTAATAGCGCTGATATTTCATCAATGATGTTTGACTTTGTGATTTTGGTAGTGGTTCAATTTGATTGCTACTATTTTTGATGGTATGAATGTGCTTATAATGTATCCCCGTTAAGTACGAAACTTTTGCATCATTTATTAACATGCGTTAAAAATAAAATTAACCAGCCTTAATTTTTCTTGACTTAAATTTTTTAAATGATATACTATTTTTATGGAGAGCTAACAATTATATATAAATGTACTACTCTATTTCCTAGATAATACTTAGTAAAACTTTTTATAACAAAGGCTAGCAAAGTTAAAGTTTTCTATCTATTGGAAGTTAAATAAATATGTAAGGAATTAAAATGAAAAAAAGTACAGTATTGTCATTAACCACAGCTGCAGTTATTTTAGCAGCCTATGCCCCTAATGAGGTAGTCTTAGCAGACACATCTAGCTCTGAAGATGCTTTAACTATCTCTGATACAGAAAAAGTAGTAGTAGATAAGGAAGCAGAAAATAAAGAAAAACATGAAAATATTCATAATGATATAGAAACTTCCAAGGATACTGAAGAGAAGAAAACAACGGTTATTGAGGAAAAAGAAGTTGTTAGTAAAGAATCTGTGATAGATAACAAAACTAGCAATGAAGAAGCAACAATCAAAGAAGATTCCAATCAATCCAAAGAAGATAAAGCGGACTCGTCTGCAAGTAAAGACCCAGAAAGTCCCAAAAAAGAGGATAAACTTGTCTATATTGCTGAATTTAAAGATAAAGAATCTGGAGAAAAAGCAATCAAGGAATTATCCAATCTTAAGGATACAAACGTTTTATATACCTATAATACGATTTTTAATGGTGTTTCAATAGAAACAACTCCAGATAATCTGGATAAAATTAAACTAATAGAAGGTATTTCATCGGTTGAACGGTCACAAAAACTCCAACCCATGATGAATCATGCCCGAAAGGAAATTGGAGTTGAGGAGGCTATCGATTACCTAAAGGCCATTAATGCTCAATTTGGGAAAAACTTTGATGGTAGAGGTATGGTCATTTCAAATATCGATACCGGGACAGATTATAGGCATAAGGCCATGAGGATTGATGATGATGCTAAAGACTCAATGAGATTTAAAAAAGAAGACTTAAAAGGTACTGATAAAAATTTCTGGTTGAGTGATAAGATTCCTCATGCTTTCAATTATTATAATGGTGGTAAAATAACTGTAGAAAAAGCTGATGATGGAAGTGATTATTTTGATCCACATGGAATGCATATTGCAGGGATTCTTGCGGGAAATGATACTGAAAAAGACATCAAGAACTTTAATGGAATAGATGGAATTGCTCCTAATGCACAGATATTCTCTTATAAAATGTACTCTGACGCAGGATCTGGCTTCGCAGGAGATGAAACAATGTTTCATGCTATTGAAGATTCGATCAAACACAATGTCGATGTTGTTTCGGTATCATCTGGCTTTACAGGAACAGGTCTTGTAGGTGAGAAATATTGGCAAGCTATTAGAGCATTAAGAAAAGCAGGCATTCCAATGGTTGTAGCTACGGGTAACTATGCGACTTCTGCTTCAAGTTCTTCTTGGGATTTAGTGGCAAATAATCATCTGAAAATGACCGACACTGGAAATGTAACGCGAACAGCAGCACATGAAGATGCGATAGCGGTTGCATCTGCTAAAAATCAAACAGTTGAGTTTGATAAAGTTAAGATTGGAGGAAAAAGTTTTAAATACAGAAATATAGGAGCCTTTTTCGATAAGAATAAAATCACAACAAATGAAGATGGTTCAAAAGCTCCTGATAAATTGAAATTTGTATATATAGGCAAAGGCCAAGACCAAGAGTTGATAGGTTTGGATCTTAAGGGCAAAATTGCAGTAATGGATAGAATTTATACAAAGGATTTAAAAAATGCTTTTAAAAAAGCTACGGATAAGGGCGCACGCGCCATTATGGTTGTAAATACTGTCAATTACTACAATAGAGATAATTGGACAGAGCTTCCAGCTATGGGATATGAAGCGGATGAAGGGACTAAAAGTCAAGTATTTTCAATTTCAGGAGATGATGGTGTAAAGTTATGGAACATGATTAATCCTGATAAAAAAACTGAGGTTAAAAGAAATAGTAAGGAAGATTTCAAAGATAAATTGGAGCAATACTATCCAATTGATATGGCAAGCTATAATTCTAATAAACCGAATGTAGGTGACGAAAAAGAGATTGACTTTAAGTTTGCACCTGACACAGACAAAGAATTGTATAAAGAAGATGTCATCGTTCCAGCAGGATCCACATCTTGGGGACCAAGAATAGATTTACTTTTAAAACCCGATGTTTCAGCACCTGGTAAAAACATTAAATCTACTCTCAATGTCATTAATGGGAAATCAACTTATGGCTATATGTCAGGAACTAGTATGGCAACTCCAATCGTAGCAGCTTCTACTGTTTTGATTAGACCGAAGTTAAAGGAAATGCTTGAAAGACCTGTATTGAAAAATCTTGAGGGAGATGACAAAATAGATCTTACAAGTCTTACAAAAATTGCTCTACAAAATACTGCGCGACCGATGATGGATGCAACGTCTTGGAAAGAAAAAAGTCAATACTTTGCATCACCTAGACAACAGGGAGCAGGGCTAATTAATGTGGCCAATGCTTTGAGAAATGAAGTTGTAGCGACTTTCAAAAACAAGGATTCTAAAGGTTTGGTAAACTCTTATGGTTCTATTTCTCTTAAAGAAATAAAAGGAGAAGAAAAATATTTTACAATTAAGCTTCACAATACATCAAACAGACCTTTGACTTTTAAAGTTTCAGCATCAGCGATAACTACAGATGCTCTAACTGACAGACTAAAACTGGATGAAACATACAAAGATGAAAAATCTCCAGATGGTAAGCAAATTGTTCCAGAAATCCACCCAGAAAAAATCAAAGGAGCAAATATCACATTTGAGCATGATACTTTCACTATAGGCGCAAATTCTAGCTTTGATTTGAATGCGGTTATAAATGTTGGAGAGGCTAAAGACAAAAATAAATTTGTAGAATCATTTATTCATTTTGAGTCAGTAGAAGAAATGGAAGCTCTAAACTCTAACGGGAAGAAAATAAACTTCCAACCTTCTTTATCAATGCCTCTAATGGGATTTGCTGGGAATTGGAACCACGAACCAATCCTTGATAAATGGGCTTGGGAAGAAGGATCAAAATCAAAAACAATGGGAGGTTATGATGATGATGGTAAACCGAAAATTCCAGGAACCTTAAATAAGGGAATTGGTGGAGAACATGGTATAGATAAATTTAATCCAGCAGGAGTTATACAAAATAGAAAAGATAAAAATAGAACATCCCTAGATCAAAATCCAGAATTATTTGCTTTCAATAACGAAGGGCTAAATGCATCATCAAGTGGTTCTAATATTGCTAACATTTATCCTTTAGATTCAAATGGAAATCCTCAAAAGGCTCAACTTGAAAGAGGATTAACACCTTCTCCACTTGTATTAAGAAGTGCAGAAGAAGGATTAATTTCAATAGTAAATACAAATAAAGAGGGAGAAAATCAAAGAGACTTAAAAGTCATTTCGAGAGAACACTTTATTAAAGGAATTTTAAACTCTAAAAGCAATGATGCAAAGGGAATCAAATCATCTAAACTAAAAGTTTGGGGTGACTTGAAGTGGGATGGACTCATCTATAATCCTAGAGGTAGAGAAGAAAATGCACCAGAAAGTAAGGATAATCAAGATCCTGCTACTAAGATAAGAGGTCAATTTGAACCGATTGCGGAAGGTCAATATTTCTATAAATTTAAATATAGATTAACTAAAGATTATCCATGGCAGGTTTCCTATATTCCTGTAAAAATTGATAACACAGCCCCTAAGATTGTTTCGGTTGATTTTTCAAATCCTGAAAAAATTAAGCTGATCACAAAGGATACTTATCACAAGGTAAAAGACCAATACAAGAATGAAACCCTATTTGCGAGAGATCAAAAAGAACATCCTGAAAAATTTGACGAGATTGCAAACGAAGTTTGGTATGCTGGCGCCGCTCTTGTTAATGAAGATGGAGAGGTTGAGAAAAATCTTGAAGTAACTTATGCAGGTGAGGGTCAAGGAAGAAACAGAAAACTTGACAAAGACGGAAATACTATTTATGAAATTAATGGTGCAGGAGATTTAAGAGGAAAAATCATTGAAGTCATTGCATTAGATGGCTCTAGTAATTTCACAAAGATTCATAGAATTAAATTTGCTGATCATGCTGATGAAAAGGGGATGATTTCTTATTACCTAGTAGATCCTGACAAAGATGCTTCTAAATATGAAAAACTTGGTGAAATTTCTGAAGATAAACTCAAAAATGCAAAGAGCTCAGAGGAAAATACCAATAATAATCAAGCTAAGGATGAAGATTCAAAACCAGATGAAGAAAGTTCAGTTGAGGGAGAAGCTAGCCTTGAAATAAATAAAACTATTTCAACAATTAGAAACTTTGAAAATAAAGACCTAAAGAAACTCATTAAAAAGAAATATAGGGAAGAAGAGGACTTTGTAAATGGTGGTACAAGAACAGTAGAACTTGATTATCGATATGACGATAAAGGAAATATAGCTGCCTATGACGATGGTAGCGCCTTAGAATATGAAACTGAAAAACTTGACGAAATCAAATCAAAAATTTATGGTGTTCTAAGCCCGTCTAAAGATGGACACTTTGAAATTCTTGGAAAGATACGTAATGTGTCTAAAAATGCCAAGGTATATTATGGAAATACCTATAAATATATAGAAATCAAAGCGACCAAGTATGATTCCAATTCAAAAACGATGACATTTGATTTATACGCTAATATTAATGATATTGTGGATGGATTAGCTTTTGCAGGAGATATGAGATTCTTTGTTACAGATGATGGTCAGAGAAAAGCTGAAACGAAGATTAGAATGCCTGAAAAAAATAGGGAAACTAAGACAGAATATCCCTATGCATCAAGTTATGGGAATATAATAGAATTAGGGGAAGGAGATCTTTCAAAGAACAAACCAAATAATTTAACTGAAATGGAATCTGGTAAAATCTATTCTGATTCAGAAAAACAACAATATCTATTAAAGGATAATATCATTCTGAGAAAAGGCTATGCACTAAAAGTGACTACCTATAATCCTGGAAAAACGGATATGTTAGAAGGAAATGGAGTCTATAGCAAGGAAGATATAGCAAAAATACAAAATTCCAATCCTAATCTAAGAGCCCTTTCAGAAAAAATAATTTATTCTGACAGTAGAAATGTTGAAGATGGAAGAAGTACTCAAGCTGTATTAATGTCGGCTTTGGACGGCTTTAACATTGTAAGGTATCAAGTGTTTACATTTAAAATGAACGATAAAGGGGAGGCAATCGATAAAGACGGAAATCTTGTAACAGATCCGTCTAAACTTGTATTATTTGGTAAGGATGGTAAAGAGTACACTGGAGAGGATAAGTCCAATGTAGAAGCTATAAAAGAAGATGGCTCTACGTTATTTATTGATGCAAAACCAGTAAATCTTTCAATGGACAAGAACTACTTTAATCCATCTAAATTTAATAAAATTTATGTACGAAATCCAGAGTTTTATTTAAGAGGTAAGATTTCTGATAAGGGTGGTTTTAACTGGGAATTGAGAGTTAATGAATCTGTTGTAGATAATTATTTAATCTACGGAGATTTACACATTGATAACACTAGAGATTTTAACGTTAAGCTTAATGTTAAAGACGGTGACATCATGGACTGGGGGATGAAAGATTATAAAGCAAACGGATTTCCAGATAAGGTAACAGATATGGATGGAAATGTTTATCTTCAAACTGGCTATAGCAATTTGAATGCGAAAGCGGTTGGAGTACACTATCAATTTTTATATGATAATGTTAAACCAGAAGTAAACATTGATCCCAAGGGAAATACAAGTATCGAATATGCTGATGGAAAATCTGTAGTCTTTAACATCAATGATAAAAGAGATAATGGATTCAATGGTGAGATTCAAGACAAACATATTTATGTAAATGGAAAAGAATATAAATCATTTGATGATATTAAACAACTAACAGATAAGACACTAAATATTAAGATTCTTGTAAAAGATTTCGCAAGAAATACAACCGTAAAAGAATTCATTTTAAACAAAGATACGGGAGAGGTAAGAGAACTAAAACCTCATAGGGTAACTGTGACCATTCAAAATGGAAAAGAAATGAGTTCAACGATAGTGTCGGAAGAAGATTTCATTTTACCTGTCTATGAGGGTGAATTAGAAAAAGGATATCAATTTGATGGCTGGGAAATTTCTGGTTTCGAAGGGAAAAAAGACGTTGGCTATGTTCTTAATCTATCAAAAGATACCCTTATAAAACCTGTATTCAAGAAAATAGAGGAGAAAAAGGAGGAGGAAAATAAACCTACTTTTGATGTATCGAAAAAGAAAGATAAGGTACAAGCAAATCATAGTCAATTAGATGAAAATTACAAAAAGGAGGATTTACAAAGAGAACATCATTCACAAAAACCTGATTCAACTAAGGATGTCAAATCTACAGTTTCTGTACAAGTAAATTATAGTCAATTAGATGAAAGTCAAAGATCTGATTCAACTAAGGATGTTACAGCTCCAGTTCCTGATAAAAATGATAAAAACTTTGAAAATAAGAAGGAAGTTTATCTTAATGAACCAGAGAATATAGCTAATAAACATACCAATATCGATAGTAAATCGGATACTAACAATTCTGATAGATTGCCAAAAACCGGAACAGTTAGAGAAGGTTTTACACCATTCATTGCTGGAATAATGTTTACCTTAGGTGCATTTCTTGGATTAAAGAAAAAAGATCAAGATTAAGACAAAAGCTATAGAAAAATGGTTTGTGTACTGAGATAGTATGATGATGAAACAGTTTTGTAAAAATAGCTATTTATAACTTAATTATTTAGTTTACTTTACTATTGATACTCTTTTTTGGATCTATTAATAGACTTAGTTTCGATAACTAATGAATTGATTGAAAGGGTTAGTATTGACAATATTGGTCATATTGATTAGAAAATAGAGTCTATCAAAATTTAAAGGCTAATAGAGGTGATGAGACAATTTCAAGGAATTAAGTAGCGTTTGGTTGCTTAATTCCTTTTTATTTGGAAGGAAGTTTTTCACCTGCTTCCTTATTTTATCGCTATTATTGAACCATTTAGACCGAGATAAAGACCAGATAGGCAAAAGACCTTGTTCTTGAAACTGACCTCTGCTATAATGATTTTTGTAAGAGACGTGAGGCCTCACTATCAGATAACTAAAGTTCCTAAAAAAGAAATCGGAGATCAAAATGAAAAAATTATTAGGGATTGTATTTTTAGTAGCAGCAGCGACAGTAGTGTATTTTGGTTCTGTTGGCTGGCCAAGTTTAGATGTCAATCTCTGGTCACTGATTCCGGTAGGCTTGTTCCTCTTTTTCACTCTAGAGAATCTTTTAAAAAAGGATTACAAGGCTAGTCTGATGTGCTTCATTATTGCCTTTATCATCGCAAATGCAATTTTGGACCTTTTGCCAATTTCAAGTGGCTTGGTGATTGGAGCAGGCGTGCTGGCTTGTGTAGGTATTGGTTACCTCTTTCCTAATAAAGAAGGAAAATAATACTCTTCGAAAATCTCTTCAAACCACGTCAGCTTCCATCTGCAACCTCAAAACAGTGTTTTGAGCTGACTTCGTCAGTTCTATCTACAACCTAAAAGCAGTGCTTTTAGCAACCTGCGGCTAGCCTCCTAGTTTGCTTTTTGATTTTTATTGAGTATAAGAATTATTAAAAAAGATATAAAGAAAAACACTTCAATCACTGTATTTCAGTTTGATTGAGGTGTTTTCGATTTAGTTTTTTATTTCTGAGCCATCAATTCAACAATCATCTCGATATACATGAAAAGGGTTAATAAGAATCCTGCACGCCAGAAGAATTTGATGAATTTAGGATAGTAAAAGCTGCGTTTTTTAAAAAGGAAGAAAAAGACGAGAATAATGGCTAGGACTGAGAGGGCTAGGCCCAGTCTAGGGAGGAAATTATGGGTAAAGGTTTTAGCTGTGATCAGGTAATATTCAAATACCAAGACTGGAAAAGCCAAATCCGCAAAGTTTCGTCCTAGTTTTTTTAATCTAAAAAGTTTGGTTATGATAATGCAGACTACTAAGGTCAGTATCAATAATAAAATAGATGCTAATTTCATTAAAATCATATCCATATTGTATCATAAAAAATGGCTAATGGAAACGAGAAACAGAGGAATTTATAGGAAAGTCAGGCTTTTGAGATTGTGGGTGATTTTTGTTATAATGAAAGTTATGAAATCTTATAATACTTTGAATGATTATTATCGAAAACTATTTGGAGAAAAGACCTTTAAAGTCCCTATTGATGCGGGGTTTGACTGTCCCAATCGTGATGGGACTGTGGCTCATGGAGGCTGTACTTTTTGTACGGTTTCAGGTTCTGGAGATGCTATTGTAGCACCGGACGCGCCTATCCGTGAGCAATTTTATAAGGAAATTGACTTTATGCACCGTAAGTGGGCGGATGTGCAGAAGTATCTGGTTTATTTTCAAAATTTTACCAATACCCATGAAAAGGTGGAAGTCATCCGAGAGCGCTATGAGCAGGCTATCAATGAGCCAGGTGTAGTAGGAATCAATATCGGAACGCGCCCAGACTGTTTACCAGACGAAACCATCGAATATTTGGCTGAGTTATCGGAGCGCATGCATGTGACGGTTGAATTGGGCTTGCAGACCACTTATGAAACAACCTCTGACCTGATTAACCGTGCCCACTCCTATGAGTTGTACGTGGAAACGGTCAAGCGTTTGAGAAAGTATCCTAAGATTGAGATTGTTTCTCATTTGATCAATGGATTGCCTGGTGAAACCCATGAGATGATGATTGAAAATGTCCGCCGTTGTGTCACCGATAACGATATTCAAGGGATTAAACTTCATTTGCTCCATCTTATGACAAATACTCGTATGCAACGAGATTACCACGAAGGACGCTTACAGTTGATGAGTCAGGACGAATATGTCAAGGTCATCTGCGACCAATTGGAAATCATTCCCAAACATATTGTCATCCATCGAATCACAGGAGATGCACCTAGAGATATGCTGATTGGCCCTATGTGGAGCCTCAATAAATGGGAAGTCCTCAACAGCATTGAGATGGAGATGCGACGTCGTGGAAGCGTTCAAGGATGCAAGGCTGTAAAACAGGAGTTTGAAAATGAAAAGACCACTTGAGATGGCACATGATTTTTTGGCTGAGGTAGTGACTCAGGACGATATCGTAGTGGACGCGACCATGGGAAATGGTCACGACACGCTTTTTCTAGCCAAGCTAGTTAAGCAAGTTTATGCTTTTGATATTCAGGAACAAGCCTTGGAAAAGACCCAAGAGCGTTTGGACCAGGCTGGAATGACAAATGCCCAGTTAATCTTGCAAGGCCATGAGATACTGGACCAGTTTGTGACAGAAGCCAAGGCAGGGATTTTTAATCTAGGCTATTTGCCATCAGCTGATAAGTCAGTCATTACCAAACCTCAGACGACTATTGAAGCCTTAGAAAAGCTGTGTCATTTGCTTGTCAAAGGTGGACGAATTGCTATCATGATCTACTACGGTCATGAAGGAGGCGACCTAGAGAGGGATGCTGTCTTGGATTTTGTTAGCCAGTTGAACCAACAAGAGTACACAGCTGCCATTTACCGAACTTTAAACCAAGTCAACAACCCACCATTTTTAGTAATGATTGAAAAATTAGAGAGATATAGACATGGATAAACAATACCTACGTGAAAAGCTGGATGCCATGCGCCAGAATTTTGTTGAATCAACCCACCACGAACGAGCAGTGGGAGTGCTAGACCAAGCGCATATGAGCAAAAAAATGCTTAAAATCAAGAAAAAATTAGTTGCTCTTGAAATGGAACGGTGCCAGAGAAAAATTGAGCACAAGGATTGTTCCAAGATTGACCAAAAAATCAAAGAGCAGAAGGAGATTTTTGAATCCTGTTGTAAAAAAGATTAAGGAGGACGTGCGTGGAATTACTGATTTACCTCATCCTGTTTTTACTGGTCTTGATTGTTTCAAGTACAACCAATAAGCTCCTGCCCTTTTTGCCTCTCCCTTTGGTGCAAATTCTTTTGGGAATTGTGATTGGTCTCTTTTTACCCAATACCGACTTTCACCTCAATACGGAGTTGTTTTTGGCACTGGTTATCGGGCCCTTGCTTTTCCGAGAGTCCGAAGAAGCGGATATTACAGCTATTTTAAAACACTGGCGAATTATTATCTATCTCATATTTCCAGTGATTTTTATCTCGACTCTGAGTTTGGGTGGCTTGGCCCACCTTCTTTGGTTCAGCCTTCCTTTGGCAGCTTGTTTGGCTGTTGGGGCGGCCCTTGGCCCTACGGACTTGGTTGCCTTTGCCTCTCTTTCTGAGCGCTTTAGCTTTCCTAAGCGCGTGTCCAATATTCTTAAAGGTGAAGGACTCTTGAATGATGCTTCTGGTTTGGTGGCTTTTCAGGTAGCTTTGACAGCTTGGACAACTGGAGCTTTTTCTCTTGGGCAAGCTAGTAGTTCGCTCATCTTTTCAATCCTAGGTGGTTTTTTAATTGGATTTTTAACAGCCATGACCAACCGTTTCCTCCATAGCTTCTTGCTAAGTGTGCGCGCAACGGATATTGCTAGTGAGCTTTTATTAGAATTGAGTTTGCCTCTGGTGACCTTCTTCCTGGCAGAAGAAGTCCATGTTTCAGGGATTATTGCCGTCGTAGTTGCTGGGATTTTAAAGGCAAGCCGTTTTAAGAAAATTACGCTCCTCGAAGCCCAAGTGGATACGGTGACCGAGACGGTCTGGCACACAGTCAACTTTATGCTCAACGGTTCTGTCTTTATGATTTTAGGGATGGAGCTGGAAATGATAGCAGAGCCTATCTTAACCAATCCAATCTATAATCCCTTACTTTTATTGGGATCTCTTGTCGCCCTGACCTTTGTCCTCTTTGCTATTCGTTTTGTCATGATCTATGGCTATTATGCCTATAGGACTAGACGTCTCAAGAAAAAGCTAAATAAGTATATGAAGGACGTGCTTCTCTTGACCTTCTCAGGTGTCAAGGGAACGGTGTCGATTGCTACGATTCTTCTGATACCAAGTAATTTAGAGCAGGAGTATCCTCTCTTGCTTTTCCTTGTTGCAGGTGTGACGCTTGTCAGCTTTTTAACAGGCCTCGTGGTCTTGCCTCATCTTTCTGATGAACAGGAGGAAAGCAAGGATTATCTCATGCATATCGCCATTTTGAATGAAGTAACGCTAGAGTTGGAAAAAGAGTTGGAAGATACCAGAAATAAGCTTCCTCTCTATGCAGCCATTGACAATTACCATGGACGTATTGAAAATCTCATCCTGAGTCAAGAAAATAAGGGAGCTCAAGAAGACTGGGCTGCTTTGAAACTCTTGATTCTTAGTATTGAAAGTGATGGATTGGAACAGGCCTATGAAGAGGGAAACATTAGCAATCGTGCTTACCGAGTTTACCAACGTTATCTGAAAAATATAGAACGAGGCATCAATCGTAAATTTGCATCACGATTGACCTATTATTTCCTTGTTTCTTTGCGGATTTTACGTTTTCTCCTTCATGAAGTTTTTACTCTCGGAAAGACCTTCCGTAGCTGGAAGGACAAGGAGAAAAGCCGTCTCCGTGCTCTTGATTATGACCAAATTGCAGAGCTCTATCTTGCCAATACAGAGATGATTATTGAAAGTTTGGAAAACCTGAAGGGAGTATATAGACGCTCTTTGATTAGTTTTATGCAGGAGTCTCGTCTTCGTGAAACAGCTATTATCAGCAGTGGTGCCTTTGTCGAACGGGTTATTACACGTATCAAACCTAATAATATTGATGAGATGCTGAGGGGCTATTATTTGGAGCGCAAGTTGATTTTTGAATATGAAGAGAAACGATTGATTACGACCAAGTATGCCAAGAAATTACGACAAAATGTCAATAACTTAGAGAACTATTCTCTGAAGGAAGCGGCCAATACCCTGCCTTATGATATGGTGGAATTGGTAAGAAGAAATTAGTTAATACTCTTCGAAAATCTCTTCAAACCACGTCAGCGTCGCCTTGCCGTAGGTATGGTTACTGACTTCGTCAGTTCTATCCACAACCTCAAAACAGTGTTTTGAGCTGACTTCGTCAGTTTTATCTACAACCTCAAAGCAGGGCTTTGAGCAACCTGCGGCTAGCTTCCTAGTTTGCTCTTTGATTTTCATTGAGTATAAGATTATAAGTGAAGGAGTGTGACATGAAAAAGTGGTGGAAAGTGCTGATAGATAAGCCTCTATTAAAAGCCTTTTTACATTATTATCAAGCATCAGATAGTGAGTTGACCAGTGTTGCAGTAGCCTACTATTGGTTGATTTCGATTTTCCCCCTGCTTTTGGTGGTGGTCAATATCCTGCCTTATTTTCAGATTCCTGTGGGAGAATTTCTGGGCTTTGTGAAAGACGTCCTGCCCCCAAGCCTCTATGAAGGTGTGGAAAAAATAGCCAGAGAAGTCTTGACGCAACCTTCAACAGGTTTATTGAGTTTTTCTGTCTTGTCGGCGTTATGGAGTTTTTCAAAATCTATGAATTTCTTGCAAAAAGCTTTTAACAAGGCTTATGGCGTCGAAAAGAGTCGTGGACTTATTTCCCATCAGATGGTAAGTCTCCTAGTCAGTTTTGGTTTGCAGCTCCTCTTTGCTTTTGCCTTGTTTTTGAGCTTATTTGGGCAGATGATTTTGGATTTACTTGCTCATTATTGGACAAAAGATGGCATTATCTATCAGGCTTTACAAGGTTTGGCAGGTCCTCTGACTTACGCTCTCCTCTTTGCTATCTTGGTCATGCTTTATTATTTTCTTCCCAATCTATCTGACAGGAAAATTAGCTATACCCTACCAGGCAGTGCCTTTGTCCTCTTAGTGATTTTAGGTTTACTAACTCTGTTCTCTAGTTATCTCAATTACTATGTCCATCATTTGGTGGATGTCCGAATTTTAGGTTCCGTTCTTCTTGTTGTTATGATGTTTTGGTTTATCTTGATTGCTAAAATTGTTATCCTAGGCGCGGTGATCAATGCCAGTATACAGAGTTTGAAAGATCCGAGCTTTAGAAAAGACTAACTATTTATCTATTACAAAAACGCATAGTATCGAGGCTTTATAGAACCTTGATACTATGCGCTTTTGTGCTTTGGTAGTTTTTGTATAGTTTTTGTCTAAGATTTCTAAATCATCTGATTAAATTCCTATTTTTCCCTATCATTGTCCCTGTTTTTTCGAAAATGGAAGGAGTATAATAAACCTATCAATAAAATGATAGGAGGAACTTTATGGGTCATATTTTCTTTTTTCTAAGTGTCTTTTTGGCAGGGATTCTATCCTTCTTTTCTCCTTGTATCTTACCCTTGTTACCAGTTTATGCAGGGGTGTTACTAGATGATAAGGATGGTGCTCAGGCTTCTAGCAACAAATTTTCAATCTCAGTTACTAGTTTATTGCGAACGCTGGCCTTTATAGCGGGGATTTCCTTTATCTTTATTTTGTTGGGCTATGGAGCTGGTTTTTTAGGCGATTTGCTTTATGCTTCTTGGTTCCAATATGTGACGGGTGCGGTTATCATTCTCTTAGGCTTGCACCAGATGGAGATTCTACACTTTAAGGGGCTTTATAAGGAAAAGAGGTTACAACTGCAAAGACAGGGGCAACATGGTAAGGGCTATAGTCAGGCATTTTTGCTGGGTTTGACCTTTAGTTTTGCTTGGACACCTTGTGTGGGGCCGGTTCTGGGGTCTGTTTTAGCCTTGGCGGCTTCAGGTGGCTCAGGTGCTTGGCAGGGAGCTGGTCTCATGTTGGTGTATACGCTGGGTTTGGCGCTACCATTTTTGGTTCTAGCTCTGGCCTCTAGCTATGTTTTGAAACATTTCCGAAAACTCCATCCTTATCTCGGAATCCTCAAAAAAGTGGGTGGGTTTCTCATTATCCTGATGGGAATCTTGGTTCTGTTTGGAAATGCTTCAATTTTAAGTCAATTATTTGAATAAAAATGGAAAGGAATATCAGTATGAAAAAATGGCAAACATGTGTTCTTGGAGCAGGTTCGCTCCTTTGTTTGACGGCTTGTTCAGGCAAGTCCATGACCAGTGAACACCAAATGAAAGATGAGATGAAGATGGAGCAGACAGCTAGTAAAACAAGCACGGCTAAAGGGAAAGAGGTGGCTGATTTTGAGCTAACTGGAGTAGATGGCAAGACCTACCGCTTGTCTGATTATAAGGGAAAGAAAGTCTATCTTAAATTCTGGGCTTCTTGGTGTTCCATCTGTTTAGCTAGCCTTCCAGATACGGACGAAATCGCTAAAGAAGCTGGATATGACTATGTTGTCTTGACAGTAGTGTCACCAGGACACAAGGGAGAGCAATCTGAAGCGGACTTTAAGAATTGGTATAAGGGCTTGGATTATAAAAATTTCCCAGTCCTAGTTGACCCATCAGGCAAACTTTTGGAAAGTTATGGTGTCCGTTCTTACCCAACTCAAGCCTTTATAGACAAGGAAGGAAAGCTGGTCAAAACGCAACCAGGTTTTATGGAAAAAGATGCGATTTTGCAAACTTTGAAGGAATTGGCCTAGGAGGTGTTCTATGAATGATAAGTTAAAAATCATCTTGTTGCTAGGAGTATTTTTCCTAGCCATAACCGGTTTCTATTTTCTATTGATGCGAAATGCAGGACAGACAGATGCCTCGCAAATTGAGAAAGCGGCAGTTAGCCAAGGAGGAAAAACAGTGAAAAAAACAGAAGTTAGTAAAGACGCAGACTTGCACGAAATTTATCTAGCTGGAGGTTGTTTCTGGGGAGTGGAGGAATACTTCTCCCGCGTTCCCGGAGTGACAGATGCCGTATCAGGCTATGCAAATGGTAGAGGGGAAACAACCAAGTACGAATTGATTAACCAAACAGGTCATGCGGAGACTGTTCATGTTACCTATGATGCCAATCAAATTTCCCTCAAGGAAATCCTGCTTCATTATTTCCGCATTATCAATCCAACCAGCAAAAATAAACAAGGAAATGATGTAGGGACTCAGTATCGTACTGGTGTTTATTACACAGATGACAAGGATTTAGAGGTAATCAACCAAGTCTTTGATGAAGTTGCTAAGAAATACGATCAACCTCTGGCAGTTGAAAAGGAAACCTTGAAGAATTTTGTAGTGGCAGAGGATTACCACCAAGACTATCTCAAGAAAAATCCAAATGGCTACTGCCATATCAATGTCAATCAGGCTGCCTATCCAGTCATTGATGCCAGCAAATATCCCAAACCAAGTGATGAAGAATTGAAAAAGACCCTGTCACCTGAGGAGTATGCAGTTACCCAGAAAAATCAAACAGAGCGAGCTTTTTCAAACCGCTACTGGGATAAATTTGAATCTGGTATCTATGTGGATGTGGCAACTGGCGAACCTCTCTTTTCATCAAAGGACAAGTTTGAGTCTGGTTGTGGTTGGCCTAGTTTCACCCAGCCCATCAGCCCAGATGTTGCTACCTATAAGGAAGATAAGTCTTACAATATGACGCGCATGGAAGTGCGGAGCCGAGTTGGAGATTCTCACCTTGGCCATGTCTTTACGGATGGACCACAGGACAAGGGGGGCTTGCGCTACTGTATCAATAGTCTCTCTATCCGCTTTATTCCTAAAGATCAAATGGAAGAAAAAGGCTACGCTTATTTATTAGATTATGTTGATTAAGAAGTCTTTCCTAAGCAGTTAGAGGAGAATTTTGCTATACTGATACTAGTAAGTGACAAAGGAGAGAAGCATGACCTACACAATCTTAATCGTAGAAGATGAGTATCTGGTAAGACAAGGCTTGACCAAGCTGGTCGATGTAGCAGCCTACGATATGGAAATCATCGGTCAGGCTGAAAATGGAAGACAGGCTTGGGAATTGATTCAAAAGCAGGTGCCGGATATCATTTTGACCGATATCAACATGCCTCAACTAAATGGCATTCAGTTGGCCAGTCTGGTCCGAGAAACCTATCCTCAGGTTCACCTAGTTTTTTTGACAGGTTACGATGATTTTGATTATGCCTTGTCTGCTGTCAAACTAGGTGTAGATGACTACTTGCTCAAGCCCTTTTCTCGTCAGGATATTGAGGAAATGTTGGGGAAAATCAAGCAAAAGTTGGATAAGGAAGAGAAAGAAGAGCAGTTACAAGATTTATTGACTGATAAGTTTGAAGGAAACTTGGCCCAGAAAATTCAGTCTCATCTAGATGACAGCCAGTTTAGTTTAAAGGCTTTGGCCAGTGACTTGGGCTTTAGCCCGACTTATCTGAGCTCTTTGATTAAGAAAGAGTTGGGTCTACCTTTTCAGGATTACCTGGTGCGAGAACGTGTCAAACAAGCTAAGCTCTTGCTCTTAACAACGGATTTAAAGATTTATGAGATAGCTGAAAAAGTTGGTTTTGAAGATATGAATTACTTTACCCAACGTTTTAAACAGATTGCGGGTGTGACACCTCGTCAGTTTAAGAAGGGAGAAGGTCGATGAAGCGTTCTTCTCTCCTAGTTAGAATGGTTATTTCCATCTTTTTGGTCTTTCTCATTCTCCTAGTTCTGGTTGGTACGTTCTACTATCAATCTAGTTCTTCAGCCATTGAGGCTACCATTGAAGGTAATAGCCAAACGACTATCAGTCAGACTAGCCACTTTATCCAGTCTTATATCAAAAAATTAGAAACCACCTCGACCAGTTTGACCCAGCAGGCGGATGTCCTAGCCTATGCTGAGAATCCCAGTCAAGACAAGGTCAAGGGAATTCGAAATCTGTTTTTGACCATCTTAAAGGCAGATCAGGACTTGAAAACTGTTGTGCTGGTAACCAAATCCGGTCAGGTCATTTCTACAGATGACAGTGTGCAGATGAAAACTTCCTCTGATATGATGGCTGAGGATTGGTACCAAAAGGCCATTCATCAGGGAGCTAAGCCTGTTTTGACACCAGCTCGTAAGTCGGATAGTCAGTGGGTTATTTCTATCACTCAGGAACTTGTTGATGCAAAGGGAGCCAATCTGGGTGTACTTCGTTTGGATATTTCTTATGAAACTCTGGAAGCCTATCTCAAGCAGCTCCAGTTGGGTCAGCAGGGTTTTGCCTTTATCATCAATGAAAACCATGAATTTGTTTATCATCCTCAACACACAGTTTATAGTTCGTCTAGCGAAATGGAGGCTATGAAACCCTACATCGAGACGGGTCAGGGCTATACTCCTGGCCACAAATCCTACGTCAGTCAGGAAAAGATTGCAGGAACTGATTGGACGGTGCTTGGTGTGTCCTCGTTGGAGAAGTTAGACAAGGTTAGGAGTCAACTCATGTGGACCTTGCTTGGAGCCAGTTTCACATCTCTTCTTGCCTGTCTCTGCTTGGTGTGGCTTAGTCTCAAACGCTGGATTGCTCCTCTGAATGACTTGAGAGAAACCATGCTGGAGATTGCTTCTGGTAATCAGAATCTGCGTGCCAAGGAAACTGGTGCCCATGAACTGAGAGAAGTGTCTCGCCAGTTCAATGCTATGTTGGATCAGGTTGATCAGCTGATGGCAGATGTTCGTAGCCAAGAAGAAACAACCCGTCAGTACCAACTTCAAGCCCTGTCCAGCCAGATTAATCCGCATTTTCTCTACAACACCTTGGACACCATCATCTGGATGGCTGAATTTCAGGATAGTCAGAGAGTGGTTCAGGTGACTAAGTCTTTGGCAACCTATTTCCGCTTGGCACTCAATCAGGGTAAAGATTTGATTTGCCTGTCTGATGAAATCAATCATGTCCGCCAATATCTCTTTATCCAGAAACAACGTTACGGAGATAAGCTGGAATATGAGATTGCTGAAAATCCTGCCTTTGATAATCTAGTCTTGCCTAAACTGGTGTTACAACCTTTGGTGGAAAATGCTCTGTACCATGGCATCAAGGAGAAGGAAGGTCAGGGACATATTAGAGTTTCTGTCCAGAAACAGGATTCGGGCTTGGTCATCCGCATTGAGGATGATGGCGTTGGCTTCCAAGATGCTGGTGATAGTAGTCAAAGTCAACTCAAACGTGGGGGAGTTGGTCTGCAAAATGTTGATCAGCGACTCAAACTTCATTTTGGAGACAATTACCAGATGAAGATTGATTCTAGGCCCCAAAAAGGGACGAAAGTGGAAATATACATAAATAGAATAGAAACTAGCTAACTCCCAGTCAATTCTGGGAGTTTTATGCGTAATTGGGCAAGCTTTCTAGGTTGTCTATCTTGCTAAAAATAAGAAAAAACGGTATGATAGAAGAGTGACAAAAGAGGTGACAGAGATGAACGAGACACAGATTCAAAGAGAAACACGTCAGATAGTAGAAGATGTTTTAGAAAAGGCCAATTTGAAGCAGGGGGCCCTTTTTGTTTTAGGTCTATCTTCTAGTGAGGTGATAGGTGGTCAGATTGGGAAAGAATCCAGTCAAGAGATTGGTGAGCTGATAGTGGAGACTATCTTGGGTATTCTAGGTAGTAGAGGTATCCATTTAGCCGTTCAAGGTTGTGAACATGTTAATCGAGCTCTCGTCGTTGAACGTCAGGTGGCAGAGCAGTTTGGTCTGGAAATCGTCAGTGTCTTTCCTACTCTCCATGCAGGAGGTTCGGGTCAGTTGGCAGCCTTTAAGTTTATGCAAGATCCAGTTGAGGTTGAATTTATCAAGGCTCATGCTGGATTGGATATCGGAGACACTGCAATTGGCATGCATGTCAAGCATGTTCAGGTTCCGATTCGCCCTCTTTTGAGAGAGATTGGTCATGCACATGTAACGGCGCTGGCTAGTCGTCCAAAATTAATCGGAGGTGCGCGTGCGCACTATCCGCAAGATTCTATTAGAAAGTCGTGAGAATGAATAAAGGAGATGAAAGTGTTTAAAAAAGACCGTTTTTCAATTCGTAAGATTAAGGGAGTTGTAGGTTCTGTATTTCTTGGAAGCCTTTTGATGGCTCCTTCTGTAGTGGATGCAGCTACCTATCACTATGTAGATAAAGAGGTTATTTCACAAGAAGCTAAAGATTTAATCAAGACAGGAAAACCTGATGGAAATGAAGTTGTATATGGTTTGGTGTATCAAAAAGACCAGCTGCCACAAACAGGGACAGAAGCATCTGTTTTGACAGCTTTTGGTTTGCTGACTGTTGGGAGCTTGCTTTTAATCTACAAGAGAAAGAAAATTGCCAGCGTCTTTTTAGTTGGAGCTATGGGATTGGTAGTTCTTCCTAGTGCAGGGGCTGTAGACCCAGTTGCGACCCTAGCACCGGCTAGTCGAGAGGGTGTTGTTGAAATGGAGGGCTATCGCTATGTTGGTTATCTATCAGGCGACATCCTCAAAACGCTTGGCTTGGACACTGTTTTAGAAGAAGCCTCAGCTAAACCTGGAGAGGTGACTGTGGTCGAAGTTGAGAATCCCCAAGTAACAACAAATCAGGAGCAAGCTAAGCCAAAAAACCAAGCAGTAGAGACAGAGGAAGCTCCAAAAGAAGAAGCACCTAAAACAGAAGAAAGTCCAAAGGAAGAACCAAAATCGGAGGTAAAACCTACTGACGACACCCTTCCTAAAGCAGAAGAGGGGAAAGAAGCTTCAGCAGAATCAGCTCCAGTTGAAGAAGTAAGTGGAGCAGTTGATTCAAAAATAGATGAACAAGCACCAGTCAAGCCAGAAAGTCAACCATCAGATAAACAAGCTGAGGAGCCAAAAGTTGAACCACCAGTAGAACAAGCAAAAGTCCCAGAACAACCCGTGCAACCTACACAACCGGAGCAACCAAGGATACCAAAAGATTCATCACAACAAGAAGATCCTAAAGAGGATAAGGTATCGGAAGAGACACCGAAACAAGAAGATAAACAGCCAGAAGTAGTAAAAACAAAAGATGAGGCTGCTAATCAACCTGTTGAAGAACCAAAAGTTGAAACGCCTGCTGTAGAAAAACAAACGGAACCAGCTGAGGAATCAAAAGTTGAACAAGTAGGTGAACCAGTTGTACCAAGAGAAGACGAAACGGCACCAATAGCACCAGTCGAGCCAGAAAAGCAACCAGAAGCTTCTAAAGAAGAGAAGACTGCGGAAGAAACACCGAAACAAGAAGAGTCAACTCCAGATACCAAGGCTGAAGAAACTGTAGAACATCAGGACGAAACACCAAAAGTAGAACATAAAACAACTCCTGAAGAAGGTGTGCTAAATGTAATAGAGATTAAGCCTGAAGTTATAGTAACTAAAGAGTCTGTGCCTTTTAAGACAATTGAGCAAGACGATGAGAATCTCACTAAGGGAGAAACAAAAGTTATTCGAGAAGGTGTGGCAGGTGAACGCACTATTTTAACTGAAGTCACTACTATTGATGGAAAACAGTCTAGTAAAGTATTAGAGGATACAATAACAACCAAGCCAGTAGATGAAATAAAAGGTATTGGTACTAAAGAACCAGTTGATAAAAGTGAGTTAAAGAATCAAATTGATAAAGCTAGTTCAGTTTCTCCTACTGATTATTCTACAGCAAGTTATGGTGCATTGACTCCTGTTTTAGAAACTGCAAAAGGTGTCTATGCTTCAGAGTCTGTAAAACAGCCTGAGGTAAATAGCGAGACAGATAAACTTAAAACGGCTATCGATGCTCTAAGTGTCGATAAAACTGAGTTAAACAAAACTATCGCTGACGCAAAATCAAAAACTAAAGAGCACTACAGTGATGCATCTTGGGCAAACCTTCAAGATGTATTAGCTGAAGCTGAAAAAGTTACAAACACCCCAGCTACTAAGCAAAGCGAAGTTGATCATGTTTATGAAAAACTTAAAGCTGCTGTCGCTGGTTTAACCACAGATAAGACCGAACTTGAAAAACAACTTCACCTTGCAAACGAAAAAACTCAAACTGACTACAGTGCTACATCTTGGAACGCTTTGGAAGAAGCGAAAACTGACGCTCAAACTGTAAAATACAACGACAAAGCTACTCAAGTTCAAATCGATGAAACTGCTAAAAAACTTAAAGCTGCTATTGATGCATTAAAAACTGATAAGACTGAACTGGAAAAACAACTTGCTGATGCTAACTCTAAGACAGAAGCTGATCATAGTCCTGCGACTTGGTCTGCATTAGAAGAAGCGAAAAAAACTGCTCAAGCCGTAGAAGATAACGCTACTGCTACTCAAACTCAAATCGATGAAGCCGCTAAGAACTTGAAAGCCGCTATTGATGCACTTAATGTTGATAAAACAAAATTACAAGAGCAAATAACAGTTGCTAATCAAAAACAAGAAACTGACTACAGTCCAAAAACTTGGAACAACTTCAAACAAGCCGAAATCAAAGCCAAAGAAATCAACGATCAAACTACTCCACTTCCTAAACAAAGTGAAATAGATGCGGCTACTAAAGCTCTTCAAGCCGCTATAAATGCTCTTGCCGTCGATAAGACTGCATTGCAAAATGCTATTAACACAGCTAACAGCAAACATAAAGAAGAATACACTACTCAAACATGGAAAGCTTTAGAAGATGCCCTTGTAGCAGCAAACCCTGTAAATTCAGATGAAGCTGCCACTCAAAGTAAAGTAGATGATGCTACTAGAAGATTACAAGAAGCTATCAAAAACTTAGTTCCATTGACTGAAAAACCAGTATTAAAATTTGTAAACACTGATAAGAAAGTATTAGAACGTGAAGCAATTGCTAAGTATTCTCTAGAAAACCAAAATAAAACAAAAATTAAATCAATTACAGCTACTCTGAAAAAAGGAGAAACAGTTGTTAGCACTGTAGAGCTTACAGGCGATGATGTAAATAATGAAACTATAGACGCAGCATTTAAAAACCTAGAGTATTACAAAGAATACACTCTATCTACAACTATGGTTTACGATAGAGGTAACGGTGATGTAACAGAAATCTTAGATAATCAACCAATCCAACTAGACCTTAAAAAAGTTGAGATTAAAGATATTAAAGAAACAAGATTGATGAAAGTGGATGAGAATGGAAATGAAACAGATAGTAGCCTTCTAGAAACTGTTCCAGAAAATCTAACGTCATATTATCTAAAAATTACCACTAATCATAATAAAGTAACAAGGCTTGCCATTACTAATATAGAGGAAGTAACTGAGGAGGAGACATCCCTATTTAAAGTTACTGCTTCAGCTCCTGATTTAATCCAACGTGATTCAAATAATAGCTTGAGTCAAACGTACACTTATTACATAGAGAAACCCAAAGCATCGCAAAATAACGTTTACTATAACTTCAAAGATTTAGTAGATGCTATGCAGAAAAATCCTAACGGTGAGTTTAAATTAGGAAAAAGTTTAGATGCACAGTATCTAGATGTTAGTAGTAAATCATATGTAACAGGTAATTTTAAGGGTACGCTCTCTAGTGATGGCGATAAGCACTATGCTATTTATAATTTGAAAAAGCCTTTATTTCATTTAATTGATAATGGTAAAGTGCAAAATATTAATTTTGAAAATGTGAATATCAATCTTCCGTCAGAAGATCATGTTTCTGTCATCAGTCATAAAATGCAAGGTGACCAGTCTCTTATTAAAGATGTTAAAGTAACGGGTAATATTACAGGTCGTAATCATGTGGCTGGATTTGTGAACTGGATAGAGCATGCTTCAAGACTTGAAAATATAGCTTTTATAGGTAATATCCATACAACTGGTAATGGTGCTAACTCCTATATGGGAGGTATTGCAGGCCGTATGTACGAAGGTATTATTGATAGAGCTTATGTCGATGCTAATCTTACAGGTAATCGTGTACGTGTTGGTGGAATTGTTGCCGTCATGGAACATAGAATAAATGGTGCTGGACGTGATAGATTTACAAAATTACGTAAGTCAGTTATGAAAGGTGTGATTAATTTATCAAACCCTGTTGAAGCTGGAGGTTTAATCAGTAAAAACTGGCCTTGGGGAAATGCTGATGACAATGTGAGTTACGCTAAGGTAGTAAAAGGTGAAATATTATATGGTTCTCCAGATATTAATGACAGTGATTTTGCATTTCCATATATTAAAAACAACTATAGTGTTTTAGGAGTTAGTGTCGGTAGTAAGTCATATACTTTATCCCATAATTTGAAAGAAATTTCCAAAGAAGATGCTGATAAACGTGTAGCTGGTTATGGCATTACTGCAAATTTGTTTGAGAGTGAAGAACTTCAAACAAATAGATTAAACAATATTGAAACTAAAGATAAAGAATATAAACTGATTCAAAACTACAAATCAGAATATGACCAAGCTTATAGAAATATTGCTAAACTTCAACCATTTTATAACAAAGACTGGATTGTAAATCAGGGTAATAAGTTAGAGCAAGATTCAAATCTTGTGAAGAAAGAAGTATTATCTGTTACAGGTATGAAGAATGGTCAATTTGTTACAGATTTATCTGATATTGATAAGATTATGATTCACTACGCTGATGGTATAAAGGAAGAAATGTCCGTGGCAGTCAATTCTGATTCTGGAGTAGCTCAAGTGAAAGAATATAATATAGTCGGTCAAAATATTGTTTACACACCAAACATGGTTGTTAAAGATCGTAGTGATCTGATGACTAAGGTTAAGGAAGCCTTGACTTCAGTAGAACTTCAGTCTGCGGGTGTCCGTTCGATCTTGGATAGACGTAATGACAGTAAAGATAAGAGTGCAAACACAGAGCAACGCCAAAATGGATATATTCGTGACTTCTATTTTGAGGAACATTTCCAAGAATTGAAGTCTAATATGGATACGATTGTCAAACATCTTGTGGAATCAGAAGATCATCAATTAAACATATCAGACGCAACTCAAAGAGCTCTTGTTAAGAAAGTTCAAGACAATAGCGCAAAAATTATGTTAGGTCTTGCTTACCTAAATCGATATTATGGTATCAATTTTGATGGTAAAACCATTAAAGACTTAATGATGTTTAAACCAGATTTTTATGGTAAAAATGTAGATGTCTTAGATAGACTGATTGAAATTGGTTCAAAAGAAAATACTTTAAAAGGTCATCGTACACATGATGCATTTAGAGAGGTATTGGCTAAGAACACGGTGTCTGGAAATCTTATTGACTTCTTACGATATAATATGAAGTTATTGACAGCCGACACAAATTTGAATGATTGGTTTATTCACTCCACTGAAGGTAAGGTTTATGTAGCAGAACGTCAGTCACGTGAAGAGGCTATTAAAACTGCTAAGTATCGTGCTTTTGACAATTTATCTCGCGGATACCATCAAAAGATGATTTTACCGCTCCTTAACCTTAAACAAACCCAAGCATTCTTGATATCGACCTACAATACTATATCATTTGGGACTGCTAATAAATACAATACCACACTGGATAAGTGGAAGGATAATATTAATTTGGCTGCAGACAGACAAATTAACTATCTTGATTTCTGGTATCGTTTAGCAACAGATGCGGTAAAAAATAAGCTTGTCAAAGATATTGTAACTCCAGTATGGGAAGGTTACCAAGTTTGGGGTCATAAATGGGGGCAATGGATGGATAAATATGGTAAGTTCGAAGATGGAACAGGCATTTATCCACCTACTCGTGAGCTTTATGGTCCTGTCGGTGAGCATTACGGTCCTAATGGAGCTGTTGCTGGGGCATATGCTACATATTATGATGACAAGAATGATACTCGAGCTAAAGTTGTATTTGTTATGTCTGATATGATTAGTGAATATGGTGCGTCTGCATTTACGCATGAGACTACTCATATAAATGACCGCGTAGCTTACTATGGAGGATACACGCATCGTGAAGGAACATTCTTAGAAGCCTTTGCTCAAGGCATGTTACAGTCCCCAGCAGAACATGGACACCAAGGTGAATACGGCGCACTTGGATTAAATATGGCATTTGAACGTTCAAATGATGGTAATCAATGGTACAACTATAACCCTAATAAGCTTCAATCACGAGAAGCTATTGATAAATATATGAAGAACTATAATGAAGCTCTGATGATGTTAGATTCTCTTGAAGCTGAAGCTGTCTTACCAAAATTACAAGGTAACAATGATAGCTGGTTCAAGAAAATGGATAAACAAATGCGTAAGGACGGACAACCTCACCAGTTTGACAAAATTCGCGATTTAAATGACACTGAGAAAGCACTTCAATTAAATAACATTAATGATTTAATTGATAATAATTTCATTACCAAACATGGTGCTCCTGGAAATAACACATACGATCCATCTGATTTTAGAACTGCTTATGTGAATATAAATATGATGACTGGTATCTATGGTGGTAATACCAGTGATGGTGCTCCTGGGGCTGCATCATTTAAACATAATGCATTTCGTATGTGGGGATATTTCGGATACGAAAATGGATTCATCGGATATGTTTCTAATAAATATAAATCCGAAGCCAATAAAGCAAGTCAAACTCTAAGTGATAAATTTATTATTGATAAAGTTTCTGGTGGTAAATTTAAAACTCTTGAAGACTGGAAAAAAACTTGGTATGAGGAAGTTCTTACAAAAGCTCAAAGAGGATTCACAGAAATTAATATTGACGGTGAAAACATCTCTTCATATAGTAGACTACAAGCATTATTCAATGCAGCTGTGACTAAAGATTTACAGGAGTTAAATGACCCTAAAATTAAAGACAAATATACAAATACTGTAAATCTTAAAGCTAAAGTGTACAAAGCATTACTTAAAAACACAGACGGTTTCTCTGGTGATCTATTTACTGCACCACAAGCATAGGGATGAATAAAATCGTAAAAAGGTAGATCAGCTTTGTCTGTATCTGCCTTTTTATGCTATACTTAAGCTATGCATAGAAAAACAGTGATTGATTTTAGGGCTTTGGGGGAGAGATACATCTTTACCCAGCCTATCAAAGAGTTAAAAACGAGAGATTTAGCGGAAGTAACAGCCTTGCTGGCACAAGTGGAAAGCTACCAAGAGCAGGGCTACTATGTGGTGGGTTATGTCAGCTATGAGGCTGCACCTGCTTTTGAGGAGAAATTAGCAGTTCATAAAGCTCCTTTACTGGCAGAGTATCTGCTATATTTTACCGTTCATGATAGGGTAGAAACATCCCCTATTCCTCTGATTTATGATGAGGTTGATTTGCCTTCAAATTGGCAGGAAGTAACGTCTGCAACAGACTATGAAAAGGCGATTGCCCAGATTCACTATCATTTGCGGCAGGGAGACACCTATCAGGTCAACTACACTGTCCAACTCAAGCAGGAGTTGTCTGCCAATCCTTTTGCTATCTACAATCGTATGGTGGTAGAGCAGGAGGCGGGCTACAATGCCTATGTGGAACATGACGAGATGGCAGTGATTTCCATGAGTCCAGAGCTCTTTTTTGAGCAGAATGACCGCGAGTTGACAACGCGCCCAATGAAGGGAACGACTCAGCGTGGGGTAACTGACCAAGAAGATCTTGAACAGGCTAGTTGGCTGGAGCAGGATCCCAAAAATCGCTCTGAAAACATGATGATTGTGGACCTCTTGCGCAACGATATGAATCGTATTTCTGAGGTGGGGAGTGAGCACGTGGAGCGTCTTTGCCAAGTAGAACAGTATTCAACGGTTTGGCAGATGACTTCGACCATCAAGAGTCAATTGCGAGAGGATGTGGACCTTGTTGAAATTTTTCGCTCTCTCTTTCCTTGTGGATCCATAACGGGCGCACCGAAAATTGCGACTATGGAGATTATCAAGGACTTGGAGCCACAACCGCGCGGAGTCTACTGTGGAACGATTGGTCTCTTGCTTCCAAATGGACGACGGATTTTTAATGTTGCTATCCGTACTATTCAACTTCACAAAGGTCAAGCCATCTATGGAGTTGGCGGAGGTATTACATGGGATAGCACTTGGGAATCTGAATATCGTGAGGTTCATCAAAAGGCTGCTGTGCTTTATCGGAAACAAGCTCTTTTCCAAATAATTACAACTGGAAAAATCAGCCAAAAACAACTGCTGTTTGAAGAACAACATCTGGAAAGACTGAGAAAAGCTAGTCGGTATTTTGCCTTTCCATTTGATTCAGAAAACTTGAAACAAAAGATAGAGGAAGAGTGTCAGGATTGTGACATTGATCAAGACTACCGCTTGCGAATTAGCCTTAGCAAGTCTGGAGAGATAGAAGTCGATCGTCAAGTATTGGAACCTCTCAGTCCAACCTTCTGCCATGCCCAACTCTGCCTGCAGGAAGCCAATTTGCAACAAGCATTTACCTATTTTAAAACAAGCCACCGACCGCATTTGAGCCTAGGGGAACAAGAGAAGATATACCACAATAAGTCAGGAGAGCTACTTGAAACCTCTATTGGAAATTTGGTTCTGAAAATCGCTGGAAAACTCTACACACCGCCTATCAGACTTGGTATCTTGCCAGGAATTTACCGTCAGTATTTACTAGAAACAGGACAAGTAGAAGAGAAAGTCTTGACCTTGACAGACTTAGCCCAAGTTGAGGCTATATATGGCTGTAATGCAGTGAGAGGCTTGTATGAACTAAGACTTGAGGAGAATTAGATGAAACTGATATTTTTGCATGGGTTAGGGCAGTCCGGAGAGAGTTGGAAAGAAGTTCGGAATCTACTGACAGATTATTCTTCTGAGGCTATCGAGTTATTTCCTTCTGGAGTTGGCAGCTATCAAAAAGCCAAGGAGCGAGTTTATCAGCAACTAGCTCAAGAGATAGAACCTTTTGTTTTGATTGGATTGTCCTTAGGTGCTGCCCTGGCACTAGAACTTTCCAGTTACGATTTACCAAATCTTCGAGCTTTGGTTTTATCAGGATGCCCGCTTAAATTAGCAGGGAATATCCTATTTTATCTTCAGTTGCTGATTTTTAAACTACTTCCCAAAAGACTATTTGAAAAACAGGGGGCAGACAAGACTTTTATAATAGGTATTTCCAAAGAATTGAAGACACTTGATTTAACGGATATAGCAGGGATTTGCCCCTATCCAACCTTACTAATTTGTGGCAGCAAAGATAAACCGAATCTTAGTTCTATGAGAAGTCTTCATAAACTAATATCAGAATCCCAATTTCAGATTATCCCAGACGGCTCTCATGTCTTGAATAAGGAAAAACCAAAGGAGTTTGTAGAAAATACCAGAAGTTTCCTTGAATTGCTGAAATAAGTTTGATAAAATAATATTGAAATCGATAACATTCCTATAGGAGAAAGTAATGAACAAACGTCTATTTTTTAAAATGAGTTTGGCGACGTTGTCAGTTTTAGCCTTATTTTCACAACCAGTTTTAGCAGAGGAAAATATTCATTTTTCTAGTTGTAAAGAAGCTTGGGCGAATGGATACGCAGATATTCACAAGGGAGAACCTGGGTATTCTGCCAGGTTAGACCGCGATCATGATGGTGTGGCTTGTGAATTGAAAAATGCCCCTAAGGGTGCCTTTAAAGCAAAACAAGAGACTACAACCCAAACTGATACAAGTTCAGCAACAACAAGTGGCTGGGTTAAGCAGGATGGTGCTTGGTATTACTTTGATGTAAATGGCAATCCAGTGAAAAATGCATGGCAGGGAAGCTACTATCTGAAAGCAGACGGGAAAATGGCCCAGAGCGAATGGATTTATGATTCTTCCTATCAAGCTTGGTATTATTTGAAATCAGATGGATCTTATGCAAAGAATGCATGGCAAGGAGCTTACTACCTTAAGTCAAACGGTAAAATGGCACAAGGTGAGTGGGTTTATGACTCTTCTTATCAAGCCTGGTATTACTTGAAATCAGATGGTTCATACGCTCGCAATGCATGGCAAGGAAATTACTATTTGAAATCAGATGGTAAAATGGCTAAGAATGAGCGAGTTGATGGAGGCCGCTACTATGTAGATGCCTCAGATCTCTGGAAACCATAAATCAGATAAAATTTAGAAAGTTAATGCAAACCTTTGCATAAGTAAATGAATTTTGTTATACTAGTGCTGTAAGCATTTTCAATTACTATACAATGAAAAAGGAGAATATGATGAGTCAAAAGATTATTGGGATTGACCTTGGTGGAACTTCTATCAAATTTGCAATCTTAACAACAGCAGGAGAAATCCAAGAAAAATGGTCTATCAAGACTAATATTTTGGATGAGGGAAGTCATATCGTTGATGATATGATTGAGTCTATTCAACACCGTTTGGACTTGCTTGGATTGGCAGCAGCGGACTTCCAAGGAATTGGGATGGGATCACCAGGTGTGGTTGACCGTGAAAAAGGGACTGTTATCGGTGCCTACAACCTCAACTGGAAAACCCTTCAACCAATTAAAGAAAAGATTGAAAAAGCCTTGGGTATCCCATTCTTCATCGATAATGATGCCAACGTGGCAGCTCTTGGTGAGCGCTGGATGGGTGCTGGTGATAACCAACCAGACGTTGTCTTTATGACACTCGGTACTGGTGTTGGTGGCGGTATCGTCGCTGAAGGCAAATTGCTTCATGGTGTTGCTGGTGCAGCAGGTGAGCTTGGCCACATCACTGTTGACTTTGACCAACCAATCGCATGTACTTGCGGTAAGAAAGGTTGCCTTGAGACAGTTGCTTCAGCAACAGGGATTGTCAATTTGACTCGTCGCTATGCGGATGAATACGAAGGCGATGCAGCCTTGAAACGCTTGATTGATAACGGAGAAGAAGTAACTGCTAAGACTGTCTTTGATTTGGCAAAAGAAGGAGACGACCTTGCCTTGATCGTTTACCGTAACTTCTCACGTTACTTGGGAATCGCTTGTGCTAACATTGGTTCAATCCTAAACCCATCAACAATCGTTATCGGTGGTGGTGTATCAGCTGCGGGAGAATTCCTTCTACAAGGTGTTCAAAAAGTCTACGACGAAAATAGCTTCCCACAAGTACGCACATCCACTAAATTAGCTCTTGCAACTCTAGGAAATGACGCTGGGGTTATCGGAGCAGCATCACTTGTATTGCAATAAAATAATAAAAGAGGAAAAATGCTAACCTAGAGTTAGTAATGTTCCTCTTTTCTTTTTTATGCTATACTAGTTAGGACAATGAATGAGGTGAAACGAAATGACAAAAGCAGATACGATTTTTAAAGAAAATATTGAACGAATCCTCAAAGACGGTGTTTTCTCAGAGCAGGCTCGTCCTAAGTACAAGGATGGGACTGTTGCCAACTCCAAGTATGTAACGGGTGCATTTGCAGAGTATGACTTGGCCAAGGGGGAATTCCCCATCACAACCTTGCGTCCTATTGCCATCAAATCCGCCATCAAGGAAGTGCTCTGGATTTACCAAGACCAATCAAATAGCCTAGGTGTGCTTAATGACAAGTACAATGTTCACTACTGGAATGACTGGGAAGTGGGAGATACAGGAACTATTGGTGAACGTTACGGGGCGGTCGTTAAGAAACACGACATCATCAATAAGCTTCTCAAGCAGTTGGAAGCCAACCCTTGGAACCGCCGCAATATTATTTCGCTCTGGGATTACCAAGCTTTCGAAGAAACAGATGGCCTCCTCCCATGCGCCTTTCAGACCATGTTTGATGTCCGCCGTGTAGATGGGGAAATCTATCTGGATGCGACCTTGACCCAGCGTTCGAATGATATGCTAGTGGCCCACCACATCAATGCTATGCAGTATGTGGCTCTTCAAATGATGATTGCCAAGCATTTTGGTTGGAAGGTTGGGAAATTCTTTTACTTTATCAACAACCTTCATATCTATGACAATCAACTTGAACAAGCTCAGGAATTGCTTCGTCGTGAGCCGTCAAACTGCCAACCTCGTTTGGTTTTAAATGTGCCAGATAAGACCAATTTCTTTGATATTAAAGCAGAAGATTTTGAGTTGGTGGATTATGACCCTGTCAAGCCACAGTTGAAGTTTGACCTAGCTATTTAATATTCTTCGAAAATCTCTTCAAACCACGTCAGCGTCGCTTCATCTACAACCTCAAAGCAGTACTTTGAGCAACCTGTGGCTAGCTTCCTAGTTTGCACAGTATAGAAGAATAGAAAAAAGAAGTTGAGAAAATAAATCTCAACTTCTTTTGTTTCTTAACGTGATACGCGGCGGCGAGCTGCTTTTTTACGGTTTTCTTCGATGAAAGCTGCTTTTTGCTCTTCTGGTTCGATTACTTTCTTTTTAAATGCGTATACTGCACCTGCAACGGCAGCGACAGTTCCTGCGACACCTGTTACAAGACCTTTAGCGAATCCTTTAGCCATGAGTCTTCCTCCTTTATATTCTCAATCAGCCAGCCTCCTCAAGAGGTCACATTTTTCTGACTGACCTTTTTGTGTTATAATAATAGTAACGAAAAAATAGGAATTTTTCAAGGAAAAAAGATGAAAACAAAAATAATTGTGATTGTTGGACCGACTGCAGTTGGAAAGACGGCTCTAGCCATTGAAGTGGCCAAGCGTTTTAATGGCGAAGTGGTTAGTGGAGATAGCCAGCAAGTCTATCGAGGACTTGATATTGGGACGGCTAAGGCTAGTCCAGAAGAGCAGGCAGCTGTTCCTCATCATTTGATTGATGTTAGAGAGGTAACCGAGTCTTACTCGGCTTTTGATTTTGTTTCAGAAGCTAAGATGGCTATTGAGGATATTCACAGCCGTGGCAAGCTAGCAATTATCGCCGGTGGGACTGGACTTTATATCCAGAGCTTGTTAGAAGGTTATCACCTGGGTGGGGAGACTCCCCATGAGGAGATTTTGGCCTATCGGGCTAGCTTGGAGCCTTATACGGATGAGGGATTAGCCCATTTGGTAGAGCAAGCAGGCCTTGAAATTCCCCAGTTTAATCGTCGTCGTGCGATGCGTGCCTTGGAAATTGCCCATTTTGGTCAGGATTTGGAAAATCAAGAGACCTTGTATGAACCATTGATTATCTGCTTGGATGATGAACGTAGTCAACTTTATGAACGTATCAATCATCGAGTGGATTTGATGTTTGAGGCTGGGCTTTTGGATGAGGCCAAGTGGCTTTTTGATCATCACCCGGATGTGCAGGCTGCTAAGGGCATTGGCTACAAGGAACTCTTTCCTTATTTCCGTGGAGAGCAGACCTTGGAAGAAGCCAGTGAGAGTCTCAAACAGGCGACCCGTCGTTTTGCCAAGCGTCAGTTGACCTGGTTCCGTAATCGCATGCAGGTGACTTTTTATCAGATCGGAGAATCTGGTGTGCAAGACCGCATTTTAAGCCAGATAGAGGAGTTTTTAGATGATTGAAACGGAGAAAAAAGAGGAACGCGTCCTGCTTATCGGTGTGGAATTGCAGGGCATGGACAATTTTGACCTCTCTATGGAAGAATTGGCCAGTCTAGCCAAGACAGCTGGTGCAGTCGTTGTAGATAGCTACAGACAAAAACGTGAAAAGTATGACTCCAAGACTTTTGTTGGCTCTGGTAAGTTAGAAGAGATTGCCCTCATGGTGGATGCCGAAGAAATTACTACTGTCATCGTCAATAACCGCTTGACTCCAAGGCAGAATGTCAATTTAGAGGAAGTTCTGGGTGTCAAGGTCATTGACCGTATGCAGTTGATTTTGGATATCTTTGCCATGCGAGCTCGAAGCCATGAAGGGAAGCTCCAAGTCCACCTAGCCCAGCTCAAGTATCTTTTGCCTCGCTTGGTTGGTCAGGGGATCATGCTCAGCCGTCAGGCAGGGGGAATTGGTTCCCGTGGTCCTGGTGAAAGCCAGCTCGAACTGAATCGTCGTAGTGTTCGCAATCAAATCACAGACATTGAGCGCCAGCTCAAGGTGGTTGAGAAAAATCGGGCCACAGTCAGAGAAAAACGTTTGGAGTCCAGCACCTTTAAGATTGGTTTGATTGGTTACACCAATGCTGGGAAATCAACCATCATGAATACCTTGACCGCTAAGACCCAGTATGAAGCAGACGAGCTGTTTGCGACCCTGGATGCGACGACAAAGAGTATCCATTTGGGAGGTAATCTTCAGGTTACCTTAACTGATACTGTGGGCTTTATCCAAGATTTGCCGACAGAGTTGGTATCCAGTTTTAAGTCAACCTTGGAAGAAAGCAAGCATGTGGATCTTCTAGTTCATGTTATCGATGCCAGCAATCCTTACCACGAGGAACATGAAAAAACAGTCCTGTCCATCATGAAAGACCTGGACATGGAGGACATTCCTCGCTTGACCCTTTATAATAAAGCGGATTTGGTGGAGGATTTCACGCCTACCCAAACGCCTTATGCCCTCATTTCTGCCAAGTCTGAGGATAGTCGTGAGAATTTGCAGGCTTTGTTTTTAGAGAAAATCAAGGATATTTTTGAAGTCTTTACCCTGCGCGTGCCTTTTTCCAAGTCCTACAAGATTCATGATTTAGAAAGTGTTGCGATTCTTGAAGAACGTGATTATCAGGAGGACGGCGAAGTGATTACAGGCTACATTTCTGAGAAAAATAAATGGAGGTTAGAAGAATTTTATGACTGATATCAAAACCTTAGCTCTAAAATATGGGGGCTATACAAGTCTGGATAAGGTCTATCTGGATCAGCTTCTAGCTGGTAGAACAGAGCAGGAGCAGTTAACACTTATTACACCTCCGCCAAGTGTAGTCAATGCTTACTTTGCAGAACTATATCAAAAAAAGAGTCCTCAAGCAGCGACGGATTATTTTGCGGAACTCAGTCAGGAACTGAATCTTTACAATGCTGAACCTAGTTTCACTCTAGAAAATAAGCCTTTTATTCGACTTAATTTGTCTGGTAAATCCTTTGGTTTTTGTTATGAGAGTGAGGGTCTTGGTCAGATTTTCTCTGAAAATGAAGAGGTTATTTCAGAAGACTTGCTTTTTGAAATTGCGCAAATTTTCCCCCATCAACTAGTATTTGAAGAGTCTGGAAAGATTTACATGAAGCCTGTCGGAGATGAGGAAGTTGTTAGTGTGGAAAATCTCACAGCTTTGACAGATTTAGAAAGCTTGGCTGATGGTTGTAAGCGTCTCAAAGGCTACAGCCAAGAGGATTTACTGCAAGAAGCTACTGCTTTTTCTGGCAAGCGCTATTTCCGATCGGAAAACCGCACAGCCATGTTATATATTGATTAATTAGAAAGTATCGAATGGATATTCAATTTTTAGGAACGGGGGCTGGTCAGCCCTCTAAAGCCCGCAACGTTTCAAGTCTCGCCCTGAAACTCTTGGACGAGATTAACGAAGTCTGGCTCTTTGACTGTGGAGAAGGAACGCAAAATCGCATTCTGGAAACCACAATTCGACCACGTAAGGTCAGCAAAATCTTTATTACCCACCTACATGGAGACCACATCTTTGGCTTGCCAGGTTTCCTATCTAGCCGTGCCTTTCAGGCCAATGAAGAGCAGACAGATTTGGAAATCTATGGACCGCAAGGGATCAAGTCCTTTGTCTTAACCAGTCTTCGTGTGTCAGGTTCGCGCCTGCCTTACCGTATTCATTTTCATGAGTTTGACCAAGATTCTCTAGGTAAAATCCTTGAGACCGATAAATTCACGGTGTATGCAGAGGAGTTGGATCATACTATTTTCTGTGTTGGCTATCGTGTCATTCAAAAGGACTTGGAAGGAACGCTGGATGCTGAAAAGCTCAAGGCGGCAGGTGTCCCATTTGGCCCACTTTTTGGAAAAATTAAAAACGGTCAGGACGTTGTTCTCGAAGATGGGACTGAAATCAAGGCAGCTGACTATATCTCAGCTCCCCGTCCGGGTAAGATTATCACTATTTTAGGAGACACTCGAAAAACGGATGCTAGTGTGCGTCTGGCTGTCAATGCCGACGTCCTAGTTCATGAGTCCACTTATGGCAAGGGCGATGAAATAATTGCTCGTAATCATGGTCATTCTACTAACATGCAAGCTGCACAAGTAGCGGTAGAAGCAGGTGCCAAACGACTATTGCTCAACCATATCAGTGCTCGCTTTCTATCAAAAGATATCAGCAAGCTCAAGAAAGATGCGGCAACGATTTTTGAAAACGTCCATGTGGTCAAGGATTTGGAAGAAGTGGAAATCTAGCAGTCACAGAAAGGATAAGTATGCCTACTATTCTCATTACCGGAGCTAGCGGTGGTCTAGCTCAAGAAATGGTCAAACTCCTGCCAGATGACCAGCTCATCTTGCTTGGTAGAAATAAGGAAAAATTAGCCCAACTCTACGGAGACCATCCCCATGCAGAATTGATTGAAATAGACATTACCGATGACTCAGCTTTAGAATCTCTGGTAACTGATCTCTATCTCCGCTATGGCAAGATTGATGTCTTGATTAACAACGCTGGTTACGGGATTTTTGAGGAATTTGACCAGATTTCTGACCAAGATATTCACCAGATGTTCGAGGTTAATACCTTTGCCCTGATGAATCTGTCTCGTCGCCTTGCAGCTCGTATGAAGGAAAGCCGAAAAGGTCATATCATCAATATCGTCAGCATGGCAGGTTTAATCGCTACTGGCAAGTCCAGTCTCTACTCAGCAACCAAGTTTGCGGCTATTGGTTTTTCAAATGCCTTACGCCTCGAACTCATACCCTATGGAGTCTATGTGACGACAGTCAATCCAGGACCAATCCGAACAGGATTTTTTGACCAGGCCGACCCAGATGGCACCTATCTCAAGTCGGTTGAACGCTTCCTGTTGAAACCAGATGCAGTGGCTAAAAAGATTGTCAAGATTATAGGAAAAAACAAACGAGAACTCAATCTTCCTGTTTTGTTGAATCTAGCCCATAAGTTTTATACTCTCTTTCCCAAGCTAGCTGATAAGTTGGCAGGGGAAACTTTTAATTATAAGTAAAAAGAACCAATATGCAGGTTGTTGCTAGCCTACATATTGGTTCTTATGATTTCTCAACTATCAAACTGGACTTCTTCTAGTAGATAGTCGATAAAGCGTTCGCCCATCTTAGATAGGCTGGTTTTCTCATGCTGGATATAGACCAGTTCAATTGGGTCATCAATATCCAGTGGGATAGAAACGATATTGTCTCCGTTGAGGTTGCTGTTCAAAATCCCTGTTGCAATGGTATATCCATCCAAACCAATCAAGAGATTAAAGAGGGTAGCACGGTCGCTGACTACGATGGATTTCTTGTGGTGTTCTTGGGAAAGAATCTCTTCTGAAAAGTAGAAGGAGTTGTGCGTCCCTTGGTCATAGCTGAGATAAGGGAAGTTTTCCAAATCAGATAGTTTGACCTTGTCTTTCTTTGCCAGAGGATTGGTCTTGCTGACAAAGATATGCGGTTGTGCTGTGAAGAGATGGTGAGCCAGCAGCTGATTGTCATCCAGCATCTTGGTTAAAACATCACGGTTGTAGCTGTTCAAAAATAGGACACCGACCTCACTACGGAAGTTCTTGACGTCATCGATAATTTCCCAAGTACGAGTTTCACGAAGGAAGAGTTCGTATTTTTCCATATCGCTTTTCTTGAGTAGCGATACAAAGGCATTGACCACAAAGGCATAGTGTTGAGACGAAACGCTAAAGAGTTCACGGTGGGCGACAGGATTTTTATAGCGTTCCTCCAGAAGCTGAGTTTGCTCGACAACCTGACGGGCATAAGAGAGAAACTCCATTCCATCACGGGTCAGGGTAATGCCCTTGGGATTGCGGATAAAGATTTCAATACCCATTTCATTTTCCAAATCTCTCACAGCATTGGAAAGACTCGGCTGAGTGATAAAGAGTTGCTTGGCTGCCTCATTCATGGAGCCAGTTTCGACGATTTTGATAATATAATGTAATTGTTGAATTCTCATGTTTTTATTGTACCACACTTGCGTCAGAATCGCCAAGGAAGATAGGAAAATCAAGGTATTGTGTGAGTCTCTTCTTGAAAAAAACACAAAAATTTGCTAGAATGAGTCTTATGAAAACATTCTATGATGTGCAGCAATTCCTCAAACGATTTGGTATTATTGTTTATATGGGAAAACGCTTATATGATATTGAACTGATGAAGTTGGAACTCTCTCGGATTTACGATGCAGGGCTGATGGACAAACTGGATTATCTGGAAGCGGAAGCGGTTCTTCGCAGAGAGCACAAGGTAGAATTGGATTATATTGAGAAAAATGGAGAAAAGAACTAATGGTTACTTGGATTTTGTGGGCACTTATACTGGCAATGTTGGCGTGGATGGGCTTTAACTATCTTCGTATTCGCCGTGCGGCTAAAATTGTGGATAATGAGGAATTTGAAGCCTTGATTCGTACAGGTCAATTGATTGATTTGCGCGACCCAGCAGAATTCCACAGAAAACATATCCTTGGTGCCCGCAATATTCCTTCAAGTCAGTTGAAGACTAGTCTTGCAGCCCTTCGTAAGGATAAACCTGTCCTTCTTTACGAAAACCAACGTGCGCAACGTGTCACAAATGCAGCCCTTTACTTGAAAAAACAAGGTTTTTCTGAGATTTATATCCTTTCTTATGGTTTGGATTCTTGGAAAGGGAAAGTGAAGACTAGCTAACATTCTGTAAAAATCTGTCGAATGATAGATAAAGCTAGCATTTTATGGTATCATCATTTATATTAATTTTAAGGAGATTTTATAATATGAATTCACAAGAAAAGAAAAAACCTTCACTTATTTTAGGTATCTTATCTATCGTCCTTGGTTTGCTTTCTCCAATAGTGAGTCTGATTTTGGGGATCATAGGATTGGTTTTGGCTTTTTCATACCAAAAAGAATCTGGACTGGACTATAAAACAGAAAAAATTCTCAACATCGTAGGACTTGTAGTTTCTGTTCTTAACTGGATTCTAACAATCGCAGTAGTTTTTAGATAAGCAAAAAACAAAAAAGCTTTAAATTTAAAGCTTTTTTTATTTTATCGACTCATCTCTAAATAGTTTTTAATGATTTGTAACTCTTTTTGGTTCAAAGGGAGGTAGTTACCTTCTGCTAAATCTGGGTTCAATGTAAAGTCCCCAAATTGGCTTCTCTTGAGGCTAGTCACCTTAACACCAACCGAGAGGAACATTTTCTTGATTTGATGAAATTTTCCTTCTGAAATGGTGATAGAGGCTTGACTGAGGGAGGGACTTGCAGATAGAATCTCTAGTTTTGCGGGTTTACAGACAGTACCATCTAAAAAGACAATTCCCTTTTGAAAGGCTTGGATATGGTCAGGTGTCAGAAGTCCATTAACCTCAACCTGATAAGTTTTATCGACATGATATTGGGGATGGAGGAGCTGAAAGCCCAAGGGACCGTTATCGGTCACGAGGAGGAGACCAGTCGTATCTCGGTCCAGTCGACCGACGGCATAGAGTTTATCAGACTGGATGTCAGTTGGAAGGAGATCCATAACGGTTGGGAGTTCCTTGTCTTTATTGGCTGTCACGACACCGGCAGGTTTATGAAGCATGAGGTAGGTGTGTTCATATCCTTGAATGATTCGGTCCTGAAAAAGGAGTTCTTGTAGTCCTGTATCGATATTTTGGGCTAGGGAGCGGGCTGGGCAACCATCGACGAGAATATCCCCTTTAAGTAAGGCTTGCTTCATGGCCTTTCGACTGATTTTTTCTTGGGCTAATAAATTATCTAAACGCATACTGTGCCTATCTTATCATAAGTTGTTTGCTTTGAAAAGACTTGACGTGAAAAGAAAAGCAGAGTGAAAACATTTACACTTGCTTGAGTTATGTTATTTACTTGAAAATATGGTATAATCGTTCAGTTAGAAAATAAATTTTGAATACTATAGAGGAAATCATGACAAAATTAAGAGAAGATATCCGTAACATTGCGATTATCGCCCACGTTGACCACGGTAAAACAACCCTCGTTGACGAATTGTTGAAACAATCAGAAACGCTTGATGCACGTACTGAATTGGCTGAGCGTGCTATGGACTCAAACGATATCGAGAAAGAGCGTGGAATTACCATCCTTGCTAAAAATACAGCCGTTGCCTACAACGGAACTCGTATTAACATCATGGACACACCAGGACACGCGGACTTCGGTGGAGAAGTTGAGCGTATCATGAAAATGGTTGACGGTGTTGTCTTGGTCGTAGATGCCTACGAAGGAACAATGCCACAGACTCGTTTTGTATTGAAAAAAGCCTTGGAACAAGATCTTGTCCCAATCGTGGTTGTTAACAAAATCGATAAACCATCAGCTCGTCCAGCTGAAGTAGTGGACGAAGTCTTGGAACTTTTCATCGAGCTTGGTGCAGATGACGACCAGCTTGATTTCCCAGTGGTTTATGCTTCAGCGATCAACGGAACTTCTTCATTGTCAGATGATCCAGCTGACCAAGAAGCTACTATGGCACCAATCTTTGACACGATTATCGACCATATTCCAGCTCCAGTAGACAACTCAGATGAGCCTTTGCAGTTCCAAGTATCACTTTTGGACTACAATGACTTCGTTGGACGTATCGGTATCGGTCGTGTCTTCCGTGGTACTGTTAAGGTTGGGGACCAAGTTACCCTTTCTAAACTTGACGGTACAACTAAAAACTTCCGTGTTACAAAACTCTTCGGTTTCTTTGGTTTGGAACGTCGTGAAATTCAAGAAGCTAAAGCGGGTGACTTGATTGCCGTTTCAGGTATGGAAGACATCTTTGTCGGCGAAACCATTACTCCGACAGACGCAATCGAAGCTCTTCCAATCCTACACATCGATGAGCCAACTCTTCAAATGACTTTCTTGGTCAACAACTCACCATTTGCTGGTAAAGAAGGTAAATGGGTAACTTCTCGTAAGGTGGAAGAACGCTTGCAGGCAGAATTGCAAACAGACGTTTCCCTTCGTGTTGACCCAACTGATTCACCAGATAAATGGACTGTTTCAGGACGTGGAGAATTGCACTTGTCAATCCTTATCGAAACAATGCGTCGTGAGGGATATGAACTTCAAGTATCTCGTCCAGAAGTTATCGTAAAAGAAATCGACGGTGTCAAATGCGAACCATTTGAACGTGTTCAAATCGACACTCCAGAAGAATACCAAGGATCTGTTATCCAAAGCCTTTCTGAACGTAAGGGTGAAATGTTGGATATGATTTCAACTGGTAACGGTCAAACTCGGTTGGTCTTCCTTGTTCCAGCGCGTGGGTTGATCGGTTACTCAACTGAGTTCTTGTCAATGACTCGTGGTTACGGTATCATGAACCATACCTTCGACCAATACTTGCCATTGATTCCAGGGGAAATTGGTGGTCGTCACCGTGGTGCCCTTGTTTCTATCGATGCTGGTAAGGCTACAACTTACTCAATCATGTCTATCGAAGAACGTGGTACGATCTTTGTCAACCCAGGTACTGAGGTTTATGAAGGAATGATCATCGGTGAAAACTCTCGTGAGAACGACTTGACAGTTAACATCACTAAGGCGAAACAAATGACCAACGTTCGTTCAGCTACTAAGGACCAAACAGCTGTTATCAAGACACCTCGTATCTTGACCCTTGAAGAATCTCTTGAGTTCTTGAACGACGACGAGTACATGGAAGTAACGCCTGAGTCTATCCGTTTGCGTAAACAAATCCTTAACAAAGCAGAGCGTGAGAAAGCTAACAAGAAGAAAAAATCAGCTGAATAAGAGCTAGAAAGAGAGAAAGATGGTCTATTTAGTCCTAGGGATTTTACTGCTCCTACTCTATGTATTTGCGACACCAGAAAGCATTAAAGGGACAGTCAATATCGTCGCTATGGTATGTATTTTAGTGGCACTTTTGGTTTTGTTGGCTCTATCTTTTCTGAAAATTTTTCAATTACCAACAGAAATATTCCTAGCAATAGCCATGTTAATCCTAGCTTACTTTAGTGTGAGAGACATCACACTCATGCCAGTCAAAAAAAGTAAAAGAAGATAAAAAGAGAGTTTCGGCTCTCTTTTTTTGGTAGGGATTTTACAATAGTTTGAATTGTTTTTTTACTATAACATCACCTCTTTTGCTTGGATAATATGAATGGGAAAAACTTGAATAAAATTCGTTAATGACATCTATTTTTAAGGGAACTGTAAAATTCTATTACTAATGATATTTTAGCAAAATATATTGACAGATTATATAGAAAGTGATATATTTACGGTATAAGAAACCGATTTCAAAATAAGAAAGGATTAAATTTATACTCAATGAAAATCAAAGAGCAAACTAGGAAACTAGCCGCAGGTTGCTCAANNGAAGTCAGTCACATATATAATCCAAGGCGACGTTGACGTGGTTTGAAGAGATTTTTGAAGAGTATTGTTGTCTTGTTGTTCAGGGTGTGATTGATTAAACTAGGAAAATAATTCTAAGAATTTATAAAAGATAAAATCTTTTTCTATAGGGTTATTCTCTTATACAAGGAGTCTACTATGAAGAAATTATTCATATTACTATCAACTTTTTTTCTCAGCTTCTTCCTTGCTTGGATTATTGTCTTACGTGCGCCACAATATTTATATGCAAGCTATGATTCCGTCACCTTACTTCGTGTCAAAAAGGATACTCAGGAGTCGACGCGTGAGGTATTTGAACAGGAATTGGAGAATTTTGCAAACTCAGAACAGAGTTTAATAGCTAGAAGAATTGTAGAGCCGAGTAAGGATGGGACGACTCACTTTACTTATGCAACTTATGGTCAGGGAACTTTACCAAAAGAATTCCAAGAAGCTAGCCAAGAAAGTCGTGAACGTAGTGATCCGCTAAATAGTTATCTCCTTTTGTCAGGCTCCTTGACGAAAGAAAAGCTTGCCGATAAATTAGGAGATTTGGGTTATAAAGCAATTGCTGACCGAAAGACACCTCCCTATACTCTTGCTTTTCGAATATTACTAAATCCACTTATTTTAATTAGTTTAGCAATATTTAGCTTATCTTTCTTTGCTTTAGTGATTATCACTCGGATTAAGGAAATGAGAGCAGCAGGTATAAAACTCTTTTCTGGTCAGACTCTCTTATTCATTATGGGGCATTCTTTATCTACTGATATTAAGTGGCTCCTTCTATCAGCCCTCCTTTCCTTCCTAGGTGGGGGAGTCGTTCTTTTTAGTCAAGGTTTGTTTTATCCTATCTTGTTAGCCACCTATGGTTTTGGGATTAGTTTCTATCTGTTGTTTTTATTGGGTATTTCAATTTTACTAATGCTTCTTTATCTAATGAGTTTGAGTTACAAAGCATTAGTTCCTGTTATTAAAGGGAGATTACCCCTTAAACGCCTGATGATTTTAACCCTATTGTGTCAGTTGGTTGCTGTCTTTACAGTGGGATACGCTGTTAAGACAGGTTTGACGTCTTACCAACGATTGAAAGAACTTGAAATTTCAAAACAAGCATGGCAGGACAGAGCAGACTATTACCAGATTTTCTTTGGCTTAGGTGATAGAGTAAAAGATACAGAAAATCAGAATAAGTGGTATGCCTTTGCCAAGGAAGCAATCGAAGAAGAACAGGCTCTATTTGTAAAAGATAATCTCATTCATTTTGCAAATCCTCAAGGAAAAAATGAACAGGGAGAGACACTGGATACCTATAGTCCAGATGCTAATGTTCTCTATGTCAGCCCAAGTTATTTGGACAAGGAAAAGGTCGTGGTAGATGCTGAGACCAAACAGAAGTTAGTCCATCTTCAAAAAGGAGAATTTGGACTCTTACTACCAGAATCTCTTCGTTCACAGGAAGCAGAACTTAAGAAAGCTTTTGAAGAAAGTTTGAACTATTACGGGCAATCAAGTGAGGAGGCAAGTGCTCCTTTAGAGTATGAAATGAGAGCGATTGTTAGCTATCTTCCAACTGGAGAAAAGCGATTTATTTATAATAACGGTGAAAGTCCAGTATCCATCCAGTACTTAACCGACCCGATTTTAGTTGTATTTACTCCAACATCTACAGGTGATAGTTTCATTTCAAAATCTGTTTGGTCTATCAATGCTGGAAAACAACTCTTTATCAAAGGATATGAGAGTGGGCTAGAACTCTTGAAGAAAGCTGGAATTTATGAGCAAGTATCCTATCTTAAAGAAGGAAGAAGTGTTTATCTAACTCGTTATAATGAAGTTCAAACTGAAACAGCAACTTTAATCTTAGGAGCTATTGTGGGGATAGCTAGTTCCTTGTTACTCTTTTATTCTGTCAATCTTCTATATTTCGAGCAATTCCGTCGAGATATCTTGATTAAACGAATTTCAGGTTTACGATTTTTTGAAACACATGCTCAGTATATGGTTAGCCAATTTGCCAGTTTTGTATTTGGTGCTAGTTTCTTTATTTTAAGCAGTCGAGACTTGGTGATTGGCTTGCTCACTTTATTAGTCTTTCTAGCTAGTGCAGTTTTGACGCTTTACCGTCAAGCTCATAAAGAATCTCGTGTTTCTATGACAATTATGAAAGGAAAATAGGATGATTGAACTAAAGAATATATCTAAAAAATTTGGAAGCCGTCAGCTATTTTCAGATACGAATCTTCATTTTGAAGGTGGGAAAATTTATGCCTTAATTGGTACAAGTGGCTGTGGTAAGACAACACTCTTGAATATGATTGGACGATTAGAGCCATATGACAAAGGGCAAATCATCTATGATGGTACTTCTCTTAAGGACATCAAGCCTTCTGTTTTCTTTAGAGATTACTTGGGATACTTATTTCAAGATTTTGGCTTAATTGAAAGCCAAACCGTCAAAGAGAATCTCAATCTGGGTTTAGTTGGTAAAAAGTTGAAAGAAAAAGAGAAAATGTCTTTGATGAAACAAGCTCTAAACCGTGTTAACCTCTCTTATTTAGATTTAAAGCAACCTATCTTTGAATTATCAGGAGGAGAAGCACAACGTGTTGCACTAGCGAAGATAATTTTAAAGGATCCACCTTTGATTCTCGCAGATGAACCAACCGCTTCACTAGACCCCAAAAACTCTGAGGAATTACTTTCTATCCTAGAATCTTTAAAAAATCCGAATCGAACCATTATTATTGCGACCCACAATCCTCTGATTTGGGAGCAAGTGGACCAAGTCATTCGAGTTACCGATTTATCACATAGATGATATGGTAAGATTCATACTCAATGAAAATCAAAAAGCAAACTAGGAAGCTAGCCGCAGGCTGTACTTGAGTACGGCAAGGCGAAGCTGACGTGGTTTGAATTTGATTTTCGAAGAGTATCAGTTAGAAGAAAGAGTCACAAACACACTTTGTGGCTTTTTTATTTCCATAAAAATGGTAAAATAGTAAGAGTAGAAATGGAGTTTGAGACATGAAAGTAATAGATCAATTTAAAAATAAGAAAGTCCTTGTTTTAGGTTTGGCCAAGTCAGGTGAATCTGCAGCTCGTTTGTTGGACAAGCTAGGTGCAATTGTAACAGTAAATGATGGGAAACCTTTCGAGGACAATCCAGCTGCGCAAAGTTTGCTGGAAGAAGGAATCAAGGTCATTACAGGTGGCCATCCTTTGGAACTCTTGGATGAAGAGTTCGCCCTCATGGTAAAAAATCCAGGCATTCCCTACAGCAATCCCATGATTGAAAAAGCTTTGACCAAGGGAATTCCAGTCTTGACTGAGGTGGAATTAGCTTACTTGATTTCAGAAGCACCGATTGTTGGTATCACAGGATCAAATGGAAAAACAACTACAACGACCATGATTGGGGAAGTTTTGACTGCTGCTGGTCAACATGGCCTTTTATCAGGAAATATCGGCTATCCAGCTAGTCAAGTGGCCCAAACTGCGTCAGACAAGGACACGCTTGTCATGGAACTTTCTTCTTTCCAACTCATGGGCGTTCAAGAATTCCATCCTGAGATTGCGGTTATTACCAACCTCATGCCAACTCATATCGACTACCACGGTTCTTTTGAGGAATATGTGGCAGCCAAGTGGAATATCCAGAACAAGATGACAGCGGCTGATTTCCTTGTCTTGAACTTTAACCAAGACTTGGCAAAAGAATTAGCTACTAAAACACAAGCTACAGTTGTACCATTCTCAACACTTGAAAAGGTTGATGGAGCTTATCTGGAAGATGCTCAACTCTACTTCCGTGGGGAAGTTGTCATGACAGCGAGTGAAATCGGAGTTCCAGGTAGCCACAATGTGGAAAATGCCCTTGCGACTATTGCTGTAGCCAAGCTTCGTGGTGTGGATAACCAAACCATCAAAGAAACTCTTTCAGCCTTTGGAGGTGTCAAACACCGTCTCCAATTTGTGGATGAAATCAAGGGTGTCAAATTCTATAATGATAGTAAATCAACCAATATCTTGGCTACCCAAAAAGCCTTGTCAGGATTTGACAACAGCAAGGTCATCTTGATTGCAGGTGGTTTGGACCGTGGTAATGAGTTTGACGAATTGGTTCCAGATATTACTGGACTCAAGAAGATGGTCATCCTGGGTCAGTCTGCAGAACGTGTTAAACGGGCAGCAGACAAGGCTGGTGTGGCATATGTGGATGCGACTGATATTGCAGATGCGACCCGCAAAGCCTATGAACTTGCGACTCAAGGAGATGTAGTCCTTCTCAGTCCTGCCAATGCCAGCTGGGATATGTATGCTAACTTTGAAGTACGTGGCGACCTCTTTATCGACACAGTAGCGGAGTTAAAGGAATAATATGAAAAAAATTGTCTTTACAGGTGGGGGGACGGTTGGACACGTTACCCTCAACCTTTTGTTGATGCCCAAGTTCATCGAAGATGGCTGGGAAGTCCACTATATCGGAGATAAACGTGGCATCGAACACCAAGAAATCCTTAAATCAGGTCTAGATGTAACCTTCCATTCCATTGCGACTGGCAAATTACGTCGTTATTTCTCTTGGCAAAATATGCTGGACGTCTTTAAAGTTGGCTGGGGAATTGTCCAATCTCTCTTTATCATGTTGCGACTTCGTCCACAGGCTCTTTTTTCAAAGGGAGGCTTTGTCTCAGTACCGCCAGTTATTGCTGCGCGTGTGTCAGGAGTACCTGTCTTTATTCACGAATCTGACCTGTCTATGGGCTTGGCCAATAAAATCGCTTATAAATTTGCGACGAAGATGTATTCAACCTTTGAACAAGCTTCAAGTTTGTCTAAGGTCGAGCATGTGGGAGCAGTGACCAAGGTTTCTGACCAAAATACTCCAGAACCAGATGAATTGGTGGATATCCAAACCCACTTTAATTCCAAATTGCCAACTGTATTGTTTGTCGGTGGTTCTGCAGGTGCTCGTGTCTTTAACCAATTGGTGACAGACCATAAGAAAGAGCTGACAGAGCGCTACAATATTATCAATCTAACTGGAGATTCTAGCCTGAATGAGTTGAGCCAAAATCTCTTTCGTGTTGACTATGTGACCAGTCTCTATCAACCCTTGATGGAATTGGCTGATATTGTTGTGACACGTGGTGGTGCCAATACGATTTTTGAGCTCTTGGCCATGGCAAAATTACATGTTATTGTGCCACTTGGTCGTGAAGCTAGTCGTGGAGACCAGATTGAAAATGCAGCCTACTTTGTCAAAAAAGGCTATGCAGAAGAGCTTCAAGAAAGCGATTTGACCTTGGACAGTTTAGAAGAGAAGCTTTCTCACTTACTAAGTCACAAGGAATACTACCAGACTAACATGAAGGCATCTAAGGAATTGAAATCTCTAGCAGATTTTTATCAATTGTTGAAAAAAGATTTATCATAAGGAAAGTAAATGTCAAAAGATAAGAAAAATGAGGGCAAAGAAATCCTCGAAGAATTTAAAGAGTTATCAGAATGGCAGAAACGAAACCAAGAATACCTAAAAAAGAAGGCTGAGGAAGAGGCGGCCCTAGCTGAGGAGAAGGAAAAGGAAAGACAAGCTCGAATGGCTTCAAAATCTGAAAAGTCAGATGCAACCGAGGAGCAAGAGAGTGAATCTGATCCAAAAGACTCAAAATCAGCTAAGGAAGATGCTAAAGAAAAAGTAGAAGAGTCAGAAGACGTCAAAAAAGAAGTACCCAAAGAAGAACCAAAATCCAAAGAGCCAAAGAAACAGAATAAACAGGATAAAAAAATAGAGAAAAAGCCTGTAAAGGAAAAACCGGTCAAACCGAAAATCCCAGGAGTTCATATCTGGCGGGCTATCTCGATTTTGTTTCTCAGTCTGCTTTTATTGGTTGTCTCTGCATACTTGCTCAGCCCTTATGCGACCATGAAGGATATTCGTGTTGAGGGAACAGTGCAAACTACAGATGATGATATTCGACAGGCTTCAGGCATTCAGGATTCGGATTATACGATTAACCTTCTGCTAGACAAGGCAAAATATGAAGAGCAGATCAAGTCTAACTATTGGGTTGAATCAGCTCAGCTTGTCTATCAATTTCCAACCAAGTTTACAATCAAGGTTAAGGAATATGATATTGTGGCCTACTATGTTTCTGGAGAAAGTCATTATCCAATCCTTTCAAGTGGTCAGCTTGAGACCAGTTCGGTGAGCTTGGTGAGTCTGCCAGAAACTTATATATCAGTTTTCTTTAATGACAGCGAACAAATCAAGACCTTTACCTCAGAACTTTCTCAAATTAGCCCCGAACTCAAATCTGCTATCCAAAAGGTGGAACTAGCCCCAAGCAAGGTCACATCAGATTTAATTCGATTGACTATGAATGATTCGGACGAGGTCTTGGTTCCTCTATCTGAAATGAGTAAGAAACTGCCATATTACAGTAAGATTAAGCCACAATTGTCAGAACCGAGTGTGATTGACATGGAAGCTGGAATTTACAGTTACACTGTGGCGGATAAATTAATTATGGAGGCTGAGGAAAAAGCCAAACAAGAGGCTAAGGAAGCTGAGAAGAAACAAAAAGAGGAAGAGAAGAAAAAACTGGAAGAACAGCAAAATAAACTAGAAGAGGAAAGGAAAAAGCTGGAGGAAGAGGGCAATCAAAACCAAACGACCCGGCGTTCATCGCGTCGATAGGTTTAGCTTTTCTCCTATAGCTCTTTAGTGACCAAGTTTTTACTTGACAAGTGTTAGTAGAAATAATAGAATAGTAAAAAACCTTTAAAGCAGTCCAGAGAGGCAGCTAAGGTTAGACGGTGAAAGGGTGGAGACTACCCATTTTTCGTGGAACCTTGCTGTTGGCAGGTTCCTTTTTTCGTGGCTTCTTGTGGCCAGACTCTCTTACTAGCAAAGGTAAAAGGAGAAACCTATGCGAGAACATCGTCCAGTCATTGCTCTTGATTTTCCTAGTTTTAAGGCGGTCAAGGAATTTTTAGCTCTTTTCCCAGCAGAAGAAAGCCTTTATCTAAAGGTAGGGATGGAGCTTTATTACGCAACGGGGCCTGAGATTGTGTCTTACTTGAAAGGCCTGGGGCACAGTGTCTTTTTGGATCTCAAGCTGCATGACATTCCCAATACAGTCAAGTCAGCCATGAAGGTCTTATCTCAGCTTGGTGTGGATATGACTAATGTTCATGCTGCTGGGGGTGTAGAGATGATGAAGGCTGCGCGTGAAGGTCTTGGAAGTCAAGCCAAATTGATCGCAGTCACGCAACTCACATCAACGTCAGAAGCCCAGATGCAGGAGTTCCAAAATATCCAAACCAGTCTGCAAGAGTCTGTGATTCACTATGCCAAGAAGACAGCTGAAGCTGGCTTGGATGGTGTTGTTTGCTCGGCTCAGGAAGTACAAGTCATCAAGCAGGCTACCAATCCAGATTTTATCTGTCTGACACCAGGGATTCGTCCAGCTGGTGTTGCAGTTGGAGATCAAAAACGAGTCATGACACCTGCTGATGCCTATCAAATCGGCAGTGACTATATCGTAGTGGGACGTCCCATTACCCAAGCTGAGGATCCTGTTGCAGCTTATCATGCCATCAAGGATGAATGGACACAGGACTGGAATTAAAGAACTAGCTTAGAAAAATAAAAGGAGAAGACCATGACACTTGCCAAAGATATCGCTAGCCACCTCTTGAAAATCCAAGCCGTTTACCTCAAACCAGAGGAACCCTTCACTTGGGCATCTGGTATCAAGTCACCGATTTACACTGATAATCGTGTGACACTATCCTATCCAGAAACTCGTACCCTAATTGAAAATGGCTTTGTGGAAGCTATCAAAGAAGCCTTTCCTGAGGTAGAAGTCATTGCAGGAACTGCAACAGCAGGGATTCCTCACGGAGCCATCATTGCTGACAAGATGAACCTGCCATTTGCCTACATCCGTAGCAAACCAAAAGACCACGGAGCTGGTAACCAAATCGAAGGTCGCGTAGCTCAAGGTCAAAAAATGGTAGTGGTTGAAGACCTTATTTCAACGGGTGGTTCTGTTCTTGAAGCCGTAGTAGCAGCTAAACGCGAAGGAGCAGATGTACTTGGAGTTGTAGCGATTTTTAGTTACCAATTGCCAAAAGCAGATAAGAACTTTGCAGATGCTGGTGTGAAATTGGTGACGCTTTCTAACTACAGTGAACTCATCCACCTAGCCCAAGAAGAAGGCTATATCACGCCAGAAGGACTCGACCTTCTAAAACGCTTTAAGGAAGACCAAGAGAATTGGCAAGAGGTGTAAAAAATCAAAAGACTAAAAGGTTAAAAATTATACTATTCTGTCATATCAGGTGTATGAATGACAAGATTCAAGTTGTTAATGTTTTTTACGTCAATTGTTTCAGTTTTAGATTTGCTTGGCTTGCTCTTATATAAAAAGTAGCACACGTCATGAAAGTTACAAGGGTTAAAGTATAATCCATAAATATTGTCAGATCCCTTTTCTGATATTTTGGAATTTCTTGCTTATCCCAGTCTTTTCAGTGATTTGGCTCAGTAATCTTAGCGTCAAGTTCTTTTTAGTTTTGAAAGATTATCCGTGAATTTCTTGCTTATTTATGATAAAATGGGAGTATCGCAAAAAATGACTCATCGTATTCAATTTTGAGTAAATCTAGGAGGATCCCATGTCAACAGAACATATGGAAGAACTAAATGACCAGCAGATCGTTCGCCGTGAAAAAATGGCTGCGCTCCGTGAACAAGGAATCGATCCCTTTGGAAAACGCTTTGAACGCACTGCAAATTCACAAGAATTAAAAGATAAATTTGCTGACCTTGATAAAGAACAATTACATGATAAAAACGAAACAGCTACTATCGCAGGACGCTTGGTAACCAAACGTGGTAAAGGTAAAGTAGGTTTTGCCCACCTTCAAGACCGCGAAGGCCAAATCCAGATCTACGTTCGTAAGGATGCTGTCGGTGAAGAAAACTACGAAATCTTCAAAAAAGCAGACCTTGGTGACTTCCTTGGTGTCGAAGGCGAAGTGATGCGTACAGATATGGGAGAACTCTCTATCAAGGCTACTCACATCACACACTTGTCTAAGGCTCTTCGTCCTCTACCAGAGAAATTCCATGGTTTGACAGACGTTGAAACAATTTACCGTAAACGTTACCTTGACTTGATTTCTAACCGTGAAAGCTTTGAACGCTTTGTCACTCGTTCAAAAATCATCTCTGAAATCCGTCGTTACCTTGACCAAAAAGGTTTCCTTGAAGTGGAAACACCTGTTCTTCACAACGAAGCTGGTGGTGCCTCTGCCCGTCCATTTATCACCCACCACAATGCCCAAAACATTGACATGGTGCTTCGTATCGCGACTGAGCTTCACTTGAAACGCCTTATCGTGGGTGGTATGGAACGCGTCTATGAAATTGGCCGTATCTTCCGTAACGAAGGAATGGATGCTACTCACAACCCTGAGTTTACTTCTATCGAAGTCTACCAAGCTTATGCTGACTTCCAAGATATCATGGATTTGACGGAAGGCATTATCCAACATGCTGCTAAATCAGTTAAGGGCGACGGTCCAGTCAACTACCAAGGAACTGAAATAAAAATCAACGAACCATTTAAACGTGTTCACATGGTGGATGCTATCAAAGAAATTACTGGTGTCGATTTCTGGCAAGACATGACTTTGGAAGAAGCTAAAGCTATCGCTGCTGAGAAAAAAGTTCCTGTTGAGAAACACTATACTGAGGTTGGTCACATCATCAATGCCTTTTTTGAAGAGTTTGTTGAAGAAACTTTAATCCAACCAACCTTTGTCTATGGACATCCAGTAGCTGTATCTCCACTGGCTAAGAAAAATCCTGAAGACCAACGCTTTACTGACCGTTTCGAGCTCTTCATCATGACTAAGGAGTACGGTAATGCCTTTACTGAGCTCAACGACCCAATCGATCAGCTTAGCCGTTTTGAAGCCCAAGCTAAAGCTAAAGAACTTGGTGACGATGAAGCGACAGGTATCGACTACGACTACATCGAAGCCCTTGAATATGGTATGCCACCAACAGGTGGTTTGGGAATCGGTATCGACCGTCTCTGCATGCTCCTCACGGATACAACTACTATCCGTGATGTATTGCTCTTCCCAACAATGAAATAAGCTCTTATCCTCTGGTACTTGCCAGGGGATTTTTTGATGAAAAAAGAGACTGAATTTAAGGAGAAAATGAAGTATAGTGTATTGAAGTTGAAATAGTACACTTTGACTTCTAAGACATTGTTAGAAATTGGTTTAAATTCCCTAATCAATTTGCGCATGTTTTATTTCATTTTACGATAGTATGCTGAAACTTTTCAAAAAGTACTAGAAATTGACTTGGATTCTCCAATTGATTTGTTCAGATTCACTATAAATAAAAATTAATAAGTGGGATAGGAAGTTAGCGTCAACTAGGATAGTATCTTGCTTAAACAGTATATATGGGATTGATATAAGTCCCTAGGCCCTATTAGAGGATGTTCTGGTGTCTTATTCACTTGTTTTTTATAGCATTAGTAGATAGAATCAGCAAATAAAAAAGTAGTTCAAATGCCTGGTAGCAAAAGATCTCAACGATTCACTTAATGTAGACTAAAGTTTAGAGTTTAAGGAAAGTAGGGATAGTATATTGTATGAAAAAATAAGATGGTTTTTAAGCAAAACTCTTGAAAATGATTGAAAAAAGAGTTATTATAGTTGTATAGTAAAAAGCAAACGCTTACTTAATCAAGGAGGACAGTTTATGTCATACAAAACAAGCAATGCAGAAGGTCATGTAGATTTCATCAATACCTATGATTTGGAGCCAATGGCGCAACAAGTGATCCCTAAAGCAGCCTTTGGTTATATCGCTAGTGGGGCGGAAGATACTTTCACTTTAAGAGAGAATATCCGCGCCTTTAACCACAAACTCATCGTTCCTCATACACTTTGCAATGTAGAAAATCCAAGTACAGAGATTGAGTTTGCAGGCGAAAAATTGTCTTCACCAATCATTATGGCGCCTGTTGCGGCTCATAAATTAGCGAATGAACAGGGTGAAGTGGCGACTGCGCGTGGTGTGCATGAGTTCGGTTCTCTTTATACAACCAGTTCTTACTCTACTGTTGACCTTCCAGAGATTTCTGAAGCCCTTCAAGGGACACCTCATTGGTTCCAATTTTACTTTAGTAAAGATGATGGCATTAACCGCCACATCATGGATCGTGTGAAGGCTGAAGGTTATAAAGCGATTGTCTTGACAGCAGATGCTACTGTAGGGGGCAATCGTGAGGTGGATAAGCGTAATGGCTTTGTCTTCCCAGTTGGCATGCCGATTGTTGAAGAATACCTGCCAGAAGGTGCTGGTAAATCAATGGACTTTGTTTACAAATCAGCTAAACAACGCTTGTCTCCACGCGATGTAGAATTTATCGCTGAATACTCAGGACTTCCTGTGTATGTCAAGGGACCACAATGCCGTGAGGACGTTGAACGTTCGCTTGCTGCGGGAGCATCTGGTATCTGGGTAACCAACCACGGTGGACGCCAAATCGACGGTGGACCAGCTGCCTTTGACTCACTTCAAGAAGTAGCAGAAGCAGTTGATAAACGTGTGCCAATTGTCTTTGACTCTGGTGTTCGTCGTGGTCAACATGTCTTTAAAGCCTTGGCTTCAGGAGCAGACTTGGTAGCTATTGGTCGCCCGGTTATCTATGGCTTGGCTCTAGGCGGTAGTGTTGGTGTGCGTCAAGTCTTTGAACACTTGAATGCGGAATTGAAGACAGTTATGCAGTTGTCTGGAACTCAGACCATTGAAGATGTTAAACACTTCAAACTCCGTCACAACCCATACAACCCAACTTTCCCAGTTGACCCTCGTGACTTAAAATTGTATTGATAAAAGAGATTGCCTCCACTGAATGTGGAGGTTTTTCTTCGTGTATTGGAAGAATAAATCGCTATCAAAAACTATATAAAGATATTTTTCGGTCAAATATCTTGCTAGAGCTTTCATTTTTTGCTATACTGGTGCAGTAATTAAATAATAGAGACATTTGGGGTGCTTTAAGCTGAGATGATACCCATTGAACCTGATACAGTTAAGACTGGCGAAGGGAAATGTGAAACGTTTTTTCGTATGGCGAAATGAACGATCTAATCTTGTAAGTCAACTCTAATTCTTGATTGTAATTGGAGTTTTTTTGTTTATATAAACTGGATAGGTTTGTTTAGGTAGCTCTCTGCAAATGCCCTCAATGTTCTTTAAAAGGATCAAGTGGAATTAGGATTTTACTTGGTATCTCTTGGTGTTTTATTGATTACTAAGGAGTAAAGAGAGGAAAAAATAAATATGGAAACACAGGTTTATGCATTTGAGCCAGGTTTGACTGTTGGAGAATTATTAAAAAATAGTCAGAAGGATTGGCAGGCTGCAATCAATCATCGTTTTGTCAAGGAACTTTTTGCGGGGACAATTGAGAATAAGGTCTTAAAAGACTACCTGATTCAAGATTATCACTTCTTTGATGCCTTCTTATCTATGCTGGGTTCCTGTGTAGCCTACGCAGACCAGCTTGAATCCAAGCTTCGTTTTGCCAAGCAACTAGGCTTTCTTGAAGCAGATGAAGACGGTTATTTCCAAAAGGCTTTCAAAGAGTTAAAAGTATCTGAGAATGATTATCTGGAAGTGACCTTGCACCCTGTAACAAAAGACTTTCAGCAGCTTATGTATTCTGCTGTGTCTTCATCAGACTATGCCCATCTTTTGATCATGTTGGTCATTGCGGAAGGTCTCTATTTAGACTGGGGTTCTAAAGATTTGGCTCTACCTGAAGCCTATATTCATTCGGAATGGATCAATCTCCACAGAGGTCCTTTCTTTGCAGAGTGGGTTCAATTTCTTATTGACGAACTCAATCGTGTCGGGAAAGGTCGAGAAGATTTGACAGAACTTCAGCAACGCTGGAATCAAGCAGTTGCTTTAGAATTAGCCTTTTTTGATATTGGTTATGACGCCTAGAGAAAGTTTAGGATATTTACAAATTTGATGAGGTAAATCATTCAATGTAAATGAAAAAAATTTCTTAACAAAAGATAGAGATAAATCGAAATCAGTATATCGTATAAAGTGAAAAGGAAGGATTTCAATATGACAAGTTTAAAATTATTAAAAGAAAAAGCACCTTTGGTCATTTGCATAACCAATGATGTAGTAAAAAATTTCACAGCAAATGGATTAGTAGCACTGGGTGCCTCACCAGCTATGAGCGAGTACCCAGCAGACTTAGAAGATCTATTAAAATATGCTGGAGGATTATTGATTAACATTGGGACTTTAACGGATGATAATTGGAAATTATACCAAGCTGCTCTGAAAATTGCCGAGAAATATAATGTCCCAGCAGTTTTAGATCCTGTAGCCTGTGGAGCAGGAGAATATAGAAAAAAAGTAGCAGATGATTTAATCAACAATTACAAACTAGCTGCGATTAGGGGGAATGCTGGAGAGATTGCTTCTTTAGTAGGTATAAATGTGGCATCTAAAGGAGTAGATAGTGCTGGTGTGGATAATATTGATGAGATTGCTCTAGCAGCCAACGCTAAGTTTCATATTCCAATAGTAGTGACTGGAGAAGTTGATGCGATTGCTGTTAATGGAGAAGTGGTAACGATTCATAATGGTAGTGCCATGATGCCAAAAGTTATTGGGACAGGATGCTTATTAGGTGCTGTAATAGCAAGCTTTATCGGACTTGAAAAAGGTCAAGAATTGAAATCATTAGAAACAGCAATGTTGGTTTACAATATCGCTGGAGAAATGGCAGAAAAACGCCCAATGGGCATCTTCCTGGGACATTTAAAGTTGAATTTATAAATGCCTTATATGAGATTACAGATGAAGATGTAAAGGAATTCAAAAGAGTGAAGTAAAATGTTTCATAAAGAATTATTAAAACTATATTTTATTTGTGGAACGACTACTTGCCAAGGTAAAGATCTATATAGAGTTGTTGAGGAAGCCTTAAAAGGTGGTATAACCTTATTTCAATTTCGTGAAAAAGGGGAGGGAGCCCTGGAAGGTAAAGAAAAAGTCGAATTAGCAATTAAACTACAGGATCTTTGTAAAAAATATAATGTTCCATTTATCGTTAATGATGATATCGATTTGGCAATGAAAATTGACGCTGATGGCGTACATGTAGGTCAAGATGATATTGGTGTTGATGAAATTAGAAAATTGATGCCAGATAAAATAATTGGTCTTTCTATAAAGAACGAGAAAGAATTTCAACAGTCAAAAGTTGAATATGTAGATTATGTTGGTGTTGGTCCTGTATTTGATACCCAGTCAAAAGATGATGCTGGTGGCGCTATAGGTTATGAAGGTCTTAAATTGATGAGAAAACTATTGCCACAAATGCCCTTAGTTGCAATTGGTGGGATACAGACGCAACATATTAAAGACATTATGAAGACCAATGTTGACGGTGTTTCAATCATTTCAGCAATATCGTATGCAAAAAATATAGAAAAAACTGTTCGAGAAATGAGTGAACAATAGGTATCTATCCTTGGATTCTAAGTAAGTGGAAGTTTCCCTTTTCTAAAAAGCTATGTCCAAATTCAGCTCAAATGGCTAATCCATCAAACAAGTCATTTGTTTTTTACAAAAGAAAGATCTGCTATCTTTGTGAGTGCAAGGATGTATTTCCAGTTCAATTTCTTGAATTGTAATAAATCATTTGTTATAATAGTTATATAATTAAATAATAAAGACATTTGGGGTGCTTTAGGCTGAGATGATACCCATTGAACCTGATACAGTTAATACTGGCGAAGGGAAATGTGAAAAGTTTTTTTCGTATGTCGAAAAGAACGGTCTAATCTTGTAAGCTGAACTCTAATTCTCGTTTGTAATTGGAGTTTTTTTGTTTATTAAAAGAGGATAGTCTGGACGTTAATACTCAATGAAAATCAAAGAGCAAACTAGGAAACTGGCCGCAGGCTGTACTTGAGTACGGCAAGGCGACGTTGACGTGGTTTGAATTTGATTTTCGAAGAGTATAAGCCTTTTGGCAGCTCACCTTGAGCACCCCACTTTTCTTTAAAAAGGAGTTTTTTATGTTGAAAAAATGGCAGTTAAAAGATGTTATTTTGCTTGCTTTCTTGTCTATCTTTTTTGGTGGGGTTTTCGTTGGTTCAGGATATGTGTATAATATTCTCAGCCTACTCTTAACACCTCTTGGTTTACAGGCTTTTGCCAATGAAATCCTTTTTGGACTCTGGTGTATGGCTGCGCCCATTGCTGCCATCTTTGTTCCGAGAGTCGGAAGTGCAACGATTGGAGAAGTGCTAGCTGCGCTTGCTGAAGTCCTTTATGGTAGCCAATTCGGGCTAGGTGCCCTTTTGTCTGGCTTGGTTCAAGGTTTGGGAAGTGAACTTGGTTTTATCGTAACCAAGAATCGCTATGAAAGTTGGCTCTCTCTAACTGCCAATAGTATTGGGATTACGCTTGTTAGCTTTGTCTATGAATACATTAAGTTAGGTTACTACGCCTTTTCAGTGCCTTTTGTACTTTCCTTGCTAGTGGTACGTTTTATTTCCGTCTTTTTTTTCTGTACCATCTTGGTTCGTGCCATTGTCAAACTTTATCATCAGTTTGCAGCTGGAGGAAAAGCATAGATGGGTCTGGAATTACGGGAGATTCAGTCCCCAATTTTTTCGGAACCGATTGATTTTACTTTTCATGAGCAAGCTTTTACCTTGTTGGTTGGGAGCAGTGGTTCTGGAAAATCGAGTCTCTTTCAAATGATTGCCCAAGTTAGTTCTCTTCCCTATAGCGGTCAAGTACTGATAAATGGGAGCGAGGTCAGTCAGCTTTCTATCATCGAACGTGTCCAGACGGTTGGTATTCTCTTTCAAAATCCTAATCATCAATTTACCATGGAGAGCTTGTTTGAGGAGCTGATTTTTACCTTGGAGAATATCGGCTATCACCTTCAGGAAATTGATTCAAAAATAGCAGAGGTGGTTCGACAATGTCGCTGTGAGAAGATCTTGCACCGTCCCATCCATCACTTATCAGGTGGAGAAAAGCAAAAGGCTGCCTTGGCTGTTCTCTTTGCTATGAATCCTAGGGTCTATCTCTTGGATGAGCCTTTCGCTTCCATTGACCGCAAGAGTAGGATAGAGATATTGGAGATTCTAAAAGAGTTGGTCTCTGATGGGAAGACAGTTATTTTGTGCGACCATGATTTAACGGACTATGAAGCCTATATTGACCATATGGTGGAGCTAAGAGATGGTCAACTAAGGGAAGTGTTTCAAATCCCTACCTCTGAAATGACACAGGTTGCTTCAAAGGAGGTTGCTTCTAGCCCAGAACTATTCCATATGGACAAAACAACTTGTGAGCTGAATAATCGCCCCCTCTTTTCGATTGCAGATTTCACATTCTACCAAGGAATTTCCTGTATCTTGGGTGATAATGGTGTCGGGAAATCAACCCTCTTTCGCTCCATTCTTCAATTTCAAAAGTATAAGGGGCGCATTACCTGGAAGGGGACAGTTCTGAAAAAGAAAAAGAGTTTGTATCATGACCTGACGGGTGTGGTTCAGGAAGCTGAGAAGCAGTTTATTCGATCCAGTCTGCGAGAGGAACTTCAATTAGATGGACCTGATTCTGAAAGAAATCAGCGTATTCTTCAAGCCTTACGATATTTTGATCTGGAGAAGGAACTTGATAAGAGTCCCTATCAATTAAGTGGTGGTCAGCAAAAGATTCTTCAGCTCTTGACCATCTTGACCAGCAAGGCTTCTGTGATTTTACTAGATGAACCTTTTGCAGGTTTGGATGATAGAGCTTGTCATTATTTTTGTCAGTGGATTGTGGAGGAGAGAAATCAAGGAAGAAGTTTTCTGATCATTAGCCATCGTTTGGATCCCTTGATCTCTGTGGTTGATTATTGGATTGAGATGACTAGTCAGGGTCTCAGTCATGTGAAAGCAGTGACAATTACCAAACCACTCACATCTCAGAGTAGCAATACCCAAGGGGAGGTGAGATAGTATGGTCAAAGTAGCAACCCAGACACCGATTATCAGTCTCTTTTTGCTGATTTTATCCTTGGAAACATCTTTCATTCCTTCGATTGCTCTTAATCTCTCGGTAGTTGCATTTTGTATTCTCTTTATGCTCTATTACCGTAGATTTAAAGTATTGGCTTGGATGATTCTGCTTGCCATTTTGCCATCCTTTGCCAACTACTGGGCAGTTCAGTTACATGGAGATGCTTCGCAGGCAGTCATACTTGGAACGAGGGCCTTTGTTACCGTTTGTATTGGTCTTGTCTTTGTTTCCTCTATTTCCCTAAAAGAGCTTCTTTTATACTTGGCTCAAAAGGGGCTATCACGGTCTTGGGCTTATGCCTTGATTGTGGTATTCAATTCCTTCCCCCTCATTCAGCAAGAAATCAAGTCCCTAAAAGAAGCTTGCCTATTACGTGGTCAAGAACTGCATTTTTGGTCGCCCTTGATTTACAGCAAGGTTCTGATGACAGTCTTTAGGTGGCGCCATCTTTACCTGAGAGCCCTGTCGGCGCATGGATATGACGAACATGCACAGGTGGAGGATCGCTATCGGACTTTTTATATTCCTCAAAGGACACTATTCATCTACCTGCTGTTCTTTTTATTGCTTCAAACCAGTCTATTTTTATAAAGGAGTTATTATGGAATTTACAGATATTGCGATGGAATTATCAAAGGAAGCTTGGCAGGCTTCCTTTCATCACCCCTTTGTATTACAGTTACAAGAGGGAAATTTAGACCCTGCCATTTTCCGCTATTACCTGATTCAGGATGCCTACTATCTGAAGGCCTTCTCAGAAGCCTATCACCTCTTGGCTGATAAGACTTCAAACCAAGAGATGAAAAGACTCTTGAAACAAAATGCTCAGAGTCTAGTGGAGGGTGAGTTATTTATCCGCCAACAATTTTTCAAGGAATTGGAAATCAGCGATCAGGAAATGGAGCAACATCCAATCGCTCCAACCTGTTATCATTACATTTCTCATATTTATCGGCAATTTGCAGAGCCAAACTTGGGCATTGCTTTTGCGAGCTTGCTGCCTTGTCCTTGGCTATATCATGATATAGGCAAATCACTTAATCTTAAACCATCACCAAATCCTCTCTACCAACAATGGATTGAAACTTATATTACGGATGAGTTAGAGCAGCAGATCAGAGAGGAGGGAGCATTGGTCAATCAGCTCTATCGCGAAAGTGATGATACAGACAAGCAAAAAATGTTAGATGCCTTCCACATCAGTGTTCACATGGAAGCTAAGTTTTGGGAAATGGCTTACCAACACCAGACATGGAAGAGCGATTTACAGTCTTTAGAAACAGGAGAAGAATAGAAACATGAGAAAGCACCAATTACAAGTTCACAAATTAACCATTTTATCCATGATGATTGCCCTTGATGTAGTCCTTACGCCTATCTTTCGGATTGAGGGAATGGCACCGATGTCCAGTGTAGTCAATATTCTAGCAGGAATCATGATGGGACCTGTTTATGCCTTGGCCATGGCTACAGTCACAGCCTTTATCCGTATGACGACTCAAGGGATTCCTCCTTTAGCTCTCACAGGAGCGACTTTTGGAGCCCTCCTTGCAGGTCTCTTTTATAAGTATGGTCGAAAATTTTATTTTTCTGCCTTGGGAGAAATTTTGGGAACAGGTATTATTGGTTCTATTGTTTCCTATCCTGTTATGGTACTCTTTACAGGATCAGCTGCAAAGCTTAGCTGGTTTATCTATACTCCTCGATTTTTCGGAGCAACCTTGATTGGTACAGCGATTTCCTTTATTGCCTTTCGATTTTTAATCAAGCAGGAATTCTTTAAAAAAGTGCAAGGATATTTCTTTGGTGAAAGGATAGACTGATGCAGGCATTGACAAATCCTTTTCCTCTGGAAACGACTTCCCTAATTCACTGTATTACCAATGAGATTTCTTGTGAGATGCTAGCAAATGGGATTTTGGCTTTGGGATGTAAACCAGTTATGGCAGATGATTCCCGTGAGGTTCTTGATTTTACTAAGCAAAGCCAGGCACTCTTCATCAATTTGGGGCATTTGTCAGCTGAGAAGGAAAAAGCAATCCGTATGGCAGCTTCTTATGCAGCTCAAGTTTGTCTCCCAATGGTAGTAGATGCGGTTGGCGTAACAGCTTCAGTCATTCGTAAGAGCTTAGTTAAAGACCTTTTAGACAATAGCCCTACGGTCCTTAAAGGAAATATGTCAGAAATTCGAAGTCTTGTTGGCTTAAAACACCACGGCGTTGGGGTCGATGCGAGTGCTAAAGACCAAGAAACTGAGGATTTACTTCAAGTCTTGAAAGACTGGTGTCAGCTTTATCCTGGTATGTCATTCTTAGTTACTGGCCCCAAGGATCTCATCGTTTCGAAGAATCAAGTTGCTGTATTGGAGAATGGCTGTGCAGAATTAGACTGGATAACAGGGACAGGAGATTTGGTTGGAGCCTTAACAGCCGTTTTTCTCAGCCAAGGAAAGACTGGTTTTGAAGCTTCTTGCCTAGCAGTCTCTTATCTCAATATTGCTGCTGAGAGAATAGTTGTTCAAGGAATGGGATTGGAAGAATTTCGTTACCAAGTACTCAATCAGCTTTCGCTTCTAAGAAGAGATGAAAACTGGCTAGATGCCATCAAAGGAGATATTTATGAATAGAGAAGCACTTAGACTATATCTGGTAACCAATCGCTACCAAGATTCTGTGGAAAGCTTTCTTGAAAAGGTTGAGACGGCTTGCCGTTCAGGGGTTACCATAGTCCAATTGCGAGAAAAAAATCTCACAACCAAACAATATTATCAACTGGCAAAACAAGTCAAGGAAATAACAGATGGCTATCAGGTACCCTTGATAATCGATGATCGGTTGGATGTTTGTCTTGCGGTTGATGCAGCAGGTCTGCATATCGGAGACGATGAATTACCCGTTTCGGTTGCCCGACAAGTCTTGGGTCCTGAAAAAATCCTTGGTGTCACCGCTAAAACAATAAAAAGAGCTCTGGAAGCGGAGAAATCAGGTGCAGATTACTTGGGGACAGGAGCCATTTTCCCAACCACCACCAAGGAAAATGCGCCCATCACTCTGATATCGACCTTGAAAACAATTTGCCAAACGGTTGCCATTCCAGTAGTTGCTATTGGCGGCTTGACTTCAGAGAACATTGACCAGCTTATGGGCACTGGCATAGTTGGAGTAGCTGTAGTGCGTGATTTGATGCAGGCAGAAGATATTGAGGCAAAAACGCAAGCCTTTTTAACAAAGTTGCATGACATTATTTCCTAACTAATACTCAATGAAAATCAAAGAGGAAGTTAGCCTCAGGTTGCTCAAAGCCCTGCCTTGAGGTTTTAGATAAGACTGACGAAGTCAGCTCAAAACAGTATTTTGAGGTTGCAGATGGAAGCTGACGTAGTTTGAAGAGATTTTCGAAGAGTATAAAAACTCTCTAATTCCCTTAAAGTGGGAACTAGAGAGTTTTTTTCTTAATCTTTAAAAGTTGTATGGTTGACTGGGCCAGAACCATGACCAAGTTGAGGAGCGTCTTGAATAGCTTTTGTGATAAAGGCCTTGGCCTTATCAACTGCCTGATAAAGGCTTTTTCCCTTGGCTAGTTCAGCCGTAATCACTGCAGCAAAGGTACATCCAGTACCATGGGTGTGACAGGTTTGAATTCTTGGACTTTCCCAGACAAATTGCTCATCCTTGGTAAAGAGGAAGTCTTTGGCACCGCCTTCGAGATGACCACCTTTGATGACTACAGACTGAGGACCAAATTCTTTTAAAATCAGGCGACCAGCACGCTGCATGTCTTCAGGATCATGGATTGAAAAACCAACAATCTCTTCTGCCTCAGGAAGATTTGGCGTAATAATCGTTGCTAGAGGTAGTAAGTTTGTTTTGAGATAGTCTCTAGCAACTGAGTCGATCAAGGCATCTCCACTTGTAGCAACCATAACAGGATCAAGGACATAGGGACAATCCAGTTTTTTAAGATAGGGTTGGATGATTTCCATGATTTCAGTAGTTGCCAACATTCCAGTTTTTACAGCCTGAGGTGGAATATCCGAAAAGACACTGTCCAATTGGGCTTTCAACATTTGAGGAGAAACGTGCTCAATCAATTGAACGCCTCTGGTATTTTGAGCAACAAGGCTAGTCACAACGGCCATTCCATAGACATCTCTCGCTTGGAACGACTTTAAATCAGCCATAATGCCAGCACCACCACTAGGGTCAGTCCCTGCAATGGTCAGAGCAACGGGTAAATAAGTCATCTAAAACCTCCCAACCAACTGAAGTTTGTATTCTTAAGAACAAGCTAATCTGTTTCAGGAAGGCAATAGAAGACTGCTAGTCCCCATTATCATTTCCACTTCCATCAGCTAGCATTACCTAGATTGAGTCAAAGGGATCTAACAGTCGTTAATCTCAGCTTTACGCACCCCTAGTGGTTGTTTTCTTTTTTTCTTTAGTATAGCATATTTTTATTGTTTATATAGTAATATTTGACTGCAAATCGTTTTTCAAATGATTAAAATTCTATTTTTCAAAGAAAAGATTGATTTTATAATTGACAAATGTAGATTTTGAGAGTATACTAATAACTGTAATCGACAAATGTAGATTTAGGAGGTGTGATTATGCAGATTTCAGATGCAGAATGGCAGGTCATGAAGATTATTTGGATGCAAGGAGAGCAGACCAGTACGGATTTGATCAGGGTTCTGGCGGAGCGGTTCGACTGGTCCAAGTCAACCATTCAAACTCTTTTGGCTCGTTTGGTTGAGAAAGAGTGCCTGACTCGGAAAAAAGAAGGCAAGTCCTTTGTCTATTCAGCCCTTTTAACTTTGGACCAAAGTCGAGACTTGCTTGTCCAAGATATTAAAGATAAAGTTTGTTCCCGTAGGATTAAGAACTTGTTGGCTGATTTGATTGCTGAATGTGATTTTACTCAGGCTGACTTAGAAGACTTGGAAGCTGTGATTTCAGAGAAGAAATCAAGCGCTGTAACAGAAGTAAAATGTAATTGTATGTAAAGGAGACGTCATGTTAAATAGTATTGTAACCATTATTTGTATTGCCCTTATCGCGTTTATCTTGTTTTGGTTTTTCAAAAAGCCTGAAAAATCTGGACAAAAGGCCCAGCAAAAAAACGGCTACCAAGAGATTCGAGTGGAGGTCATGGGGGGCTATACGCCTGAGTTGATTATCCTCAAGAAATCAGTGCCAGCCCGCATTGTCTTTGACCGTAAGGACCCTTCACCCTGTCTGGACCAAATTGTTTTTCCAGATTTTGGTGTACATGCGGACCTGCCTATGGGGGAAGAGTATGTAGTGGAAATCACGCCTGAGCAGGCTGGAGAGTATGGTTTCTCTTGTGGCATGAATATGATGCACGGTAAGATGATTGTAGAATAGGAGAATGATATGACTGAAATTGTAAAAGCAAGTCTTGAAAATGGTGTTCAAAAAATCCGTATCACGGCAGACAAAGGCTACCATCCAGCCCACATTCAACTGCAAAAAGGAGTTCCTGCTGAGATCACCTTTCACCGTGTGACACCTTCAAACTGTTATAAGGAAATTCTGTTTGAAGAAGAAGACATCTTGGAACCAATCGGCGTAGACGAAGAGAAAACAATTCGTTTTACCCCTCAAGAAATAGGTCAACATGAATTTTCTTGTGGCATGAAGATGCAAAAGGGGAGTTATACCGTGGTTGAGAAGACTCGAAAATCTCTATCACTTTTACAGCGTTTTTGGATTACTAGTATCTTTACTGTGCCTCTTGTGATTCTCATGATTGGGATGTCGACAGGAGGAATTAGTCATCAAGTCATGCGTTGGGGAAGCTTTTTAGCGACAACACCGATTATGCTAGTAGCAGGTGGTCCTTATATCCAAAGTGCTTGGGCTAGTTTTAAAAAGCACAATGCCAACATGGATACCTTGGTTGCTCTTGGAACCCTAGTGGCCTATTTCTATAGCTTAGTTGCCCTCTTCGCTGGTCTCCCCGTTTACTTTGAAAGTGCTGCCTTTATCTTCTTCTTCGTTCTTATGGGAGCCGTTTTTGAGGAGAAAATGCGGAAAAATACGTCCCAAGCTGTGGAGAAATTACTGGACTTGCAGGCTAAAACTGCAGAAGTCTTGCGTGAGGATCACTATGTTCAAGTTCCTTTGGAACAAGTCAAGGTAGGTGACCTGATTCGAGTGCGTCCCGGTGAAAAGATTGCGGTTGATGGGGTTGTAGTCGAAGGTGTGTCCAGTATTGATGAGTCTATGGTGACAGGTGAGAGTCTGCCTGTGGACAAGACAGTTGGAGATACTGTCATTGGCTCAACCATCAATAATAGCGGAACACTTGTTTTTAGAGCAGAAAAAGTTGGTTCAGAAACTGTTTTGGCTCAGATTGTCGATTTTGTGAAGAAAGCTCAGACAAGTCGTGCGCCGATTCAGGACTTGACGGATAAAATTTCAGGCATTTTTGTCCCAGCAGTTGTCATTTTAGGAATCGTGACCTTTTGGGTTTGGTTCGTCTTGCTCAGGGATAGTGTAGTCGTGCTTGGAGCGAGTTTTGTGTCTTCTCTTCTCTATGGGGTGGCGGTTTTGATTATCGCCTGTCCTTGTGCCTTGGGACTGGCAACACCGACAGCCCTTATGGTAGGGACAGGACGCAGTGCCAAGATGGGAGTTCTTCTCAAAAATGGAATGGTTCTACAGGAAATCCAGAAAGTTCAAACGATTGTCTTTGATAAGACTGGGACTTTGACGGAAGGGAAGCCTGTGGTAACAGATATCATCGGCGACGAAGTAGAAGTGCTTGGATTGGCAGCTTCCTTGGAAGAAGCTTCTCAACACCCACTGGCTGAGGCCATTGTCCAGCGAGCGACTGAAATTGGACTTGAGCTTCATACTGTGGAAAATTTCCAAGCCTTGCACGGAAAAGGTGTCTCAGGGCAAATCAATGGAAAACAAGTTCTGCTTGGAAATGCTAAAATGCTGGATGGTCTGAACATTTCAAGCACTTATCAGGAAAAACTAGAAGAACTGGAAAAAGAAGCTAAGACAGTTGTGTTCTTGGCTGTGGACAATGAAATCAAAGGCTTGCTTGCTCTGCAAGATATTCCCAAGGAAAATGCCAAGCTAGCCATCAGTCAGTTGAAAAAACGTGGTCTTAAAACAGTCATGCTGACAGGAGACAATGCAGGTGTGGCGCGTGCTATTGCGGATCAGATCGGAATCGAAGAGGTCATTGCAGGTGTATTACCAGAAGAAAAAGCCCATGAAATCCATAAACTACAAGCGACTGGAAAAGTAGCCTTTGTTGGTGACGGTATCAATGACGCTCCTGCCCTCAGTGTAGCGGATGTGGGGATTGCCATGGGAGCTGGAACAGATATCGCCATCGAGTCAGCGGATTTGGTGTTGACAACCAATAACCTCTTAGGAGTGGTTCGTGCCTTTGACATGAGTAAGAAAACCTTTCATCGAATTCTGCTCAATCTTTTCTGGGCTTTTATCTACAATGTTGTCGGAATTCCGATTGCAGCAGGAATCTTTTCAGGTGTTGGACTGGCTCTCAATCCAGAATTGGCAGGTCTAGCCATGGCCTTTAGTTCTGTATCCGTTCTGACCAGTTCCCTTCTCTTAAACTTTAGTAAAATAGACTAAAAGTAATGACTAGATTTCTTTGTTATAAAACAGGAATGGCAGCATTTTCAAAACTGTATTAGAATAGAGAATAGAGAGTTTTGAGCAGATTTTTAGAAAAGTCAGCATAAATATGATACAGTGGAATAGTAAAAGTTTGGAGAACGTTTCCAATTCTATGTAATCGTATTCTCCAAGTCTAAAAAAATTGAAGGAGAGTTATCACTATGACTCAAGGGAAAATTACTGCATCTGCAGCAATGCTTAACGTATTGAAAACATGGGGCGTAGACACAATCTACGGTATCCCATCAGGAACACTCAGCTCATTGATGGACGCTTTGGCTGAAGAAAAAGATATCCGCTTCTTGCAAGTTCGCCACGAAGAAACAGGTGCTCTTGCAGCGGTTATGCAAGCTAAATTCGGTGGCTCAATCGGGGTTGCAGTTGGTTCAGGTGGTCCAGGTGCGACTCACTTGATTAACGGTGTTTACGATGCAGCTATGGATAACACTCCATTCCTAGCAATCCTTGGATCACGTCCAGTTAACGAACTCAACATGGATGCTTTCCAAGAATTGAACCAAAACCCAATGTACAACGGTATCGCTGTTTACAACAAACGTGTAGCTTACGCTGAGCAATTGCCAAAAGTAATCGACGAAGCTTGCCGTGCTGCAGTTTCTAAAAAAGGTCCAGCTGTTGTTGAAATCCCAGTAAACTTCGGTTTCCAAGAAATCGACGAAAACTCATACTATGGATCAGGTTCATACGAGCGTTCATTTATCGCTCCTGCTTTGAACGAAGTTGAAATCGACAAAGCTGTTGAAATCTTGAACAATGCTGAACGTCCAGTTATCTATGCTGGTTACGGTGGTGTTAAAGCTGGTGAAGTGATTACTGAATTGTCACGTAAAATCAAAGCACCAATCATCACAACTGGTAAAAACTTTGAAGCTTTCGAATGGAACTATGAAGGTTTGACAGGTTCTGCTTACCGTGTTGGTTGGAAACCAGCCAACGAAGTGGTCTTTGAAGCAGACACAGTTCTTTTCCTTGGTTCAAACTTCCCATTTGCTGAAGTTTACGAAGCATTCAAGAACACTGAAAAATTCATCCAAGTCGATATTGACCCTTACAAACTTGGTAAACGTCACGCCCTTGACGCTTCAATCCTTGGTGATGCAGGCCAAGCAGCCAAAGCTATCCTTGACAAAGTGAACCCAGTTGAATCTACTCCATGGTGGCGTGCAAACGTTAAGAACAACCAAAACTGGCGTGATTACATGAACAAACTCGAAGGTAAAACTGAGGGTGAATTGCAATTGTATCAAGTTTACAATGCAATCAACAAACATGCTGATCAAGACGCTATCTACTCAATCGACGTAGGTGACACTACTCAAACATCTACTCGTCACCTTCACATGACACCTAAGAACATGTGGCGTACATCTCCACTCTTTGCGACAATGGGTATTGCCCTTCCTGGTGGTATCGCTGCTAAGAAAGACAATCCAGATCGCCAAGTATGGAACATCATGGGTGACGGTGCATTCAACATGTGCTACCCAGACGTTATCACAAACGTTCAATACGACCTTCCAGTTATCAACGTTGTCTTCTCAAATGGTAAATATGCCTTCATCAAGGACAAATACGAAGACACAAACAAACACTTGTTTGGTTGTGACTTCTCTAATGCTGACTATGCGAAAATCGCTGAAGCGCAAGGTGCTGTAGGATTTACAGTTGACCGTATCGAAGACATCGATGCAGTTGTCGCAGAAGCTGTTAAATTGAACAAAGAAGGTAAAACTGTTGTGATCGATGCTCGCATCACTCCACACCGTCCACTTCCAGTAGAAGTACTTGAATTGGATCCAAAACTTCACTCAGAAGAAGCTATCAAAGCCTTCAAGGAAAAATACGAAGCAGAAGAACTCGTACCATTCCGTCTCTTCTTGGAAGAAGAAGGATTGCAATCACGCGCAATTAAATAATTCCTCTCGTCGAAAATCAAAGATAAATTTATAGACTTCTTTATTAGCTTACTGCCGACGATTCCATCATTGAAACCATAAATTTCAATGATGGAATCTAGTGTGGAGCCTAGAAAAAGTCCCAAAGGATTTTTCGTAGTTTGATGAGCAAATATTTGCCATCAAACTTGGTTTCACCTTGTTTATTCTTTGATTTTCATAGAGCAGAACTTGAAAAGATCGGAGAAATCCGGTCTTTTTATGGAGGATAGTAAATGAATTTAAATCAATTAGATATTATCGTTTCAGATGTTCCTCAAGTTTGTGCTGACTTGGAGCGTATTTTGGATAAAAAGTCCGATTATGCTGATGATGGTTTTGCTCAGTTTACGATTGGCAGTCACTGTCTGATGTTGTCACAAAATCATTTGATTCCTTTGGAAGATTTTCAGTCAGGAATCATTCTTCATATCGAGGTTGAGGATGTAGACCAGAACTACAAACGGTTGAACGAGCTTGGTATCCAGGTTTTAAACGGTCCAACTGTAACCGATTGGGGAACAGAGTCCTTATTAGTTAAAGGTCCTGCTGGTCTAGTGATTGATTTTTATCGTATGAAATAAGGGGCTTAGTTATTTGAAGATAACCTTAATTATTCTTAAAACAGAATGTGAGAATATGAACTATTGAAAGATCGGAGCAATCCGGTCTTTTTAATATAAAGAAATTGCATATAAATAGTTGACAGCGCTTTCCTAAAATCTTATAATAAAAATATAACAGTAGAAAATGAAACTGATATGGAAAGGAGAAATATGATTAAACAGCAGTAGTAAGTGGATTTTCTTATTTCATTGGAACTTGGGATTGAAATATCTCCATGAATAGATAGTAGGAGGAAAGAGATGCAAAAAAAGGATATTTATCTAATCTGTGTGACCATGATTATCTGTTCAGTTATTATAGGACTGATTATAGGAAGTTTTATTTTGCATGGTCTTGAAGATATTGCAGCAATCATTAACCACGGCTTACTGACAATCAATCAGTCCATCCATTGATTGACAATAGCTATTCATTTTTACATTTTATGGATCAAACAGATCGGAGCAATCCGGTCTGTTTCTTATTACAAGACTGTGATAGTTTACATTTTTATAATAAAAGTCTTAAAGTCTTGCTTATTTTTGTATTAAATTATAAAATAGAAAGTATAAAAGAATAAAAGAGGTTTTGAAAATGTCTGAAAAACAAATGAAAGTGTTGGGCTGGGTAGCGACCTTTATGTCTGTTATGATGTATGTGTCATATTTCCCACAAATCATGAATAATCTTGCAGGTCAAAAAGGCAACTTCATTCAACCCCTAGTCGCAGCTATCAACTGTAGTCTCTGGGTTTACTATGGTCTTTTCAAGAAGGAAAGAGATATTCCACTTGCAGCTGCTAATGCACCAGGTATCGTTTTTGGTTTAGTAACGGCTATCACAGCTTTGATTTAAAAAGGAGACTGCTTTCAGTCTTTTTATTTTATGAAAATAGATGCTTCATTAAAGTAATTTTTGAATGAGAGTTGAGGGAACAAGTCCAGTTACAGCTAGCTTTACGAGAGTCTTTTATGTTCGTCTCTATCAAAGAAAAAAGTATATCGTTACTATTTTTATAAAATCTTCTCCCTACTTTATAAGATGTTAAAAAGAGTTCAATTCGAACTCTTTTTTTGCTATAATGAGGGGAGAAAAATCAGACAGGAGATCAAGATGTCAGAACCATTATTTTTACAATCAGTTATGCAAGAAAAAATCTGGGGTGGAACCAAGCTACGTGATGAGTTTGGATACGACATCCCAAGTGAAAAAATCGGAGAATATTGGGCCATCTCAGCCCATCCAAATGGAGTCTCTAAAGTTGCCAATGGTCGCTTTGAAGGAACAGATCTAGCTACTTTATATGCAGAGCACCGTGAATTGTTTGGCAATCGTCCAGAACCTGTATTTCCACTGTTGACCAAAATCCTCGATGCCAACGACTGGCTCAGCGTCCAAGTTCACCCAGACGATGCTTACGGACTCGAGCATGAAGGCGAACTCGGAAAAACAGAATGCTGGTACATCATCGCTGCGGATGAAGGTTCAGAGATTATCTACGGTCACAATGCCAAGTCGAAAGAAGAACTTCGTCAGCAAATTGAGGACAAGAATTGGGATGCTTTGTTGACAAAAGTACCAGTTAAAGCTGGAGATTTCTTCTATGTGCCAAGTGGCACCATGCATGCTATTGGTGCGGGCATCTTGATTCTTGAAACCCAGCAGTCTAGTGACACCACCTATCGTGTCTATGACTTTGACCGTAAGGATGATAATGGTAACTTGCGTGAACTTCACCTTGAAAAATCCATTGATGTCTTGAACATTGGTGAGCCAGCAAATAGCCGTCCTGTGACTGTCAAAGCTGATGATTTGCGTTCCACTCTCCTTGTATCCAATGATTTCTTTGCAGTTTACAAGTGGGAAATTACTGGAAAAGTTGACTTCGAAAAGACAGCTGACTACAGCTTATTGAGTGTCTTAGCTGGTCAAGGTCAGCTAACTGTTGATGGAAAAAACTATTCAATTCAAAAAGGTAGCCACTTTATCCTACCTAGTGATGTTGAGGCTTGGACTCTGGAAGGGCAAGGTTTAGAATTGATTGTTAGCCATCCATAAAAAAGAAAGGGCCTGAGTTTACTACTCAAGTCCTTTTTGATTACATAAATTGGGCGATGAAGACCACGATGATGATGATTGGAATGATGAAACGAAGAAGGAAGAGCCAGACTTGGAAAAGTCCTTGTTTCCATGCTCTTTCATCAAGATGGAGTTCCTCCATTGCAAGAGCCTTTTTAAAGATATAGCCTGTAAAAAGTGAAAGGCAGAGAGCTCCAAATGGCATGAGGAGATTGGAAACCAAGAAGTCCATAGCGTCAAAGAAGGTCTTCCCAAAGATGTGAGCATCCGCCATAACACCGTAAGATAGGGCTGAAGGAATTCCAAAGACAAAGGTCAAAATTCCTAAAATAACACTCCATTTAGCACGCTTGCTGTTGTCCTGATTGGTGATATTGCCCACATTGATTTCCAGCATAACAACGGAAGAAGTGACCGTCGCAAAGAGGAAGAGCAAGAGGAAGAGGATGTAGAAAATGGTTCCAAAAGGCATCTTGTCAAAGAGTTGAGGCAAGACGATAAAGAGTAAGCTAGGCCCCCCTTCAGACTGGATATTGAAGGCTGACATGGCTGGGAAAATGGCTAGTCCTGCCATGATGGATACTGAGATATTCATGGCAACGATAGAAATCCCTGATTGAACTAGATTGGTTTTCTTGTCCAAGTAGGACGCATAAGTCAGCATGGCTGTAACCCCTAGTGAGAGGGCAAAGAAAGATTGTCCCAGAGCATAGAGGAGACCAGCGCTGGTCAGTTTTGAAAAGTCTGGTTTGAGGAAGTAAAGAACCCCTTCCATGGCATTTGGCAAACTGAGAGAGCGCCCGATGATGACAACAAAGATGATAAAGAGCAGGGGCATCATAACCTTAGAAGCTCTTTCAATCCCTTTTTGAACCCCACGTGATACAATAAAGATATTCAATAAGATAAAGGCTGCTTGAGCTCCAAGCGCAATGGCTGGATTGGAAATAATATCGGTAAAGAGCTGAGCATAGTCATTGGTAATGCCTAGGTGGAGAGCTTTACCGATAGCGATACCTAAATAAATGAAGACCCATCCTCCAATAACACTGTAGAAAGATAAGAGGATAAAGAGGGCAAAGGCACCAATCCAACCGATAAAGTTGTACTTACTATTCTTGCCTAGTTTTCCAAAGGTTTTGATAGCTGAGACACCAGCACTTCGGCCGAGAGCAAATTCAGCCAGCAATAGGGGGAAACCGATTAAAATAGTGGAAATGAGAAAGACTAGTAAAAAGCCTCCTCCACCGTTAGCAGCAGTCATGTAGGGGAATTTCCAAACGGCTCCAAGTCCGATGGCTGAACTAGCAGATGCTAGGATAAAGCCCAGTTTAGAACCCCATTGCGATTTTTCAGACATAGTTAAACTCCTAAAATTAGTGTTACAAAAGAAAAAGCTACTGCCCTTGGCAAATAGCCTCGTAAGTACTTAAAGTGAGCGTTTCTTTTGATTGATAGACTTGACTATCCTATCATGTTTTCTAAGGTCTGTCAAGAAAACCATTTTCATGTTATGATAAAGTAAAAAATTTCGCAAAATCGCTTGACTCTGACCTAGGGGGAGGGGTTATACTATCATTGTAAGGAGGAAATCATGTACCATATCAAAGAAGCTGCCCAGCTTTCGAGTGTCTCTGTCAAGACCCTGCACCACTACGATAAGATAGGACTTTTGGTTCCTTTAAAGTCTGAAAACGGCTATCGAACCTACAGTCAAGAGGATTTGGAACGCCTTCAGGTTATTCTTTATTACAAATATCTAGGTTTTTCTTTAGAAAAAATAGCAGAGCTGTTAAAGGAAGAGAGGTCAGATCTGTTGCCTCACTTGACCAGACAGTTGGATTATCTAACTCGAGAAAGGCAACATCTGGATAGCTTGATTTCCACCTTGCAAAAAACCATTCAAGAACAAAAAGGAGAAAGAGAAATGAGCATTGAAGAAAAATTCGCTGGATTTAACTACCAAGACCATCAAAAATACCACCAAGAGGCGGTAGAGAAATATGGACAAGAAGTCATGGACCAAGCGATCGAGCGCCAAAAAGGTCACGAAGACGAAGTTACGGCTGCCTTCAACCAGGTTTTTCGAGCCTTGTCACAAAATCTTCAAGCTGAACTGTCTGTAACAGCAACAGAAAACCAAGAAGAAGCTGCTAAACTCTTGCAAGCCATCCGTACTTATGGATTTGACTGCTCTATTGAGGTATTCGGTCATATCGGTAAAGGCTACGTCTACAACCCAGAATTTAAGGAAAACATTGACAAATTTGGAACTGGAACAGCCCAGTACACATCAGATGTGATTGCCCACTATGTCCAAACTCAGACAAAATAAAATCGGAGGAGTATTCTTCCGATTTTTACTAAATTCAAGCACTACTTGCTTAATAATTTTTCTACTACATTTAGTTTTCGCATTGTCAAATCTACATTAAAAAGCTTTTCAAGATAGTTGGTATGGAGTTTCTTTTGTTTTGCAGTTCTAGGGAGATAGAGGTAAAGACAATGGTTACCGATACAAATTTCTTCTTCACCGTAATCAATTTTCAATTTTTCTAAAGGGAGACTTTGAATAGATTCTTGATAAAAAATCACGTGTATACGGTCATAAAGATAGTGTTCTCCAAACGGGTTTTCTTGGACAATTTTTTTAAAATCACTTTTGTTCTTGATTACCATTTTTAAGTCAGCACCAATATTTTCATTTATTAGAGTATGGACACGTTCTCGTATTTTTTCTAAATCTAAGTCACTTTCAAGAATGATATTCCCACTTTGAATATAGGTTCGAACTTGTTGAAAACCAGCTTCTGTCAAGATATCTACTAGATAAGACATTTTAGGGATAGCATTTTTTCCATTAGGAGTAACTCCCCTTAACAAGATAATATGTTCCAAAGGACTTCCTTTCTTTTGGGGTAGATTGTTCCATTGAGTAATGTATATTTAGATTGGGTTTGATCCCGCCACCCAGCCAGTACAGAGGGCAGAAGTGATGTTAAAGCCACCTGTGTGGGCGTTAATATCCATGACCTCGCCTGCAAAGTGGAGGCCAGGTATCAGCTTACTTTCCAGAGTTTTAGGATTGATTTCCTTGAGACTGACACCTCCTTTGGTAACAAAGGATTTAGCAAGAGACATTTTACCAGTTACAGGAATTTTAAGTTCCTTGATGGACTGGAGAAGTTGATCGCGTTCTTTTTCAGTCAACTGTTTGACTTTTTCAGGATAGCCTTGCACAAAAAATTCTGCCAAACGCTCAGGTAATAAAGTTCTTAAAGCGTTTTTCAAGGATTTTTCCCGATTTTCTTCTAAAAATACAACCAAGTCCTTTTCAGAAAGTTGGGGCAAAACATCCAGTGAGAGAATTTCCCCACCCTTGACAAAACTAGACATACGCAGGGCAGCAGGGCCAGACAAACCAAAGTGGGTAAAGAGCAGATCGTGAGTGATGACATGCTTGCCATAACTTAAGGTCACATCGTCCAATGAAATTCCTTGCAAGGCCTTGTGTGGAAAATCTGTCAACAAAGGACTTTCAGCAGCTTCAAGCTCGGTGATGGTATGTTTGAAATGGCGGGCAATCTCGTGACCAAAACCAGTCGAACCAGTAGAAGGATAGGATTTCCCACCAGTTGTGACAATGAGTTTATTACAAGTGAAGCTTTGGTCTGCGGACTTAAGGATAAACTGATCATCTACTTTTTTAACAGAAACGATTTCTATTTGAGTAGCAACTTGGCCGCCTAGCTCAGTGATTTTCTTTTCCAAGGCCTCGATAATGGTTCGAGATTTGTCACTAGCAGGAAAGACGCGTCCGTGGTCCTCGACTTTAAGTTTAACCCCATTTTCCGTAAAAAAGTTAATGATATCATGGTTATCAAACTGGGAGAAGACACTGTATAAAAAGCGTCCATTTCCAGGAATTCCAGCTAGCAGGTCATCCAAACTACCATTGTTGGTTACATTGCAACGACCACCACCAGTACCAGCTAATTTTTTTCCGAGTTTCCGATTTTTTTCGATGAGGAGGGTTTTCTGACCATAAAAACTACTGGAAATTGTAGCCATCATGCCAGCAGGTCCCCCACCGATGACAATAGTATCAAAATGTTTCATAGCTCTATTGTACCACAAAAAAACAAGAGATGAAGTCACCTCTTGTTAAGAATGCAATTAATCAATTTCATATCCCATCAGCAAACCACCATCTTCTGCATAAAAACTGCAGAGACCAGATGTTGGGAGAATTTTAATATCCGCCTGTGGGAAATTTTCACGGATTCGGTCTGAAAGCTGTTGGCAACATTTCTCGTTATTGCGTTGGGCCATGACAATACGACCACCAGCATATCCAGCTTTTATCAACTCTTCATAGGTTGCCTGAATCGATTTCTTTGTTCCTCTTGCTTTTTGTAGCAATTCGAGGGTTCCAGTTTCACTAGCTTCCCCAACCATACGGATATTGAGAAGGCCAACGACCGTACCGATAAGTTTGCTCAAACGGCCGTTCTTCACCAAGTTATCGACTTTGGCTAGGACAAAGAGCAACTTGGTTTTTTCTTGATAGGCAGTGATAGCTTTAACCACTTCTTCAAAAGATAAGCCCTGGTCAATCAAGTCATTTAATTTTTCTACAAGCAAGTCAACTTCCCCGCCAGCAGACAAACTATCAATTACATGAATCTTAGTGTCAGGATGGTCTTCCAGATAAATATTCTTGGCTAGTTGAGCACTATTGTGACTGCCAGAAAGAGTACCTGTGATGGTTACTAGGAAAATGTTTTTGGCTCCTTCAAATGCTCGCAAATAATCATCTGGGCTTGGACAAGCTGATTTTGAAGCTTCTGCAGTTGCATACATGGTTTCCATCATTTGGTCAATATCAAGACTGGCATCATCAACAAAGACCTGATCAGCTACTTGAATGGTTAAGGGAACACTTACAAAGGTCGTGTCAATAGCTGGTGTCTCCAGCTGACGATAATCACAACCAGAGTCAGCAATAATCTTCCAAGTCATAGAAATTCTCCATCTTTGTCAGTTATACATTGACAAAGGTTCTGTCTTTTTTTACAATTATATCATGAAAACCCTTGAAACAAAAGCCTCATCCGTCTGTTGTGACAAGTAGAAAGAAAATGTTATGTCTGAACGTAGAATCTCTGAAAAGTCTCTTGAAAATCTCAGAAAATCAAACCAAGAATCCAATTTATTAACTAGAGAAGCTATCGAAACAGCCCTCTTGCAACTCTTGGAAAAAAAGGACTTGACCAAGATTAGTATTTCTGAATTGGTCAAACGGGCAGGCGTTTCGCGTGCGGCCTTTTACCGTAATTATGATTCCAAAGAGGAGATTTTAGAAAGCGTCTTTAAACGAACTGTCCACAATATTATGGAACAGATGCATCATTATGATTTAAAGACAGACCTTTATCTGGTCTGGGTTCACCTTTTCCGAGAAGCAAGAAAGGAAGCCAGAGTGATTCAGCTAGCCTTGGATTACCATCTGGAAAAAATCTTTGTCCAAGCCATGCAGGAATTTCTAGAAAAATACCATGGAAAATCAAAAGGTGTCAGCTCTTATCTTCATTCCTTTTGGAGTTCGGCCATCGTCTCTGTCCTTCTAAAATGGATCAAGGATGGCATGAAGGTACCTGCTGAAAAGATTGCGGATTTACGGTTACCATTTTTTAAAAAATAGAGAAAAAGGAGAAGAGAGATGACTGAAAAAAGACTAGCCTGGGATGAGTATTTTGCAGCCCAAGCATTACTAATTGCCAATCGTTCCACTTGTAAACGTGCCAAAGTGGGCGCGATTCTGGTAAAAGATAATAAGGTTATTTCCACTGGTTACAATGGTTCGGTGTCAGGAACCGAGCATTGTATTGACCACGAATGTCTGGTCATTGAAGGACACTGTGTTCGCACCCTTCACGCTGAGGTCAATGCTATCCTTCAAGGTGCAGAACGTGGTGTTCCTAAAGGCTTTACAGCTTATGTGACCCATTTTCCTTGTCTGAACTGTACAAAACAATTACTGCAGGTCGGTTGCAAGCGCGTGGTTTATATTAACCAGTACCGAATGGACGACTATGCCCAATACCTTTATCAAGAAAAAGGGACAGAATTGACCCATTTACCACTTGAGACAGTACAGACAGCTCTTAAAGAGGCTGATCTAATGTAAAAATTATCAAAAATAAATGGTTTAGAAAGATTTTTAAACCGTTTTTTGGTATAATAAGAAGAATAAATTGAAAGAAGGAATTCCAAAAATGGGAAAAATTGAAGTTATTAATCACCCGCTGATTCAACACAAATTGTCAATCTTGCGTCGTACAGATACTTCTACAAAAGCTTTTCGTGAGCTAGTAGATGAGATTGCAATGTTGATGGGGTATGAAGTACTTCGTGATCTTCCACTAGAAGATGTGGAAATCGAAACACCAATTACAAAAACAGTTCAAAAACAATTGGCAGGTAAGAAATTGGCCATCGTTCCAATCTTGCGTGCAGGTATCGGGATGGTTGATGGGCTCTTGAGCTTGGTTCCAGCTGCTAAAGTTGGCCATATCGGTATGTACCGTGATGAAGAAACACTTCAACCAGTTGAATACTTGGTGAAATTGCCTGAGGACATTGACCAACGTCAAATTTTTGTCGTAGACCCAATGTTGGCAACAGGTGGTTCAGCAATCTTGGCTGTTGATTCTCTTAAAAAACGTGGCGCATCAAATATCAAATTTGTCTGCCTTGTATCTGCTCCAGAAGGTGTAAAAGCTCTGCAAGAAGCTCATCCAGATGTAGAAATCTTTACAGCAGCCTTGGATGAACGTTTGAACGAACACGGTTATATCGTTCCAGGTCTTGGAGATGCTGGGGACCGCTTGTTCGGTACGAAATAAAATTAAAAGAAGATTGACTTGGGAAAGAAGTTCCAATCACGAAAGGAGGTTGAATTTTTGTTTCTGTCTAATGAAAACAGAGCAAAAATTTGACCTTTTTTGACCTAGATATTATAATAGTCTTATCTTCAGTCATTTGACCAACAAAATTAAAACTCAAAAGGAGAAATAAATGATTCCTGTAGTTATTGAACAAACAAGCCGTGGAGAACGTTCATACGATATTTACTCACGTCTTCTCAAAGACCGCATCATTATGCTGACAGGTCCAGTTGAAGACAATATGGCTAACTCTGTTATTGCCCAATTGCTTTTCTTGGATGCCCAAGATAGTACAAAAGATATTTACCTTTATGTCAATACACCTGGTGGTTCCGTTTCAGCTGGTTTGGCAATCGTTGATACCATGAACTTTATTAAGGCAGATGTCCAAACTATCGTTATGGGTATGGCAGCATCTATGGGAACAGTCATCGCATCAAGTGGAGCAAAAGGCAAACGTTTCATGCTTCCAAATGCAGAGTATATGATCCACCAACCAATGGGCGGTACAGGTGGAGGTACCCAACAAACCGATATGGCGATCGCTGCAGAACACTTGCTTAAAACTCGTAATACCTTGGAAAAAATCTTGGCTGAAAATTCAGGTCAGTCAATCGAAAAAATCCATGCAGATGCAGAACGCGATAACTGGATGAGTGCTCAAGAAACACTTGAATATGGCTTTATTGATGAAATCATGGCCAACAATTCATTGAACTAATGTTGATAGAAGGCAAACTCGACTGGGTTTGCTTTTTTTGGTATAATAGGGAGAGATTTCTTAGAAAGAGGATTTATCATGTTTGAAAAAGTCAATCGATCTGGCTTGATTATCTATCTTTACTATAATCGTGATGCCAAAAAACTGCAGGATTATGGAGATATTACCTATCATTCCAAGAAACATCGTTACTTGCAACTTTATGTTCCAACTCAAGAAGTGGAGCAATTGGTCGGGCGCTTGAGCAAGGAAAAGTTTATAAAAAAAGTCAGAATTTGTCATATCCAAGAGCTGGAAACACCCTTTGTTGGCAACCTTTACCGAGAGGAAAACGTTATCAGATAAAATTTTAAAGAAAAGTGTTGACAATTTTCTGATAATTCGGTATATTCTTAACAGACTATTTAAGAAATAAGGAGACAAAAAAGATGAAGAAAAAATTTGCCCTATCCTTTGTGGCGCTTGCAAGTGTAGCACTTCTTGCAGCCTGTGGAGAAGTAAAGTCTGGAGCAGTCAACACTGCTGGTAACTCAGTAGAGGAAAAGACAATCAAAATCGGATTTAACTTCGAGGAAACTGGTGCCGTAGCAGCCTACGGAACATCTGAACAAAAAGGTGCTCAACTTGCTGTTGATGAAATCAATGCAGCAGGTGGTATCGACGGAAAACAAATCGAAGTAGTTGATAAAGATAACAAGTCTGAAACAGCTGAGGCGGCTTCAGTAACAACTAACCTTGTAACCCAATCTAAAGTATCAGCAATCGTAGGACCTGCGACATCTGGTGCAACTGCAGCTGCGGTAGCGAACGCTACAAAAGCAGGTGTTCCATTGATTTCGCCAAGTGCGACTCAAGATGGATTGACTAAAGGTCAAGATTACCTCTTTATCGGAACTTTCCAAGATAGCTTCCAAGGAAAAATTATCTCAAACTATGTTTCTGAAAAATTAAACGCTAAGAAAGTTGTTCTTTACACTGACAATGCCAGTGACTATGCTAAAGGTATTGCTAAATCTTTCCGCGAATCATACAAGGGTGAAATCGTTGCAGATGAAACTTTCGTAGCAGGTGACACAGACTTCCAAGCAGCCCTTACAAAAATGAAAGGAAAAGACTTTGATGCCATCGTTGTTCCTGGTTACTACACTGAAGCTGGAAAAATTGTAAACCAAGCGCGTGGTATGGGAATTGACAAACCAATCGTTGGTGGTGATGGATTTAACGGAGAAGAGTTTGTGCAACAAGCAACTGCTGAAAAAGCATCAAACATCTACTTTATCTCAGGTTTCTCAACTACTGTAGAAGTTTCAGCTAAAGCAAAAGCCTTCCTTGACGCTTACCGTGCTAAGTACAATGAAGAGCCTTCAACATTTGCAGCCTTGGCTTATGATTCAGTTCACCTTGTAGCAAACGCAGCAAAAGGTGCTAAAAACTCAGGTGAAATCAAGGATAATCTTGCTAAAACAAAAGACTTTGAAGGTGTAACTGGTCAAACAAGCTTCGATGCAGACCATAACACAGTCAAAACAGCTTACATGATGACCATGAACAATGGTAAGGTTGAAGCAGCAGAAGTTGTAAAACCATAATAGAAAAATGTTGAAATAGGGAATGAGCCTCGGACTCACTCCCTGTTTCGATGTTTAAGAACCTATCAAAAAGTGAGGGGAAACCCTCAAAATTATAAATAGAAAGAGTGAATCTTATGCTCCAACAACTAGTAAATGGTTTGATTCTAGGTAGTGTTTATGCGCTGTTAGCCCTAGGATATACCATGGTTTACGGAATTATCAAGCTCATCAACTTCGCCCACGGTGATATTTATATGATGGGAGCCTTTATCGGTTATTTCTTGATTAATTCTTTCCAAATGAATTTCTTTGTAGCGCTTATTGTAGCTATGCTAGCGACGGCTATTCTTGGTGTCGTGATTGAGTTCCTTGCTTACCGACCTTTACGTCACTCTACTCGTATTGCTGTTTTGATTACAGCTATTGGGGTTTCCTTCCTATTGGAGTATGGCATGGTCTATCTGGTTGGTGCCAATACCCGTGCCTTCCCTCAAGCGATTCAAACAGTTCGCTATGATTTGGGACCGGTTAGCCTAACAAACGTGCAGTTAATGATTTTGGCCATTTCCTTGATTTTGATGATTTTGTTACAAGTCATTGTCCAAAAGACTAAGATGGGGAAAGCCATGCGTGCGGTATCCGTAGATAGCGATGCAGCGCAATTGATGGGGATTAATGTAAACCGTACTATCAGCTTTACCTTCGCTTTGGGTTCAGCTCTTGCGGGTGCGGCTGGTGTTCTGATTGCCCTCTATTATAACTCTCTTGAACCTTTGATGGGGGTTACTCCAGGTCTTAAGTCTTTCGTTGCCGCAGTACTTGGTGGTATCGGAATTATTCCTGGTGCGGCGCTTGGTGGTTTTGTGATTGGTCTATTGGAAACCTTTGCGACAGCCTTTGGGATGTCAGACTTCCGTGATGCCATTGTTTATGGAATCTTGTTGTTGATCTTGATTGTCCGCCCAGCAGGTATCCTTGGTAAAAATGTGAAAGAGAAGGTGTAAACGATGAAAGAAAATTTAAAAGTTAATATTCTATGGTTACTCCTTTTGTTAGCTGGCTATGGCTTGATTAGTGTATTGGTTTCAGTTGGAGTACTCAACCTATTCTATGTACAGATTTTACAACAAATCGGAATCAATATTATTCTGGCTGTTGGTCTCAACTTAATCGTTGGTTTTTCAGGACAATTTTCACTTGGTCATGCTGGTTTCATGGCGATTGGTGCCTATGCAGCAGCTATTATTGGTTCTAAATCACCAACCTACGGTGCCTTCTTTGGAGCCATGCTGGTAGGAGCTTTGCTTTCAGGAGCAGTTGCCTTGCTTGTCGGAATTCCAACCTTGCGCTTGAAGGGGGACTATCTTGCGGTAGCAACTCTCGGTGTATCTGAAATTATCCGTATCTTTATCATCAATGGCGGAAGCCTTACAAATGGTGCGGCAGGTATCTTGGGAATTCCAAACTTTACAACTTGGCAAATGGTATACTTCTTTGTCGTGATTACAACCATTGCAACCTTGAATTTCTTGCGTAGTCCAATTGGTCGTTCAACCCTCTCTGTTCGTGAGGATGAAATCGCTGCTGAGTCAGTTGGGGTTAATACGACTAAAATTAAAATCATCGCTTTTGTCTTTGGTGCCATTACTGCAAGTATTGCAGGGTCACTTCAGGCAGGATTTATCGGTTCAGTTGTACCGAAAGATTACACCTTCATCAACTCAATCAACGTTTTGATTATTGTTGTATTTGGTGGACTTGGTTCCATTACAGGTGCCATTGTTTCAGCTATTGTTCTGGGGATTTTGAATATGCTTCTCCAAGACGTTGCCAGCGTGCGTATGATTATCTACGCTTTGGCCTTGGTATTGGTAATGATTTTCAGACCAGGTGGACTCCTTGGAACATGGGAATTGAGCCTATCACGTTTCTTTAAAAAATCTAAGAAGGAGGAACAAAACTAATGGCATTACTTGAAGTAAAACAGTTAACCAAACATTTTGGCGGTCTAACAGCTGTTGGAGATGTGACTCTTGAATTGAACGAAGGGGAACTGGTTGGACTAATCGGACCAAACGGAGCTGGGAAAACCACTCTTTTCAACCTCTTGACGGGTGTTTATGAACCAAGTGAGGGAACAGTAACACTAGATGGTCACCTTTTGAATGGAAAGGCACCTTATAAGATTGCTTCTTTGGGACTTGGACGTACATTCCAAAATATCCGTCTCTTTAAAGATTTAACAGTTTTGGACAATGTTTTGATTGCTTTTGGAAACCATCACAAACAACATGTTTTTGCTAGTTTTTTGCGCTTACCAGCTTTTTACAAGAGTGAAAAAGAATTAAAGGCTAAGGCTTTGGAATTGTTGAAAATCTTTGATTTAGATGGTGATGCAGAAACTCTTGCTAAAAATCTTGCCTACGGACAACAACGTCGTTTGGAAATTGTTCGTGCCCTCGCTACGGAACCTAAAATTCTCTTCTTAGATGAACCAGCAGCAGGTATGAACCCGCAGGAAACAGCGGAATTGACTGAGTTAATTCGTCGCATCAAAGATGAATTTAAAATTACGATCATGCTGATTGAACACGATATGAATCTGGTCATGGAAGTAACAGAACGCATCTACGTACTCGAATACGGTCGTTTGATTGCTCAGGGAACTCCAGAAGAAATTAAGACCAATAAACGCGTTATCGAAGCTTATCTAGGAGGTGAAGCCTAATGTCTATGTTAAAAGTTGATAATCTTTCTGTGCATTACGGCATGATCCAAGCAGTCCGTGATGTAAGCTTTGAAGTGAATGAAGGAGAAGTTGTTTCCCTTATCGGTGCCAATGGTGCAGGTAAGACAACCATTCTCCGTACCTTGTCTGGTTTGGTACGACCAAGTTCAGGAAAGATTGAATTTTTAGGTCAAGAAATCCAAAAAATGCCAGCTCAAAAAATCGTGGCAGGTGGTCTTTCACAAGTACCAGAAGGACGCCACGTTTTCCCTGGCTTGACTGTTATGGAAAATCTTGAAATGGGAGCTTTCTTAAAGAAAAACCGTGAAGAAAATCAAGCTAACTTGAAGAGGGTTTTCTCACGTTTCCCACGTCTTGAAGAACGCAAGAACCAGGACGCAGCCACTCTTTCAGGAGGAGAACAACAAATGCTTGCCATGGGACGCGCTCTTATGTCAACACCAAAACTTCTTCTTTTAGATGAACCATCAATGGGACTTGCACCAATCTTTATCCAAGAGATTTTTGATATCATTCAAGATATTCAGAAGCAAGGAACAACCGTCCTCTTGATTGAACAAAATGCCAATAAAGCACTCGCAATCTCTGACCGAGGCTATGTGCTGGAAACAGGAAAAATCGTCCTATCAGGAACAGGAAAAGAACTCGCCTCATCAGAAGAAGTCAGAAAAGCATACCTAGGTGGCTAAAACAATCCAGTGGATTGTTTTAGTCGGTGGATAAGGATTACGAAGTAATCTTCGCATAGTCTGGGAGACTAGTTTAGGTTGCGGATAGAGATTGCAAAGCAATCTTTATCTACATTGAAAAGTTAATTTCTAATAATTGAAAAAATCGAATGAAAGGTATCTTACCTTCATTCACAGAGCTCGATTTTAGAGCTCTTTTTGCTAGCTTATTCATACTTTTCTGAATTTTGAAAAAGAAATGTAAGCGTTTGATAGATTTACAAAAAGATTGTATAATAGGGATAAGAATAGAAAAGGAGAAGTCTCATGGCAGTTAAAGATTTTATGACCCGCAAGGTAGTTTATATTAGTCCAGATACAACAGTATCTCATGCAGCAGATTTGATGAGAGAGCAAGGGTTGCACCGCTTGCCTGTTATCGAAAATGATCAATTGGTTGGTTTGGTAACTGAGGGAACCATTGCCCAAGCTAGCCCATCAAAAGCAACCAGTCTTTCTATCTATGAGATGAATTATCTTCTAAATAAGACAAAAGTAAAAGATGTCATGATTCGCGATGTTGTCACTGTTTCAGGCTATGCGAGTCTAGAAGATGCAACTTATCTGATGTTGAAAAACAAGATTGGTATTCTTCCTGTCGTAGATAATCATCAAGTATACGGAGTTATTACGGACCGTGACGTTTTCCAAGCCTTTCTTGAAATTGCTGGTTATGGTGAAGAAGGAATTCGTGTGCGCTTTGTTACAGAAGATGAAGTCGGTGTCCTTGGTAAGATTGTTTCTCTAATCGTTGAAGAAAATTTGAATATCTCCCATACAGTCAATATTCCGCGTAAGGATGGTAAGGTCATTATCGAAGTGCAAATCGATGGATCAATTGATTTACCAGCCTTGAAAGAAAAATTTGAAGCAAATGGTATTCAAGTGGAAGAAATCACTCGCACTTCAGCAAAAGTCTTGTAAGAAGGGAAGCCCAAAGGCTTCTTTTTTCATAGGTTCTTTTTTCATAAAAAAGGGATTATAGCAAAAGATGGAAAGAAATGATAAAATATGCTATAATGAAATGATGTAAAAAAGGAGTATTTATGGACATTTCAGTAATCCGTCAGAAAATTGACGCAAATCGTGAAAAATTAGCTTCTTTCAGGGGGTCTCTTTGACCTAGAAGGTCTAGAGGAAGAGATTGCCATCTTGGAAAACAAGATGACAGAACCTGATTTTTGGAACGATAATATCGCGGCCCAAAAAACGTCGCAAGAATTAAATGAATTAAAAAACACCTATAACACTTTCCACAAAATGGAAGAGTTGCAGGATGAAGTCGAAATTTTATTGGACTTTTTAGCAGAAGACGATTCAGTGCATGATGAACTGGTCGAACAGTTATCAGAACTTGATAAGATGATGACCAGCTACGAGATGACGCTTCTCTTGTCAGAACCTTATGACCACAACAATGCCATCTTGGAAATTCATCCAGGATCTGGTGGTACTGAGGCGCAGGACTGGGGCGATATGTTGCTGCGTATGTATACTCGTTACGGTAATGCTAAAGGCTTTAAAGTGGAAGTATTGGATTACCAAGCAGGGGATGAAGCTGGTATCAAGTCAGTAACTTTATCATTTGAAGGGCCTAATGCCTATGGCCTTCTCAAGTCAGAAATGGGTGTGCACCGTTTGGTGCGAATTTCGCCGTTCGACTCTGCCAAACGTCGCCATACCTCTTTCACATCTGTAGAAGTGATGCCTGAGTTGGACGACACTATTGAAGTGGAAATCCGTGAAGATGACATCAAGATGGATACCTTCCGTTCAGGTGGTGCCGGTGGACAAAACGTCAATAAGGTTTCAACAGGTGTACGTTTAACCCACATTCCAACTGGAATTGTTGTCCAATCAACGGTCGATCGTACCCAGTATGGAAATAGAGATCGTGCCATGAAGATGTTGCAGGCTAAGCTCTATCAAATGGAGCAAGAGAAGAAGGCTGCGGAGGTAGATTCTCTCAAAGGTGAGAAAAAGGAAATCACATGGGGAAGCCAAATCCGTTCTTATGTCTTCACACCTTATACTATGGTAAAAGATCACCGAACTAGCTTTGAGGTTGCTCAGGTAGATAAGGTTATGGATGGTGACCTAGATGGTTTTATCGATGCCTATCTCAAGTGGCGAATTAGCTAATATAGAAAGGAAGTCACATGTCAATCATTGAAATGAGAGATGTCGTCAAAAAATACGACAATGGAACGACTGCCCTACGCGGTGTTTCGGTCAGCGTTCAACCGGGGGAATTTGCTTACATCGTAGGACCTTCAGGAGCAGGGAAGTCAACTTTTATTCGTTCTCTATATCGTGAAGTAAAAATCGATAAAGGAAGCCTATCAGTTGCTGGTTTTAATCTGGTTAAGATCAAAAAGAAAGACGTCCCGCTTCTACGTCGTAGTGTTGGGGTTGTCTTCCAGGATTATAAACTCTTGCCAAAGAAAACGGTCTATGAAAATATTGCTTACGCTATGGAAGTAATCGGGGAAAATCGCCGTAATATCAAAAAACGTGTGATGGAAGTTTTAGACTTGGTTGGCTTGAAGCACAAGGTTCGTTCTTTCCCCAATGAGCTCTCAGGTGGAGAGCAACAGCGGATTGCGATTGCACGTGCCATTGTAAATAATCCCAAAGTATTGATAGCCGATGAACCAACAGGAAACTTGGATCCTGATAATTCATGGGAAATTATGAATCTCTTGGAACGGATTAACCTACAAGGGACAACTATTTTGATGGCGACTCATAATAGCCAGATTGTAAATACCTTGCGCCACCGTGTCATTGCCATTGAAAATGGCCGTGTCGTTCGTGACGAATCAAAAGGAGAGTATGGATACGATGATTAGTAGATTTTTTCGCCATTTATTTGAAGCCTTAAAAAGTTTGAAACGAAATGGTTGGATGACAGTAGCTGCTGTCAGTTCAGTCATGATTACTTTGACCTTGGTGGCAATATTTGCTTCTGTTATTTTCAATACAGCGAAACTAGCTACAGATATTGAAAATAATGTCCGTGTAGTAGTTTATATCCGAAAGGATGTGGAAGATAACAGTCAGACAATTGAAAAAGAAGGTCAAACTGTTACAAATAATGACTACCACAAGGTATATGATTCTTTGAAGAACATGTCTACTGTTAAGAGTGTTACCTTTTCAAGTAAAGAAGAACAATATGAAAAGTTAACCGAGACAATGGGAGATAACTGGAAAATCTTTGAAGGAGATGCCAATCCTCTCTATGATGCCTATATTGTAGAGGCAAATACTCCAAATGATGTAAAAACTATAGCCGAAGGTGCTAAAAAAATTGAAGGTGTCTCTGAGGTTCAAGATGGCGGTGCCAATACAGAAAGACTCTTCAAGTTAGCCTCATTTATCCGTGTTTGGGGACTAGGGATTGCAGCTTTGTTAATTTTTGTCGCAGTTTTCTTGATTTCAAATACCATTCGTATTACCATTATTTCCCGCAGTCGCGAAATTCAAATCATGCGCTTGGTCGGAGCTAAAAACAGTTATATCCGTGGACCGTTCTTGTTAGAAGGAGCCTTTATCGGTTTATTGGGAGCTATCACACCATCTGTTTTAGTCTTTATTGTTTATCAAATGGTTTACCAATCTGTCAACAAATCGTTGGTAGGGCAAAATCTATCCATGATTAGTCCAGATTTATTTAGTCCTTTGATGATTGCCCTACTATTTGTGATTGGAATTTTCATTGGTTCACTGGGCTCAGGAATTTCCATGCGCAGATTTTTGAAGATTTAGGTAAAATAATTACTTTTATGAGGAGGTTGTAAAATCTCCTTTTTTGCTACAAAAATTTTAGAAAAGGGACTTCTAATACTCAATGAAAATCAAAGAGCAAACTAGGTAGCTCGCCACAGGATGCTCAAAATACTGTTTTGAGGTTTGTAGATAAGACTGACGAAGTCAGTCACATATATACGGTAAGACGACGCTGACGTGGTTTGAAGAGATTTTCGAAGAGTATAAAGAAGTTCCCCAGAGAAGACTTTTTGATGGCTAATTTGAACTTGAAATTTGGCACTAGAAATTTTTTTGAAAAAAGTGTAATTTTTTTTGTAAAAGCCTTTACAAAAAAAATTAAAGTGGTATAATTAAATCATAAAAGGTGCAAACGTTTTCGTAAAACGTTTGCCTAAATAAAAATAAAGGAGATTTGAATGATGAAAGATACATTCAAAAATGTCTTGTCTTTCGAATTTTGGCAAAAATTCGGTAAGGCTTTGATGGTGGTTATCGCGGTTATGCCGGCTGCTGGTTTGATGATTTCAATCGGTAAGTCTATCGTGATGATTAACCCTAACTTTGCTCCACTCGTTATTACTGGTGGTGTCCTAGAGCAAATCGGTTGGGGAGTTATCGGTAACCTTCACATTTTGTTTGCCCTAGCCATTGGAGGAAGCTGGGCTAAAGAACGTGCTGGTGGTGCGTTTGCGGCAGGTCTTGCCTTCATCTTGATTAACCGTATCACTGGTACAATCTTTGGTGTATCAGGCGATATGTTGAAAAATCCAGATGCTATGGTAACTACTTTCTTTGGTGGTTCAATCAAAGTTGCTGATTACTTTATCAGTGTTCTTGAAGCTCCAGCCTTGAACATGGGTGTATTCGTAGGGATTATCTCAGGTTTTGTAGGGGCAACTGCTTACAACAAATACTACAACTTCCGTAAACTTCCTGATGCACTTTCATTCTTCAACGGAAAACGTTTCGTACCATTTGTAGTTATTCTTCGTTCAGCAATCGCTGCAATTCTACTTGCTGCTTTCTGGCCAGTAGTTCAAACAGGTATCAATAGCTTTGGTATCTGGATTGCCAACTCACAAGAAACTGCACCAATCCTTGCACCATTCTTGTATGGTACTTTGGAACGCTTGCTCTTGCCATTTGGTCTTCACCACATGTTGACTATCCCAATGAACTATACAGCTCTTGGTGGTACTTATGACATTTTAACTGGTGCAGCTAAAGGTACTCAAGTATTTGGTCAAGACCCACTATGGCTTGCATGGGTAACAGACCTTGTTAACCTTAAAGGTACAGATGCAAGTCATTACCAACAATTGTTAGATACTGTTCACCCAGCTCGTTTCAAAGTTGGACAAATGATCGGTTCATTCGGTATCTTGATGGGTGTGATCGTGGCTATCTACCGTAATGTCGATGCTGATAAGAAACATCAATATAAAGGTATGATGATTGCGACAGCTCTTGCAACATTCTTGACAGGGGTTACTGAACCAATCGAATACATGTTCATGTTTGTAGCAACACCTATGTATCTTGTTTACTCACTTGTTCAAGGTGCTGCCTTCGCTATGGCTGACGTAGTAAACCTACGTGTCCACTCATTCGGTTCAATCGAGTTCTTGACTCGTACACCACTAGCAATTAATGCTGGTATTGGTATGGATATCGTTAACTTTATCTGGGTAACTGTTCTCTTTGCTGTAATCATGTACTTTATCGCAAACTTCATGATTCAAAAATTCAACTACGCAACTCCAGGACGTAACGGAAACTACGAAACTGCTGAAGGTTCAGAAGAATCTAGCAGCGAAGTGAAAGTTGCAGCAGGTTCTCAAGCTGTAAATATTATCAACCTTCTTGGTGGACGTGCAAACATCGTTGATGTTGACGCATGTATGACTCGTCTTCGTGTAACTGTTAAAGATGCAGATAAAGTAGGAAATGCAGAGCAATGGAAAGCAGAAGGAGCTATGGGTCTTGTCATGAAAGGACAAGGGGTTCAAGCTATCTACGGACCAAAAGCTGACGTATTGAAATCTGATATCCAAGATATCCTTGATTCAGGTGAAATCATTCCTGAAACTCTTCCAAGCCAAATGACTGAAGCACAACAAAACACTGTTCACTTCAAAGGTCTTACTGAGGAAGTTTACTCAGTAGCAGACGGTCAAGTTGTTGCTTTGGAACAAGTAAAAGATCCAGTATTTGCTCAAAAAATGATGGGTGATGGATTTGCAGTAGAACCTGCAAATGGAAACATTGTATCTCCAGTTTCAGGTACTGTATCAAGCATCTTCCCAACAAAACATGCTCTTGGTATTGTGACTGAAGCAGGTCTTGAAGTATTGGTTCACATTGGTTTGGACACAGTAAGTCTTGAAGGTAAACCATTTACAGTTCATGTTGCTGAAGGACAAAAAGTTGTAGCAGGTGATCTCCTTGTCACAGCTGACTTGGATGCTATCCGTGCAGCAGGACGTGAAACTTCAACAGTAGTTGTCTTCACAAATGGTGATGCAATTAAATCAGTTAAATTAGAAAAAACAGGTTCTCTTGCAGCTAAAACAGCAGTTGCTAAAGTAGAATTGTAATATACTTGAGGTTGGAAGCTGTATTCCAACCTCTTATTTTGGGAGAAAAGCATGAAATTTTTAACACTCAATACTCACAGTTGGATGGAGAAAGAAGCAGAGGAAAAATTCCAGATTTTGCTTGAGGATATTCTTGAAAAGGACTATGATTTGATTTGTTTCCAAGAAATCAATCAGGAGATCACATCTCCAGAGGTGGAGGTCAATGATCTTTATCAAGCTTTGCCAGCAGCTGAGCCTATTCACCAAGATCACTATGTTAGACTCTTGGTTGAAAAGTTGTCTGAGCAAGGGAAAAATTACTACTGGACTTGGGCCTATAACCATATCGGTTATGATCGCTACCACGAAGGTGTGGCTATCTTGTCTAAAACACCTATTGAAGCCAGAGAAATTTTAGTTTCAGATGTGGATGATCCAACAGACTATCATACTCGCCGTATTGCCTTGGCTGAAACTGTAGTTGATGGTAAGGAGCTTGCAGTTGCAAGTGTCCACCTTTCATGGTGGGATAAAGGTTTCCAAGAAGAATGGGCACGATTTGAGGCTGTCTTGAAAGAATTGAACAAGCCGCTTTTGCTAGCTGGAGATTTCAACAACCCAGCCGGTAAGGAAGGCTACCAAGCTATTTTAGCTAGTCCATTGGGCTTACAAGACGCTTTTGAAGTTAGTCAAGAGAAAAGTGGTAGCTATACTGTTCCACCAGAAATAGATGGATGGAAAGGGAACACTGAACCCCTTCGAATCGACTATGTTTTTACTACCAAAGAGTTAGAGGTAGAAAATTTACATGTTGTATTTGATGGTAACAATAGTCCGCAAGTCAGTGATCACTATGGCTTGAGTGCTATTTTAAACTGGAAATAATAACTGATACTCTTCGAAAATCAAATTCAAACCACGTCAACGTCGCCTTGCCGTACTCAAGTACAGCCTGAGGCTAGTTTCCTAGTTTGCTCTTTGATTTTCATTGAGTATGAAAAGAGGTTGGGATTATAAAATTCCAGCCTTTTTCTGATTAGAAAAGCTACTGGAAATAGCCTAATACTCTTCGAAAATCAAATTCAAACCACGTCAGCTTCACCTTGCCGTACTCAAGTACAGCCTGCGGCTAGCTTCCTAGTTTGCTCTTTGATTTTCATTGAGTATAAATAAGTGAGACTACTGAAATGGAATAAAATGTGGTATAATTGATAAGATAGATAGAATCGAGGATAGTATGTCATTTACGAAATTTCAATTTAAAAATTATATTAGAGAAGCCTTGGAGGAGTTAAAATTTACAACTCCAACAGAGGTGCAAGATAAGTTGATTCCCATTGTTTTGGCAGGTCGTGACCTAGTAGGAGAATCAAAAACAGGTTCGGGTAAGACTCACACTTTCCTATTGCCGATTTTCCAGCAATTAGATGAAATCAGCGATAGTGTTCAAGCAGTCATTACTGCACCGAGCCGTGAATTAGCTACTCAAATTTACCAAGCAGCTCGTCAGATTGCAGCCCACTCAGAAGTGGAAGTTCGTGTGGTTAATTATGTAGGAGGGACAGATAAGGCTCGCCAAATTGACAAATTGGCAAGTAATCAGCCTCATATTGTTATCGGAACGCCTGGCCGTATTTATGACTTAGTTAAGTCTGGTAACCTAGCTATTCACAAGGCTAAGACCTTTGTGGTCGATGAGGCAGATATGACCTTGGATATGGGATTCTTAGAAACTGTTGATAAAATTGCTGGAAACCTTCCAAAAGACCTGCAATTCATGGTCTTCTCAGCGACTATTCCACAAAAATTGCAACCATTCTTGAAAAAATACTTGTCAAATCCAGTTATGGAGAAAATCAAGACCAAAACGGTCATTTCTGACACTATTGATAATTGGTTGATTTCGACCAAGGGCCGAGATAAGAATGCTCAAATTTACCAGTTAACTCAGTTGATGCAACCGTATTTGGCAATGATTTTTGTTAACACTAAGACACGTGCTGATGAATTGCATTCATATTTGACTGCTCAAGGCTTGAAGGTTGCGAAAATCCATGGGGATATTGCCCCTCGTGAGCGTAAACGTATCATGAACCAGGTTAAAAATTTGGATTTTGAGTACATTGTCGCAACAGATTTGGCGGCGCGTGGAATTGATATTGAAGGTGTCAGCCATGTTATCAATGATGCCATTCCGCAAGATTTGTCCTTCTTTGTCCACCGTGTTGGTCGTACCGGACGCAATGGCCTACCAGGTACAGCTATTACCCTTTACCAGCCAAGTGATGACTCGGATATCCGTGAGTTGGAGAAATTGGGAATCAAGTTTACTCCTAAGATGGTCAAAGACGGAGAATTTCAAGATACTTATGACCGTGACCGTCGTGCCAACCGTGAGAAAAAACAAGATAAACTTGATATTGAAATGATTGGTTTGGTTAAAAAGAAAAAGAAAAAAGTCAAACCAGGTTATAAGAAGAAGATTCAATGGGCGGTTGATGAAAAACGTCGGAAAAACAAGCGCGCTGAAAATCGCGCTCGCGGTCGTGCAGAGCGTAAAGCAAAACGTCAAACATTTTAATAGCAATTGTTGGAGTACTGAGCTCCAACTTTTTGCTTTATGAGAACGAACTATCTATACAGAAACACTACATTATAGACTGCAAATTGCGTTTAAAAATGGTATAATGGTAAAGTTATATAGTCCCGATAAGATGGTAGAAATTTCTATTTTTTCTTTCGAGTCGCAACTCGCAAAGAATGACGGCTCCAAAGTCGTTCGTCATTCTACGGTTGTCGCTATAGGGTGGTCACCCTATGCGCCTTACTAGCTTCAGAAATAAAAAAGTGTCGTTTTTATTTCTTTCGAGTCGCAACTCGTGGATGATAGGGATTTCTATCAGTACTTTGTAACTCTATAACACTATTTTTAAGGGGGGACATTTTTATGTCAGAACGTAAATTATTCACGTCTGAGTCTGTATCTGAGGGGCATCCAGATAAGATTGCAGACCAAATTTCAGATGCGATTTTGGATGCTATTTTAGCAGAGGATCCAGAAGCGCACGTTGCTGCTGAGACAGCTGTATATACTGGTTCCGTCCACGTTTTTGGTGAAATTTCTACAAATGCCTATGTGGATATTAACCGTGTGGTTCGTGATACCATTGCAGAGATTGGCTACACCAATACAGAATATGGTTTTTCTGCTGAGACAGTGGGAGTCCATCCGTCACTTGTTGAGCAATCACCTGATATTGCTCAAGGTGTTAACGAAGCCTTGGAGGTTCGTGGAAATGCAGACCAAGATCCACTTGATTTGATTGGTGCTGGAGACCAAGGGCTTATGTTTGGATTTGCAGTGGATGAAACAGAAGAGCTCATGCCATTGCCAATTTCACTCAGTCATAAGTTGGTTCGTCGTCTGGCAGAACTTCGTAAGTATGGGGAAATTAGCTATCTTCGCCCAGATGCTAAATCACAAGTTACAGTTGAGTATGATGAAAATGACCGTCCAGTACGTGTGGACACAGTTGTTATTTCAACTCAGCACGATCCAGAAGTCAGCAACGAACAAATTCACAATGATGTCATTAACAAGGTTATCAAAGAGGTTATTCCAGCCTCTTACTTGGATGAGCAAACCAAATTCTTCATCAACCCAACTGGTCGCTTTGTAATCGGTGGACCTCAAGGAGACTCAGGCTTGACTGGTCGTAAGATTATCGTGGATACCTATGGTGGCTACTCTCGTCACGGTGGTGGTGCCTTCTCTGGTAAAGATGCGACTAAGGTGGACCGTTCAGCTTCTTATGCGGCTCGTTATATTGCCAAGAATATCGTTGCAGCAGGTCTTGCTAAGAAGGCAGAAGTGCAATTGGCCTATGCTATCGGTGTTGCCCAGCCTGTTTCTGTTCGTATCGATACCTTCGGTACAGGAACAGTAGCTGAAAGCAAGCTTGAAAAAGCAGCGCGTCAAATCTTTGACCTTCGCCCTGCAGGAATTATCCAAATGCTGGAACTTAAGCGTCCAATTTACCGTCAAACAGCAGCTTATGGACACATGGGACGTACAGATATTGATCTTCCATGGGAACGTTTGGACAAGGTAGATGCTTTAAAAGAAGCAGTCAAATAAAATCTTAAGAGGGGAACTTCCTCTCTTTTTTATAGTTTTTAACTATACTGGGATACTGTTCTGAAAATCCATTTTGCGAAAGTAGAGATTTACATGTATTTCTTTAAAAATGATAAAGGTTGAGATTTCTCCTTGTAATAGATAATCATGGGGATATTTCAATCCAAAGTTTTATTCGTTATCACTTGACTATTGCAAGGTTTTCTATAGCAACAGAGTCATGGAATGGACTCATGGTTGAGATTTCTCCTTGTTGCTTGGACTTCATTCAAAAGTCTGTTACCCAAGCCTTGTTCAAACTTCCAATACACTAGCTGTTTCCATAGCATGACTTCTGCACTAGACTTTCTTTTCCGAATAAATAGATAGAACCATAGAATCTAGTAAACCTAGAATTAAAACTGTGGTATAATATTAGCAATAAAAGGAATCTGGAGGATTAGAATCATGGTATCAACAAAATCACAAATTGCTGGTTTTGAGTTTGACAATTGCTTGATGAATGCAGCAGGTGTGGCTTGTATGACGATAGAGGAGTTAGAAGGAGTTAAAAACTCAGCGGCAGGAACCTTTGTCACTAAGACAGCGACCTTGGAATTTCGTCAGGGAAATCCTGAGCCACGCTATCAAGATGTCCCACTTGGTTCTATCAACTCTATGGGCTTGCCGAATAAGGGCTTAGACTATTATTTGGACTATCTTTTGGACTTGCAGGAAAAAGAGTCAAACAGAACTTTCTTTTTATCTCTAGTTGGCATGTCTCCAGAGGAAACCCATACTATCTTGAAAAAAGTCCAAGAGAGTGAGTTTCGTGGTCTGACTGAGCTAAATCTCTCCTGCCCAAATGTTCCAGGTAAACCTCAGATTGCCTATGATTTTGAGACAACAGACCGGATTTTGGCAGAGGTGTTTGCCTACTTCACCAAACCTCTTGGAATTAAATTGCCACCATATTTTGATATTGTTCACTTTGACCAAGCGGCAGCTATTTTCAACAAGTATCCTCTCAAGTTTGTCAACTGCGTCAACTCTATCGGAAACGGCCTTTATATAGAAGATGAGTCTGTCGTTATTCGTCCTAAAAATGGTTTCGGTGGGATTGGGGGAGAGTACATCAAACCGACTGCTCTAGCCAATGTTCATGCTTTCTACCAACGCTTAAATCCTCAAATCCAAATTATCGGAACAGGTGGCGTTCTGACTGGTCGAGATGCCTTTGAACATATCCTCTGTGGAGCCAGTATGGTGCAGGTGGGAACCACCCTTCACAAAGAAGGAGTTGGTGCTTTTGACCGCATTACCAATGAACTAAAAGCTATCATGGTGGAAAAAGGGTACGAGAGCCTAGAAGATTTCCGTGGGAAATTGCGCTATATTGATTAAATTAAATCTAAAAATCAGAAGAAAGGAGAGAAGATGCTAGCCATTGAAGAAAGCCAGAAGTTGACTTTATCAAATTTACCGAGCCTGAGCCTGTTTACAGGCATAGACCAGGGTCAGTTTGAAGTGATGAAGAGTCAAGTATTGAAACAGATTGGCTATGATTCTGCTGACCTCAACTTTGCCTACTTTGATATGAAAGAAGTGGTTTACAAGGATGTTGAACTGGAGTTGGTCAGCCTTCCTTTCTTTGCCGATGAAAAAATCGTGATATTAGACCATTTTGTCGATATGACAACAGGCAAGAAACGCTTTTTAACAGATGATGAACTTAAGTCGTTTGAGGAATACCTTGACAATCCTTCGCCAACAACCAAGTTGGTAATCTTTGCGGAAGGAAAGCTGGATAGCAAAAGACGGTTGGTTAAATTACTGAAGCGTGATGCCAAGGTCTTTGATGCAGTAGAAGCCAAAGAACAAGAATTGCGTCAGTATTTCCAAAAGTGGAGTCAGAAACAAGGTCTGCAGTTTACCAATCATTCTTTTGAAAATCTCCTCATCAAGTCGGGTTTTCAATTTAGTGAAATTCAGAAAAATCTCCTCTTTTTACAGTCCTATAAAGAAGACTCTGTTATCGAGGAAGAGGATATTGTTAACGCAATTCCCAAGACCTTGCAGGACAATATTTTTGATTTAACTCAGTTTATTCTGACTAAAAAGATGGACCAGGCGCGTGACTTGGTTAGAGATTTGACCTTGCAAGGGGAAGATGAAATTAAGTTGATTGCCGTTATGCTAGGACAATTTCGGACTTTTACTCAGGTGAAGATTTTGGCGGAGTCTGGGCAAGCAGAATCGCAGATTGCAAGTGGTTTAGGTAGTTATCTCGGACGTAATCCTAATCCCTATCAAATCAAGTTTGCGTTGAGAGATGCGCGAGGACTTTCCTTGAGCTTTTTGAAGCAAGCTATTTCTTATTTGATTGAGACAGACTATCAGATTAAGACAGGTCTTTATGAAAAGAGTTTCCTTTTTGAAAAGGTACTCCTACAGATTGCTAGTCAGGTCAATTGATATTTTTTGAAACTATAACCCGCGTCAACATTATCTTGTCGTGGGTTTCTTGCTGATTTGCTTGTTTTATACTCAATGAAAATCAAAGAGCAAACTAGGAAACTAGCCGCAGGTTGCTTAAAGCACTGCTTTGAGGTTGTAGATAAGATTGACGAAGTCAGTAACCATACCTACGGCAAGGCGACATTGACGTGGTTTGAAGAGATTTTCGAAGAGAATGAGTTT